>CP090851.1:1881445-2195020 GCA_041879415.1 Vibrio chagasii | reverse complement strand
ATAGTTCTTTTGCTATTGCAGCATTCACGCCTGACTCTGGTAGCTCAAGCTCAATGATTTGACGGCTAGAAAACAGGCTTAGCGCTTGGGTGCAGTCATAGACTTGGTTCCAATCCATACTGTTATCAATCGCAAAGCGGTGACGCTCCTCGAAACCTTGTTGTTTAGCCGCTTTTTGAATCGCTTCTCGGCTTTCTTGCAAGAGCAGTGGCTCATTACCAAAGATCAGGTAAACGTTACTCAGCTGTTTAGCTAGCTGTTCTGGTAAGCGGTCAGCAAAAATACGCATCAAATAAACCTATTATTGAGCAGATTCGCTGAGCTCTGATTGTTCTTCTGTGTTTGGCTCGATTTCAACGTCGTCAATCTCAACATTCTTGATGTTGTATTGCTTCTCAAGCTCTTTAACTTGAACATTTTCTAATGACTCTAGATTCATGCTACCAGCGGCAATATTGGCTTTTAGGCGAGCCATCTGGCGAAGGATTTGGCTAGTTGCTAGCTTGCGCATTTCATCTTCGATCATGTCGCGTTCAACGGATTTTGCAAGAGCCGTTAACGGGTTATCTAGGTAGCTGCGGGTAACACTGGTTGAGAAGGTTTTTGAACCGAGATCTGGAATCGTTACGCGGTACGAAGCACGGAACGTAAGTTCTTTCTCAGCAGCTCGAGTATTTTGGTATAGCGATAAAGTACGCTCACCAACACTTTCACTAATGATGTGTAGGTTAGGGGTATTTTCTGCAGGTGGCACAATTTCTACATCATTCATACGCAGTTGGCCTTTCATCATACGTGTAAACGTACTGTATTGGTCGTAACTGGTTACCGAGATCTTATTGAGTTCTTCTGGTACCGAGTAGTCACCGCGCAGGTGAAAACCACAGGCACTGAGTAGGCTAACGGTTAGAACAACAATAGTAACTTTCAATGAAGATAGTGAAATCAGGCGCATTATTTGATGGCTCTCATGAAGGTAGAATACTTATTTAAAGGCTTTAGCTTGTTGAAGTGAGGTTAGTCACTGAAAGTAAAGCGTTTAAATAAGTAGACAGGGCAATGTCATTACCCTGTCTACAGACTGCAAAAAACGAATTAAGTTCGTTTTAGTCTACAAAGATTAGTTAGCAACGATGTTTAGAAGCTTACCAGGTACGAAGATAACTTTACGGATCGTTAAGCCATCTAGGAACTTCTTCGCGTTCTCATCGTTCAGACCAAGCTCACGAACCTGCTCTTCTGTTGCATCAGCTGCCACAGTTAGCTTCGCACGCAGCTTACCGTTGATCATAACAACGATAGTCTTCTCGTCTTCAACTAGTGCTTTTTCGTCAAATGTTGGCCATGTTGCAGAGTCAACATCTGATTCACCAAGAGCAATCCACATTTCGTAAGAGATGTGAGGAGTCATTGGGTAAAGCATGCGAACCACTGCTTTCAGTGCTTCGTCAAGGATTGCACGATCTTGTGCAGATTCTTGAGGTGCTTTCGCCAGTTTGTTCATCAGTTCCATGATCGCAGCGATCGCCGTGTTGAACGTTTGACGACGGCCGATATCGTCCGTTACTTTCGAGATAGTCTTGTGAACATCACGACGAAGCGCTTTTTGGTCACCAGAAAGCGCTGCAACGTCCACAGATTCAGCTGTACCCTTAGATGAGTGAGCGTGAACCAGCTTCCAAACACGTTTAAGGAAGCGGTTTGCACCTTCAACACCAGACTCTTGCCACTCAAGTGTCATGTCTGCAGGTGATGCGAACATCATGAATAGACGTACTGTGTCAGCACCGTACTTGTCTACCATCTCTTGTGGGTCGATACCGTTGTTTTTCGACTTAGACATCTTGATCATGCCTGAGTGAGCAACGTCACGGCCTTGGTTGTCTTTCGCAGATGTGATGCGGCCTTTACCATCGCGCTCTACAGAAACGTCAGTAGGAGCAACCCACTCTTTAGTGCCTTTCTCGTTCTCGTGGTAGAACGCATCTGCTAGTACCATGCCTTGACATAGTAGCTGCTTGAATGGCTCGTCAGACGTTACGTAACCTGCGTCACGTAGCAGTTTGTGGAAGAAACGAGAGTACAATAGGTGCATACAAGCGTGCTCGATACCACCGATGTACTGGTCTACTGGTAGCCAGTAGTTCGCTTTTTCTGGATCTAGGATGTCGTCTGCTTGTGGTGAACAGTAACGAGCGTAGTACCAAGAAGATTCCATGAACGTATCGAACGTGTCTGTTTCACGTAGAGCAGGTTCGCCGTTGAATGTTGTTTCTGCCCACGACTTGTCAGCCTTGATTGGGCTAGTCACACCATCCATTACCACATCTTCAGGAAGAATTACTGGTAGCTGGTCTGCTGGTACTGGGTGAACTTCACCATCTTCAGTTGTTACCATTGGGATTGGCGCACCCCAGTAACGTTGACGAGATACACCCCAGTCACGTAGACGGAAGTTTACTGTTTTCTTACCTTTGCCTTCAGCTTCTAGCTTCGCAGCAATTGCGTCGAATGCTTCTTGGAAAGCAAGACCATCGAACTCACCAGAGTCGAACAGTACGCCTTTCTCGGTGTAAGCTGCTTCAGATACATCTAGCTCAGAACCATCTTCTGGCTTGATTACTGGAATGATATCGATTCCGTACTTAGTTGCGAACTCGTAGTCACGCTGATCGTGAGCTGGAACCGCCATTACCGCGCCTGTGCCGTAATCCATAAGTACGAAGTTTGCTACGTATACAGGAACAACACGACCGTTAAGAGGGTGGATAGCCGTTAGGCCAGTATCCATACCTTTCTTTTCCATCGTTGCTAGTTCAGCTTCAGCAACTTTGGTGTTGCGACACTCTTCAACGAATGCAGCAAGCTCAGGGTTGTTCTTAGACGCTTTCTCTGCAAGAGGGTGACCTGCAGCGATACCAACGTAAGACACACCCATTAGCGTATCAGGACGAGTTGTGTACACTTCTAGTGGCGCTTCTTCACCGTTAACAGCGAAAGATAGCTCAACACCTTCAGAGCGACCGATCCAGTTGCGCTGCATGGTTTTAACCATTTCAGGCCAACCTTCAAGGTTGTCTAGGTCATCTAGTAGCTCTTGAGCGTACTCAGTGATCTTAATGAACCACTGTGGAATTTTCTTTTGCTCTACTGGAGTATCACAACGCCAGCAGCAACCGTCTTCTACTTGCTCGTTTGCTAGTACAGTTTGGTCGTTTGGACACCAGTTAACAGAAGAGGTCTTCTTGTACACTAGGCCCTTTTCGTAAAGCTTAGTGAAGAACTCTTGCTCCCAGCGGTAGTATTCAGGTGTACATGTTGCGAATTCACGATTCCAGTCGTAACCAAAGCCAAGAAGCTTAAGCTGGTTTTTCATGTATTCGATGTTTTCGTAAGTCCATGGTGCAGGTGCTGTGTTGTTTTTTACAGCTGCGTTTTCTGCAGGTAGCCCGAATGCATCCCAACCGATTGGTTGCATTACGTTTTTGCCTTGTAGACGTTGGAAACGAGATACCACATCACCGATGGTGTAGTTACGCACGTGACCCATGTGCAGTCGGCCACTTGGGTACGGGAACATAGAAAGACAGTAGAATTTTTCTTTGTTTGGGTCTTCACTTACAACGAAAGTTTCGCTGTTATCCCAGTGTTGTTGAACCTTTTGTTCAATCTCTTGCGGGTTATATTGTTCTTGCATCGATGGTATCCGGTTATCTTGGAATTTGTGAGTTCGGTTAGAACAGAATCTTACAGATCGTCATAGAATACCTAAAGGAGCTTAGTACAACAATAGTTATACCCTTCATACTTGCAGTTGCTGACTCGTAGATGGCGTAATTTCCACTGAATTTCGTAGGGCAACTATACTTAAGAGTATGAATTGCATTTGTTTGTGAGCGAGGGGGCGTTGTAGCACTTCGTTTACTCACTATAACGTTGGTTATCTTAAGGAGGTTGTTATGCCGAAGAAAAAAGCACTCTATGAAGAAGTGGTTGAAGAGGTTATCGAAACGCTGAAGCATAGTCCTGAAGAGCTCAACAACAAAATCGAAACATCAGGCAAATATGCGAAAGCCGCCAATGACATGACCAAAGATGAGCTATCGCTGATCTCGGCCTACGTGAAGTCAGACTTGAAAGAGTTTTCTGAGAGCTACGAAGAGAGCAAAAGCGGTCCATTTTATCTGATGATTGCAGACTCTATTTGGCAGGGGCTTCTAGATATTACCGATCGCACTAAAGTCGAGTGGGTCGAGCTATTCCAAGATTTAGAACACCAAGGCTTGTATCAAGCTGGTGAAGTGATTGGTTTGGGGACGCTTGTCTGTGATGAGTGTGGCCATCAAACTGAATATAACCATCCCACGACCATCATCCCGTGCATTAAGTGCGGCTCGAAAGGGTTTAGTCGCAAAGCACTGAAGCCGTAAATCTCCCCCAAATACAGCACAAACAAAAGGGTTGACCAAATGACCAACCCTGTAAGTTACTTTACGTTGAATTTTTAACTTAGCTCTTTGGTTTTCTCATAATCCAGCCAATTACCAAGCTTAGTAGCACCCAAATATACAATGGCCAAGTACCGACCACGCGGTAAGGAGTTTGGCCATCTGTTGAAACAAGCTCAGCTTTTAGTACTGCCGTTTCAAACTGAGGTATTTGCTTGATGATATTGCCTTTGTAGTCCGTCACCGCTGTCACACCATTGTTGGTCGAGCGAATAAGCGGCTTACCAAGCTCAAGGGCACGCATTTGCGCGATTTCCATATGTTGTAGTGGGCCAATTGAACGGCCAAACCACGCATCGTTAGAGAGCGTGAGAATAAAGTCCGTATCGTCTGTCACATTCTGTCTTACTTGATCATTAAAGATGATCTCATAACACAGAGCTGGCGCTAGATGACGACCGTTAGCGACAATGTTTGGCTGGACGAAATCACCACGACTGAACGAAGACATTGGCAAGTTAAAGAACGGTGCCAATGGACGTAATATGTCTTCAAACGGTACAAATTCACCAAATGGCAGTAGGTGATGTTTATGGTAGCGCTCGTCTGGGTCGTAGCTGTATTCACCGTATGGGTTAACACCCAGAGATAGAATACTGTTGTAGTATTTCTTATCTTCAGACTGGTTCAGCACACCTGTGATGATGGAACTGTTGTTCATCTTAGCTGCACTGTCTAAGTTACGCAGAAAAGAGGGTATTTCGACTTCAAAAGCAGGGATCGCGGCCTCTGGCCAGATGATGATATCTGCATCCCAGTTTTCTCGGCTGAGGTCAGTGTACTTCATCATGGTCGGCCAGCGGTGACTTGGCAGCCATTTGCTGTCTTGGTCGACGTTGCCTTGAATCAACACCACTGAGGTTGTTTTATCAGGGTTAGGCGTTACCCAATCGATGTTACGAATACCAAAGCCAGTACTAAATACAACAGCAGGGATGACAGCAATGCTCCAGGCTCTATTGATAACAGCATAAGCAAACGCGGATGCTGAAATAATAATGGCAAGAGTCACTAACTCAACACCACCAATTGGTGCGAAAGAGCCTAACGGAGAGTCGATTTGACTGTAGCCTAACCATAGCCATGGGAAGCCTGTCATTACCCAACCGCGTAACCAATCACTGATTAACCATAGTGCCGGAGCGGCTAGGAAGAATCGGCTTAAGTTATTAGCAGGGAAGAACTTGTTCAAACTCCAGGTAAATAGCCCTGAATAAACAGCTAGGTAGCCAACAAGGAGTGCCATCAAAAATAGGTTGGCTGCTAGTGGCATACCGCCAAAGCCGTCAATACTGACGTATACCCAGCTGATTCCTGTAGTGAACTGACCTAGGCCCCATGCATAACCAATCCAAAGTGCGCTTTTAGGAGAGCAATTGTGAACTAGTAGCAGTAATAAAGCTGGGCTGAGAATGGCAAGAGGCCATATTGAGTACGGAGCGAATGAGAGGGTGGTTATAGCGCCAACAAAAACGGCCGCAAGCGGCCGTAATAGGCGATGAATAAAAGTCTTAGTCATCTAATTTCTGTCATCTCTTTAGAGAGAAGTGGTTATTCTTCGATAGTCGGAAGAGGCTGCTCATCAGGGATGGTTACCTGTAGCTGAATCACGCGACGATTATCTGCTGAGGTTATTTTGAAATGGTAGTTTTCGATTTCTACAATTTCGCCACGAACTGGCAGATGACCGAGTGCTGTCATAACCATGCCGCCTACTGTATCCACTTCATCGTCACTGAAAGCTGTATCAAACGTGTTGTTGAACTCTTCAATGGTGGTTAAAGCTTTAACAGAGAAGGTATGCTTACTCAGCTTACGGATATCTAACTCTTCCTCATCGTCGAACTCGTCTTCAATTTCACCAACGATTTCTTCGAGGATATCTTCAATGGTTACTAGGCCAGATACACCGCCAAACTCATCAACAACGATAGACATGTGGTAACGCTCTTCACGGAACTCCTTAAGTAGGCGATCAACTCGCTTACTTTCAGGAACAACGACCGCAGGGCGAATCACTTGTTCGATATCAAATGGGGCACTGTCTGAACCCAGGTACTTAAGTAGGTCCTTCGCTAATAGAATGCCTTCAACATGGTCTTTATCTTCACTGATCACTGGGTAGCGAGAGTGTTGAGCATCAGTAATCAACGCAATCAATGTATCTAAATCATCGGTGCGTTCTACTGTAACCATTTGAGAGCGAGGCAGCATGATATCGCGTACTCGCATCTCTGAAATTTCCATAACACCTTCGAGCATGTCGCGAGTGTCGTGGTCAATTAGGTCATTAATTTCTGAGTCGCGGATTACATCTACGAGCTCTTGGCGGTCTTTTACCTCGCCTTGAAATAGTTGGCCTAGGCGTTCAAAGAAGGACTTTCTACTCGGACCTTCAGATTTTTTACTTCCCTCAGAAGTGGGGGGGTTACCTTCGTTCATGATTTCTCAAAAAATAACGCTATCAGAAGTGTGATAGCACACATCACAACTCAGATTCCTGAATAATACAGGTTCGATGAGTTATTGTTTCTCTGCAATCTACTTAACTAGAATCGATTTACTTTTCTAGAATATATGGGTCTTCAAACCCCATAGCTTGCATGATTTCTGTCTCGAGTGACTCCATCTCTTCAGCTTCATCATCTTCGATATGATCATAACCTAGCAGATGCAGACTGCCATGTACAACCATATGAGCCCAGTGTGCTAGCAGAGGCTTATTTTGCTCTTCTGCTTCTTTTTCGACTACTTGGCGACAGATAATGAGGTCACCTAGAAGATCTAACTCGATCCCAGGAGGAGCCTCGAATGGAAAAGATAGCACGTTAGTTGGCTTGTCTTTACCACGATATTCATGATTTAGCTGGTGGCTTTCTTCTGTATCTACGATACGGATAGTAAGCTCAGCGCTCTTTTGAAATTGAGGTATAGTCTTGTCCAACCAAAGCTGAATGTCCTGCTCTGTTGGAAGACCTTGCTCATTTTCGACCGCTAATTGTAGGTCTAGTTCAATAGACATCTATTTATCACCTTGTTCTGCAATCACAGAACTATTTTGTGTTGCTAATTGTGTCGTAACCGCTTGCTGACTCTCAAGAAGTTTTGCCTCACGCTCTTCACGTCTACGCTTTTCAAACTCTTTGCGCTCTTTCTGGTCTTTCGCTTCCCATTTCTCGTAAGCGTTAACAATACGAGCAACCACAGGGTGACGAACTACGTCTTCAGACATAAAGAAGTTAAAGCTGATGTCATCGACTTCACTTAGAACTTCGGTCGCATGACGCAAGCCAGATTTTGCACCACGAGGTAAATCGATTTGAGTGATATCACCTGTGATTACCGCACGAGAGTTGAAACCAATACGAGTTAGGAACATCTTCATCTGTTCAACAGTCGTGTTTTGGCTCTCATCAAGAATGATGAAGGCGTCGTTCAGTGTACGACCACGCATGTACGCAAGAGGTGCAACCTCAATCACGTTACGCTCAATCAGCTTCTCAACACGTTCAAAGCCCAGCATTTCAAAAAGTGCATCGTAAAGTGGACGCAAGTACGGATCTACTTTTTGGCTTAAATCACCAGGCAGGAAACCTAACTTCTCACCTGCTTCAACTGCAGGGCGCGTCAATAGAATACGACGGATCTCTTGGCGCTCTAATGCGTCTACGGCAGCAGCGACAGCCAAATATGTTTTACCCGTACCAGCAGGACCAATACCAAAGGTGATGTCATGCGTCACCATGTTCATTAGGTACTGTGCTTGGTTTGGTGTGCGCGGCTTAATCACGCCTTTTTTGGTCTTAATGAACACTTCTTTGCCGTGTTCAATATCAGACTCTACATTCTGTTCTAAAACACCAGACTCTTTGATAGCCAGGTGAATTTGTTCTGGCTCGATATCTGGGATCGTGCCTTTGACCGGAGCAGATTCAACATACAGGCGCTTAACAATATCGAGTGCAGCAGCAGCCGTATGAGGCTTACCAACAATAGTGAAGAAGTTGCTGCGGTAGTTAATCTCGACACCTAAACGGCGCTCAAGGTGTTTGATGTTGTCATCGAATGGGCCACAAAGGCTTGCAAGGCGATGGTTATCTGCGGGTTCTAGATTGATTTCTAGGGTAACGATTTTATTGCTCAAATTAGCCTCTCATTTTGTGCCACCCACTCTTTCCAGTAAACAAAGAGCAAGAAGCCCGATTGGGACCGGGCTTCTAGTGGCGATTTCCCTATTTCTAAGATGGTCACTTAGTTAGGTAATTTCAAGCTTTGTTGGTCAGCTTTTTGCTGAACCTAGATGTTTTGCTTATGGCGTAAATGTTGCCACACCCAGCTCATCTTCACGTTTTGTGTTAGCCATCATCTGCGTTGGAGAGATGATGCTACGTAGGTCCATATCCTTCTCTGTACGAACCAACTCACCACGTAGAGAGTTTGCGAATACGTCAGTGATCTTCACATCAACAAATTGACCGATTAGATCTGCGTTACCTTCGAAGTTAACAACACGGTTGTTCTCTGTACGTGCGCGAAGTTCCATTAGGTTCTTCTTCGACGGACCTTCAACCAGTACACGTTGCTCAGTACCAAGCATTAAGCGAGAGTAGCGCATTGCTTGTGAGTTTACGGTTTGTTGTAGTTCGTATAGGCGATCTTTCTTCTCTTGCTCAGGCACGTCACATGGGTAGTCTGCAGCAGGTGTACCCGGACGAGGAGAGAAGATAAAGCTGAAGCTCATATCGAAATCAACATCTTTAATCAGTTTCATCGTGTCTTGGAAATCTTGGTTAGATTCACCAGGGAAACCAACGATAAAGTCAGAACTGATTTGAATGTCAGGACGTGCTTTACGAAGCTTACGAATAATCGACTTGTACTCGATAGCAGTGTGAGGACGTTTCATCATCGTAAGGATACGGTCACTACCACTCTGCACTGGTAGGTGAAGGAAGCTCACAAGTTCAGGTGTATCTTCGTATACTGCGATGATGTCATCACCGAACTCAAGCGGGTGGCTTGTGGTGAAACGAATACGATCGATACCATCGATAGAAGCCACAAGACGAAGCAGTTCTGCGAATGTGCAGATATCACCTTCGTGAGTTGGACCACGGTATGCGTTTACGTTTTGACCTAGTAGGTTAACTTCACGTACACCTTGCTCTGCAAGTTGAGCAACTTCGAACAGTACATCGTCCATTGGACGGCTAACTTCTTCACCACGAGTGTAAGGTACTACGCAGTAAGTACAGTACTTAGAACAGCCTTCCATGATAGAAACGAATGCCGTTGCACCTTCAGCACGAGGTTCAGGTAGGCTATCGAACTTTTCGATCTCAGGGAAAGAGATGTCCATCACTGGCGCTTCGTTTGATAGAGAAGATTTGATCATCTCTGGAAGACGGTGCAGTGTTTGAGGGCCAAAGATAACGTCTACGTATGGTGCACGTTGACGAATGTGGTCGCCTTCTTGAGTCGCTACACAGCCACCCACACCGATTACCACGCCTTCTTTTTTATCTTTTAGCGTTTTCCAACGACCAAGCTGGTGGAATACTTTTTCTTGCGCTTTTTCACGGATAGAACAAGTATTCAGTAGTAGTACATCTGCTTCCTCAGGTACTTCAGTTAGCTCATAGCCATTTGCGGCATTTAGCAGGTCAGCCATTTTTGATGAATCGTATTCGTTCATCTGGCAGCCCCAAGTTTTAATTAGCAGTTTCTTACTCATTTTTTGTTCGCTCGATCGTTAGTTTAATTTAAGGGAGCAAATCGCCCGGTATCTATCCGCGAGAGTCTATGGCCATAATTAGGTATTCATTTTATGGCTCACCCTAGCGGCAAGCGGCGTATTGTACTGGTTTCAAAACCGACTGACTAGTAGTCTGATAAAATCTCTTCAGAAGTGGTTTTTATTCTCGTTAACACTAGATGTAGCAAGGGATAACCCATTTTTCAAATAAGGTTTTTGGTTACAAGTTCGTTGTGAAAACGTACAATCAAAAACAGTCAAAGAATCAAACTGATAAGTACAAAATATGAACAGTTACGATATTGTGGTCGTCGGGGGCGGCATGGTAGGTGCGGCAACAGCGATTGGTTTTGCTAAGCAAGGAATGCAGGTTGCTGTCATCGAAGGTTTTGCGCCCCAAGCATTTGATGAATCGCAAGCGTTGGATATCCGAGTGTCAGCGATTTCTCAAGCGTCAGTCGATTTACTTGACGATCTTGGCGCATGGCAGAACATAGCAGCAATGCGAGTTTGCTCTTACAAGCGCCTAGAAACGTGGGAACACCCAGAATGTCGTACTCGATTTGATGCAGCGTCACTTGATTTGCCTCGCTTAGGCTATATTGTTGAAAACCGACTCATTCAATTGGGCTTATGGTCTCAGTTTGATGCTTATGACAATTTAGACCTTCTGTGTCCTGAAAAGTTGGACTCTATAGAATTTGGCGAAACTAATACCGTTAAGCTTCAATCTGGTATCGGGTTGTCAGCGAAGTGGGTGATTGGTGCCGATGGTGCGAATTCCGCAGTTAGACAGCAAGCGGGCATTGGTATCACTGCTTGGGACTACCGTCAGCACTGCATGCTGATCAATGTAGAAACCGAGCTCCCTCAGCAAGACATTACTTGGCAACAGTTTTTGCCTAGCGGCCCGCGTTCATTCCTCCCTTTGTGCTCTTTTAATTCAGGAGACCAGGAAGTCGGGCAGGGCTCTTTGGTTTGGTACGACTCGCCATCTCGCATTAAGCAACTGTCGGCAATGAGCCCAGATAAGCTTCGTAATGAAGTACTTGCTAACTTTCCTGCTGAGCTAGGGGACATCAAAGTACTTAACTCTGGTTCTTTTCCTCTTACTCGACGTCATGCGCAATCCTATTTTAAGAATAACTGCATTCTGGTTGGAGACTCGGCACACACGATCAACCCACTGGCAGGGCAGGGCGTGAATCTAGGCTTCAAAGATGTTGCAGCGCTATTGGATGTAACTAAAGAAAAAGGCGAACTGAATCATTCTGTAGCAAGACGCTACGAGGTGATGAGAAGAGGTGACAACCTAGTGATGCAAAGCGGTATGGATTTCTTCTATAAGACGTTCAGTAATGATATTGGCCCACTTAAGTTTGTGCGTAATGCTGCACTCAAGCTAGCAGAGAACTCAGGGCCAATTAAAGCCCAAGTACTGAAGTATGCCTTGGGCCTTTAATTGAGTGTTTTAGACAGTTTAAAAAGAGAAGGAGAGCTAATGCTCTCCTTTTTTGTATTCGATGGTGATTATCGCTGCTGTGTCACACAAACGGGCATATCTAGTTCTAATGAGTAGCCTGTGTAAACCAGAGAGCCATCTTCATTATTTCGCTTGAAGGACGTGATGTTATTAGAGTGCTGGTTGGCGGCGATAAGCCATTCACCATCATGAGTAATATGAAAATCACGAGGGAAATGACCTTCGGTACTATAGCGATCAATGAAAATAGGCATCTTCGTTTTGGGTTCGATTCTGAAGCAACTGATCATTGATTGATGTCGACAAGAGACATAGAGGAATCGCTCATCCGGCGATAGTTTTATTGCAGCGGTAGCCTCTCCTTTTTCCATATTTGGCAGCGCGTCGATCTCTTCGACAATACTCCAGTTCCCAAGAGTTTTCTCCATCATCAGTATCGTTTCAGAGAGCTCACAGTTCACATAGGCTTTGTCTTCATCTTTATTGAAAACCAGGTGACGAGGTCCATTGCCCGCAGGGACTTTAATGGATTGCATCGGTTCGTCTAGAAACTCTTCCTGCTCTTCATCAAAGCAATAGAAGTTGATTCGATCAGCGCCAAGGTCGACGGTGACAAATTGTGGTGCGTTTTGTAAGAACAGACATTGATGAGCATGTGGTGCTGTTTGACGTTCTTTATTAGACCCTGAACCCACCATAGCTATTGTTTTAAGTCGTTTATCGATATTGCCATTGATACTCAAACTAAAAATATCGAATGAACCTGATGAGTATTGAGAAGTAATAGCAAACTTGTGGCTAGGATCAATGGCGATGTGGCAAGGGTGATCGCCAGCGATACTGCCGTAGTTCTTAACCGTCTTTGAGTTTGAGCTAGGTATATGAAGCAGCTGTGGCTGTTTTTGCTGATCTACTTCAGACACGGTATAGATACCAAGCTCTGTCGCGACAACAAAAGATGGGTTAGAACACTCTGTAACGAGCTCTATAGGTAATAGTTTACCGCTTTCCAAGTCTAACTGAGCCTGATACACGCCTTGGCTTTTACTGGGAGTGTCTGTGTAGCAACCGATCGTTAAAGTGGGGTTTTTCATAAGGCGTCATACTCAATTAGAAAATGGAGCAGACATTGTCTTATAAAAAAGTCATGAAGTGATTAAATAGGGAGAAATACTTGGTGACGTGGTTATCAGATTTACATATTCCAGATAAAACAAAACCCAGCTAAAAAGCTGGGTTTTATTTAATGATGGTGCGGTCGGAGAGACTTGAACTCTCACACCTCTCGGCGCCAGAACCTAAATCTGGTGCGTCTACCAATTCCGCCACGACCGCAGCAAATCTTTATAGTTATACTGAGTATTGGTGACTCAATAAAACGTTGTGCTCTTTGCTATTAGCAAGGAGTTATAAATAGTGGCTGGGCTACCTGGATTCGAACCAGGGAATGCCGGCATCAAAAGCCGGTGCCTTACCGCTTGGCGATAGCCCAACAATGACATCAATTAAGACATCTAAATAATGGTGCGGTCGGAGAGACTTGAACTCTCACACCTCTCGGCGCCAGAACCTAAATCTGGTGCGTCTACCAATTCCGCCACGACCGCAGCAAATCTTTATAGTCATACTGAATATTGGTGATTCAATAAGACGTTGTATAAGTGGTGGCTACTGCGGGATTTGAACCTGCGACCCCATCATTATGAGTGATGTGCTCTAACCAACTGAGCTAAGTAGCCAATAATAAATCTAATAGATTCACTATTTGTTCTCTAATGAAAGAGAAATAATGGTGCGGTCGGAGAGACTTGAACTCTCACACCTCTCGGCGCCAGAACCTAAATCTGGTGCGTCTACCAATTCCGCCACGACCGCAGCAAATCTTTGTAGTTATACTGAGTATTGGTGACTCAATAAAACGTTGTGCTCATTGCTATTAGCAAGGAGTTATAAATAGTGGCTGGGCTACCTGGATTCGAACCAGGGAATGCCGGCATCAAAAGCCGGTGCCTTACCGCTTGGCGATAGCCCAACAATGACATCAATTAAGACATCTAAATAATGGTGCGGTCGGAGAGACTTGAACTCTCACACCTCTCGGCGCCAGAACCTAAATCTGGTGCGTCTACCAATTCCGCCACGACCGCAGCAAATCTTTATAGTCATACTGAATATTGGTGATTCAATAAGACGTTGTATAAGTGGTGGCTACTGCGGGATTTGAACCTGCGACCCCATCATTATGAGTGATGTGCTCTAACCAACTGAGCTAAGTAGCCAATAATAAATCTAATAGATTCACTATTTGTTCTCTAATGAAAGAGAAATAATGGTGCGGTCGGAGAGACTTGAACTCTCACACCTCTCGGCGCCAGAACCTAAATCTGGTGCGTCTACCAATTCCGCCACGACCGCAGCAAATCTTTGTAGTTATACTGAGTATTGGTGACTCAATAAAACGTTGTGCTCATTGCTATTAGCAAGGAGTTATAAATAGTGGCTGGGCTACCTGGATTCGAACCAGGGAATGCCGGCATCAAAAGCCGGTGCCTTACCGCTTGGCGATAGCCCAACAATGACATCAATTAAGACATCTAAATAATGGTGCGGTCGGAGAGACTTGAACTCTCACACCTCTCGGCGCCAGAACCTAAATCTGGTGCGTCTACCAATTCCGCCACGACCGCAGCAAATCTTTGTAGTTATACTGAGTATTGGTGACTCAATAAAACGTTGTGCTCATTGCTATTAGCAAGGAGTTATAAATAGTGGCTGGGCTACCTGGATTCGAACCAGGGAATGCCGGCATCAAAAGCCGGTGCCTTACCGCTTGGCGATAGCCCAACAATGACATCAATTAAGACATCTAAATAATGGTGCGGTCGGAGAGACTTGAACTCTCACACCTCTCGGCGCCAGAACCTAAATCTGGTGCGTCTACCAATTCCGCCACGACCGCAGCAAATCTTTGTAGTTATACTGAGTATTGGTGACTCAATAAAACGTTGTGCTCATTGCTATTAGCAAGGAGTTATAAATAGTGGCTGGGCTACCTGGATTCGAACCAGGGAATGCCGGCATCAAAAGCCGGTGCCTTACCGCTTGGCGATAGCCCAACAATGACATCAATTAAGACATCTAAATAATGGTGCGGTCGGAGAGACTTGAACTCTCACACCTCTCGGCGCCAGAACCTAAATCTGGTGCGTCTACCAATTCCGCCACGACCGCAGCAAATCTTTATAGTCATACTGAATATTGGTGATTCAATAAGACGTTGTATAAGTGGTGGCTACTGCGGGATTTGAACCTGCGACCCCATCATTATGAGTGATGTGCTCTAACCAACTGAGCTAAGTAGCCATTTGAGAGCGAGATAATATAATATAATCTTGCTTTCAATGCCATTATCTTTTTAAAGATAATTACACTTTAAATTGTGGCTGGGCTACCTGGATTCGAACCAGGGAATGCCGGCATCAAAAGCCGGTGCCTTACCGCTTGGCGATAGCCCAACAATGATATCGATTAAGACATCTCAATATGGTGCGGACGGAGAGACTTGAACTCTCACACCTTGCGGCGCCAGAACCTAAATCTGGTGCGTCTACCAATTCCGCCACGTCCGCTTTATTTCCTAAAAACTCTGTATAGTTAAAAACAAGTGTTTAATAACGAATAGAGTGCTTAGGAAATGGTGGCTACTGCGGGATTTGAACCTGCGACCCCATCATTATGAGTGATGTGCTCTAACCAACTGAGCTAAGTAGCCATTTCCAAATTGTTGCTCATTTTGAAACGTTGCCGCTTCGCTGTGAACGGGGCGCATTATGCGTAGTTGAGTGAAACCCGTCAACTTTTTTTTTGAATAAATCACGAATAAACATCTGTTCGGTTTCTTTTTAGTCAAAGAGGCGTATTTGTCGGCAAAAAATAGGTCAAAAAGGCGATATATATAGGAAGTTAACTTTCTGATGTCGAACTCTTGGTAAAGAGTAAAAACAAAAAGGCCAGTGAAATTCACTGGCCTTTTAACCGATATTGAATCAGCAATTATACGTTGAAGCGGAAGTGAACAACGTCGCCATCTTTTACGATGTATTCTTTGCCTTCTAGACGCCATTTACCTGCGTCTTTTGCACCGCTCTCACCGTTAAATTCGATGAAGTGATCAAAACCAACAACTTCAGCTCGGATGAAGCCTTTTTCGAAGTCAGTGTGTATCTTACCTGCCGCTTGCGGAGCTGTTGCGCCTACAGGAATTGTCCAAGCTCGAACTTCTTTAACACCCGCAGTGAAGTAAGTTTGAAGAGTCAGTAGTTCGTAACCAGAGCGGATCACTCGGTTTAGACCTGGTTCTTCGATACCCATGTCCGCTAGGAACTCTTCACGATCTTCGTCGTCAAGCTCAGAAAGCTCAGATTCAATAGCAGCACATACTGCAACAACAACGTTGTTCTCTTTTGCAGCGTATTCACGAACAGCATCTAGGTAAGGGTTGTTTTCAAAACCATCTTCAGCAACGTTTGCGATGTACATTGTTGGCTTAAGTGTTAGGAAGTTTAGGTAGCCGATTGCTGCCGCTTCTTCTTTCGCTAGTTCAACAGTACGCGCCATACCACCTTCAGTAAGAACTGGTAGTAGCTTTTCTAGTACAGTGATTTCGAATTTAGCGTCTTTGTCGCCGCCTTTTGCTTTCTTAGCGTTACGTTGAATTGCACGCTCACAGCTGTCTAAGTCAGCAAGTGCAAGTTCAAGGTTGATCACTTCGATATCTTCGATTGGAGATACTTTGCCAGAAACGTGAACGATGTTTTCGTTTTCAAAGCAGCGTACAACGTGACCGATCGCGTCAGTTTCACGGATGTTCGCTAGGAATTTGTTACCAAGACCTTCACCTTTAGATGCACCAGCAACTAGGCCAGCGATATCAACGAATTCCATCGTTGTTGGAAGGATCTTTTGTGGATTAACAATTTTTGCTAATGCATCTAAGCGTAGATCTGGAACCGGAACGATACCTGTGTTTGGTTCGATCGTACAAAATGGAAAGTTTGCTGCTTCGATGCCTGCTTTAGTCAGTGCGTTAAACAGAGTTGACTTACCAACGTTTGGTAGACCAACGATGCCACATTTAAAACCCATGATATAAACCTTATTCTGCTTTGAACGTATGTAAGCGATTTTGTGCTTTTGGTAGGCCATCTTTTAATAAGATGTCTAGGCTGCGAACCGATTCGTCAACGACGGCCTCGATACACTCTTGCTCTTTTTGTGGAGCTTTGCCTAATACATAACCTGCAACTTTATCTTTGTGTCCAGGATGGCCGATGCCTAATCTCAGACGATAGAATTCTTTATTGTTACCCTGTTTGCTGATGATGTCTTTTAGACCGTTGTGTCCACCATGACCACCACCTTTTTTGAACTTTCCAATACCAGGAGGAAGGTCTAACTCATCATGAGCAACCATGATCTCTTCTGGTTTAATTTGGTAGAACTTTGCCAAAGCTGCAACTGCTTTGCCTGACAAGTTCATAAAAGTCGTTGGGATCAGCAAACGAAGATCTTCACCATGAACCATGATACGACCCGTTAGGCCAAAGAACTTTGGTTCGTTCTTCAGTGTTACGTTGTGTACACGTGCTAATTCTTCAACTACCCAAGCACCCGCATTGTGGCGAGTTTTGGCGTATTCTGGACCTGGATTAGCCAGTCCAACGAGAAGTTTTATTTGTTGGCTCAAGGTATGGATCTCTCTTGGGATTTCAAAAAGCGCCGTATGATATCACAGTTTATGAAAAAGGTGCGAGCTAGCTGATGGCACCATGATTATTCCGAGCTGTGATAAACAACAGTCACCAGGTATAAAAAAAGCACTTCATCAAATGAAGTGCTTAATGTCTTTCTCTAACGAGTTTCTAAAACAAAGCTAAATAGCCTTGATTAGTTGAACATCGCTGAGATTGATTCTTCGTTGCTGATACGACGAATCGCTTCAGCAAGCATGCGAGAAAGGCTAAGTGTTGTTACTTTACCTGTCGCAGCCATCTCTGGAGATAGAGAGATAGAATCCGTTACGATAACTTGGTCTAGAACAGAGTTCTTGATGTTGTTCGCAGCAGTACCAGAGAAAACAGCGTGAGTTGCGTAAGCGAATACACGCTTAGCACCGCGCTCTTTAAGCGCTTCAGCTGCTTTACATAGTGTGCCACCTGTATCGATCATGTCATCAACGATGACACAGTCGCGGCCTTCAACATCACCGATTAGGTTCATTACTTCTGAAACGTTAGCACGTGGACGACGCTTATCAACGATAGCGATATCAACGTCACCTAGCGCTTTAGCCGTTGCACGAGCACGTACAACACCACCAAGGTCTGGAGAAACCACAACTGGGTTTTCTAGGCCACGGTTAGCCATGTCTTCTAGAAGAACTGGAGTACCGAAGATGTTATCAACTGGTACATCGAAGAAGCCTTGGATTTGCTCTGCGTGTAGGTCGATAGTAAGAACGCGGTCTACGCCAACGTTAGAAAGGAAATCTGCAACAACTTTTGCAGTAATTGGCACACGTGCAGAACGTACACGACGATCTTGACGGGCATAACCGAAGTAAGGGATTACAGCAGTAATACGGCCAGCAGAAGCGCGGCGCATTGCGTCAATCATTACCACCAATTCCATTAGGTTGTCATTGGTTGGTGCACAAGTTGATTGAATCAGGAATACATCGCTACCACGAACGTTTTCATTGATTTGAACAGCGACTTCGCCATCAGAAAAACGGTCTACAGTAGCATCGCCAAGAGAGATGTATAGACGATCAGCAATACGTTGGGCTAGTTCAGGTGTTGCGTTACCAGCAAATAGCTTCATATCAGGCACGGTGGAAACCTCGGGTTGCGTCCAGTTTTAAATAGATTGTGGGTGGGCTGAGTGGTATTCAGCCAACGTTTCTTTCAAAGGAGAAATGTTTCGTCCTTTCGCTACAAATGCGGAAACGGTGTCAGGTAGTTTTTCTAGCACCAATTCGGCTTCTTTTTTGCTGCTAAATTCAGCAAAAACGCACGAACCTGTGCCAGTCAATCTCGACGGCGCATATTGTAGCAGCCATGAAAGTTGCTTATCAACCTCTGGGTACAGCATTCGAACAATTTTTTCGCAATCGTTTACGTATTCTTGCTCTAGAAGCGTTGATAACGCTCGCTTTGGCGTATTTCTGGTTAATTCTGGATGTGTGAATATGTCCACAGTTGCTATGCTCACTTGAGGTTTGACCACGAGATACCATTTTTCATCCGGATTAGCTGGCAACAGCTGCTCACCGACGCCTTCAGCAAAGGCGGCATAGCCTCGTACAAACACTGGAACATCTGCACCAAGCTTCAGACCGATCTCTGCAAGTTGATCATCAGAAAGGTTTAGTTGCCACAAGTAATTAAGTGCAACCAACACAGTTGCAGCATTTGAAGAGCCTCCGCCAATACCACCACCCATTGGTAGCACTTTCTTTAGCTCAATATCGGCACCGAAAGAGGTTGAGGTGTATTGCTGAAGTGCTGTAGCGGCCTTCCAGATCAGGTTTTCTTCAAGTGCTACTCCAGGAATTTCTGGCGTGATGGTTATCGAACTCGTTTCTGAGTTGGCGGTAACCGTGAGTTCATCACCAAAGTCAACGAACTGAAATAATGTTTGAAGTTCGTGGTAACCATTATCACGTCGGCCAGTGATATAAAGAAATAGATTCAGCTTTGCTGGAGAAGGCCAGTGTGTTGGTGTTGTAATCATTTTTTCAGTGTCCACTTCGAAACTACGATGTTGATTTTGTTTTGGTCTTGCTTGAAAGAGAGTCGAGTAGGGAGCGGAATCGTCTCTACATTTGCTTTGTCTTCACCAGATTGCAGCGTATTCGACATCTCTGTGTTGCGATAGTTTGTAAAACTCAGAGTCCATAGTTGGTTGCTGACTTGCTTGGTTAGTGACTCAAGGGTGTTCGTTGTATTTAGCTGATAGCTATCCGCTTGGTCTGGAATGCCAAGGAACCATTGTGGCAGATGATCAACCGGGATCTTCAAGCCTGTAAGCTGTTCAACCAAGATAGACGCGCTTACGTGGGTAAATATTTGGTCATCATAAGTGACGACTTTGGCGCCAGATGGATCAATGGTCAGGTTTAATGCGGTCTGACCAAGGAAAGTGGTGAGTCTTAATTGGCTTTGGTTTGGAGAGTGCTTCCAAACGAAATTGAGGCTTTGGCGCTGCTCGGGAGATATGTACGCAAGCTTACCGGAGGCTTGATAGTTTTCTATCTGCAATAGGCGGCTTTGGTGCGCTTGCCATTCAACACTTGTCGGTTGTTCCGGGATAGACGAGCAACCCACCATGATTATGGTAATAAAAATAAGAGACGCGATTTTACGAAGCTTGCCCATATTTGCTCACAACTTGTTCAAATTCATCTAAAAAACGCTTCAACTATAGCATTGAATTCACGAAGTCAGGAAAACAAATCCCGCTTGCTCTTTAAATAGAGCCATGCATCAAGTAAAATTCGCCCCTTGTTTCCATTCCCTGATCGAGAACTTCTGATACATGTCTTTGCTTGCCGTAGGTATCAATCACAATACAGCGTCGGTTGAATTGCGAGAAAAAGTCGCTTTTGGTCCAGATAAACTGTCTGAGGCACTCAAGCAACTTAACGCAAATGCACACGTAAATGGAAGTGTCATACTTTCTACCTGTAACCGAACTGAAGTGTATTGTGACGTTAAAAGCGGAGCAAAAAACAAGCTTATCGATTGGTTATCGGTTTTCCATCAAGTTAGCCCTGAAGAGCTAAAGCCAAGTCTTTATATCCATGAAGAGCAGGCCGCCATTAAACATTTGATGCGCGTTGCTTGTGGTTTGGACTCTTTGGTTTTGGGTGAGCCGCAAATCTTAGGTCAGGTTAAGCAAGCTTATACAGACTCTCGTGGTAGCAAGTCTGTTGATGCTTCAATGGAAAAGCTGTTCCAGAAATCATTTTCTGTAGCGAAGCGCGTTCGAACTGAAACAGAAATCGGCGGAAGTGCGGTGTCTGTGGCTTACGCAGCTTGTACCTTGGCCAAGCATATTTTTGAGTCAATTGCTGATTCTACTGTGCTGTTAGTTGGCGCTGGTGAAACGATTGAACTCGTGGCTAAGCACCTTTCAGCAAATGGCTGTACTAAAATGATTGTGGCTAACCGAACTCGTGAGCGTGCTTTAGGGCTAGCCGAAGAGTTTGGTGCAGAAGTGATCAGCTTAAATGAAATTCCGGATCACCTACACAGAGCTGATATTGTGATCAGTTCAACCGCAAGCCCGCTGCCAATTATTGGTAAAGGCATGGTTGAGACCGCTCTGAAGAAAAGAAAACATCAACCTATGTTATTGGTTGATATTGCAGTGCCTCGTGATGTTGAATCTCAGGTTGGCGAACTGAACGATGCTTACCTTTATTCGGTTGATGATTTGCAGTCGATTGTTGATGGCAACATCGAGCAACGTAAAGTGGAAGCAATCCAAGCTGAAGCAATAGTCAGTGAAGAAAGTGCTGCGTTCATGAGTTGGATGCGCTCACTACAAGCGGTCGACAGTATTCGTGAGTACCGAAAGTCAGCGAATGAAATCCGCGAAGAATTATTGAGTAAAAGTTTACAATCACTTGCCGCTGGCGGTGACCCTGAGAAAGTTTTACTAGAGCTTAGTAATAAGCTCACAAACAAATTGATCCATGCTCCAACCCGCGCACTACAAAGTGCTGCTGAGCAAGGAGAACCTGCGAAATTAACGGTCATTAGACAGAGTTTGGGCCTAGAAGACCCTCAATAATATTAGACCTCCAACAAGATAAGACATTATGAAAGCCTCGATTCTAGTAAAGCTTGAAACACTTGTTGAACGCTACGAAGAAGTTCAACACCTGCTTGGCGATCCAGATGTGATCGGTGATCAAAACAAATTCCGTGCACTATCTAAAGAGTACTCTCAGTTAGAAGAAGTGACTAAGTGCTTCCAAGCTTACCAGCAAGCTCAAGACGATCTAGAAGCTGCCGAAGATATGGCGCAGGAAGACGACGAAGAGATGCGCGAAATGGCGCAGGAAGAGATTAAAGAAGCGAAAGAGGCGATTGAGCGTCTAACTGACGAACTTCAGATTCTTCTTCTACCTAAAGATCCAAACGATGAGCGTAACTGTTTCCTAGAGATCCGTGCCGGTGCGGGCGGTGATGAAGCGGGTATTTTCGCGGGTAACCTTTTCCGTATGTACTCTAAGTTTGCAGAGAAGAAAGGCTGGCGCGTTGAGGTAATGAGCAGCAATGACTCAGAGCAAGGCGGCTACAAAGAGATGATCGCTAAAGTAAGCGGTGAAGGCGTTTACGGTGTGATGAAGTTTGAGTCAGGCGGTCACCGTGTACAACGTGTACCAGAGACTGAATCTCAAGGCCGTGTTCATACTTCTGCATGTACTGTTGCTGTTATGCCTGAAATCCCAGAAGCGGATCTTCCAGAAATTAAGGCTGCAGACCTGAAAATCGATACTTTCCGTGCATCTGGCGCGGGTGGTCAGCACGTTAACACCACGGATTCAGCTATCCGTATTACTCACTTGCCAACAGGTACAGTAGTAGAGTGTCAGGACGAGCGTTCTCAACACAAAAACAAAGCGAAGGCGATGGCAGTTCTTGCTGCACGTATTGTACAAGCTGAAGAAGAGCGTCGTGCTGCTGAAGTTTCAGACACGCGTCGTAACCTATTAGGCTCGGGTGACCGTAGTGACCGTATCCGTACTTACAACTACCCGCAAGGTCGTGTTTCTGATCACCGCATCAACCTAACACTTTACCGCCTGAACGAAGTGTTAGAAGGTGACATGCAAAGTCTGATTGATCCGGTTCTGCAAGAGCACCAAGCAGACCAACTTGCTGCGCTAGCTGAGAACAACTAAACCCTATGCAATCTGCCTATACGGTTGAAAGTGCATTAAAAGCAGCAATCGTAGCGCTTCAAGAGGGTGACAATACGTCACCCTCAATTGATGCTGCGGTACTGCTTTGTCACGCCTTAGATAAACCAAGATCTTACCTGTTAACTTGGCCTGAGAAGCACCTTACCTCAGAACAAGAATCTGAATTTCAAGCCCTTTTAAAACGTCGTTTAACCGGTGAGCCTGTGGCTTACATTGTCGGTGAACGTGAGTTTTGGTCGCTGCCGTTAAAAGTTTCGCCATCTACTTTAATTCCTCGCCCAGATACTGAGCGCTTGGTTGAAGTCGCGTTGGATAAAACCTATGGCAAACAAGGTGCGATTCTTGATTTAGGTACAGGTACAGGTGCTATTGCATTGGCGTTAGCGTCTGAGATGCCAAATCGACCAGTGACAGGCATTGACCTTCGTCCAGAAGCTCAAGCGCTTGCAACCGAGAATGCGAAGCGCTTGAATATCACCAATGCTACGTTCTTGCATGGTAGTTGGTTTGACCCGCTTAGCGGTCTGGCTTCTGATGGCGATGAGGTTAAGTTCTCTCTGATTGTCTCTAACCCACCTTACATAGAGAAAGATGATCCTCATCTATCTCAGGGCGATGTGCGTTTTGAGCCGATTACTGCGCTTGTTGCTGAAGAGAAAGGGCTTGCTGATATTCGCTACATTTCTGAAAACGCACGTGGCTTTTTGGAAAATGAGGGGTGGTTGGTGTTTGAACACGGTTACGATCAAGGCGTGGCTGTACGTGAGATAATGCAAGCGCTAGGTTATCTCGATGTGGTTACAGAGAAAGATTACGGCGGTAATGACCGAGTGACACTAGGTCGCTATTGCTCATAGTTCGTTGTTGTTTGCTCGGGGGCTTAGTCGTTGCTGGCCACTCATGAAACCCTAAAGGGCGAACTTACGAAATTGATACCTATAACGCGAAATTACATTTGACTCGCTAATGCATTTAACGCAGAAATACAGAGCACCAACGGGTCCAATGTCGCTCGTGTTAACGAAAGCACATATAAAAATATAAAGGAATACCATGTACGAAGGTTTAAAACATTTTCACCTACTAACGATTGCGATAAGCGTGTCACTTCTTTCTATTCGTTTCGTTCTTATGATGGCGAACTCACCAAAGCTTAAGCACCCTTTCTTGCAGCGTTTCCCTCATATCAATGACTCGTTGCTATTGCTATCGGGTATTGGCTTGATTTTTATCACTGGCTTTATTCCATTTACTCCAGCCGCGCCATGGCTAACAGAAAAGCTAACTTGTGTGATGGCTTACATCGCATTGGGTTTCTTTGCGCTTAAGTTGGGTAAAAACAAGTTATTGAGAGTATTCTCGTTCTTCGGTGCGCTTGGCTGGTTAGCTATGGCTGGCAAAATTGCGATGACGAAGACACCAACATTTTTCGGTTAATGATCTCCTTATTTCGGTTAACTACCTATGTACGAATTTTTTGACGAAGACTTTGACCAGCTAGAATTAGCTGAAGGTGCATTGATCTTAAATAAAGCGATTAACCCAGACACTCAAGACAATTGGGCTGAGCAAGAGCTGGCAAGACTGTTTAAAGAAGCTGAGTTTGCCTTGGTTCATGAAACCGATGAGCAACAGAAGTTTGAGTCCTTTATTCGACTATTCTTCTATGAATGGGGCTTTGCGGGTGATAAAGACGCTTATTTCTCTTCAGAGAACGCTTTCATCGATAAAGTGCTAGAGCGTAAGAAAGGCATTCCTGTCAGTCTTGGCGCGATCTTTCTTTTTCTAGGTCGCAAGCTAGGCTTTCCTGTAGAGGGGGTCTCTTTCCCGACTCAGTTTCTGCTTAAAGTGACTTGGTACGGCCAAGCAGCAGTGTATATCAACCCTTACAACGGTGAGTACGTTGGTGAGCAAACGTTACGAGCGTGGTTGATTGGCCATGATGGTCCATTAGCTGAGCTTAAATCTGAGCATTTAGAAGTGGCTGACCATCCAACAATCATTGGTAAGTGGTTAGCGCTACTAAAAAGTGCGCTGCTAAGAGAAGAGCGCTATACGCTTGCATTGAAATGTACAGACCTTGCATTAACGTTTGTACCTGACGACCCGTATGAAATCCGCGACCGTGGCTTTATCTATCAGCAGTTGGATTGTCATCAAGTGGCAGCGACGGATTACCAATATTTTATCGACCAATGCCCAGATGACCCTGCATCTGAGTTACTGAAATCTCAAGTGAACGTCATGAATGAAAAGACCGTGGTTGTTCACTAATTAATAATTATTTAGAGAGAATATGATGGAACAGAAAACAGTTCATATTGGCGATATGCCAATTGCTAACGACAAGCCATTTACGCTATTTGCAGGCATGAACGTTCTTGAATCTCGCGATCTAGCAATGCAGATCTGTGAGCACTACGTGAAAGTAACTGAAAAGCTGGGTATCCCTTATGTATTTAAGGCGTCTTTTGACAAGGCAAACCGTAGCTCAGTTCACTCATACCGTGGCCCTGGTATGGAAGAAGGTCTAAAAATCTTCCAAGAATTGAAAGACACATTCGGCGTGAAGATCATTACTGATGTTCACACTGAAGCACAAGCTCAGCCGGTTGCTGATGTGGTTGATGTTATTCAGCTTCCAGCATTCCTAGCTCGTCAAACGGACCTTGTTGAAGCGATGGCGAAGACTGGCGCAGTTATCAACGTGAAGAAGCCTCAGTTCATGAGCCCGAACCAAGTTGGTAACATCGTTGATAAATTCGCAGAATGTGGCAACGACAAGATTATCCTTTGTGAACGTGGTTCTTGCATGGGTTACGACAACCTAGTTGTAGATATGCTTGGTTTTGGCGTAATGAAGAAAGCTTCAAACGGCAGCCCAATCATCTTTGACGTGACGCACTCTCTACAGATGCGTGACCCTTCAGGTGCTGCATCTGGCGGTCGTCGTGAGCAAACGGTTGAACTTGCAAAAGCGGGTCTTGCGACAGGTATTGCTGGTCTATTCATTGAAGCTCACCCGAACCCAGATCAAGCACGCTGTGATGGTCCATCTGCACTGCCTCTAGATAAGCTAGAGCCGTTCTTGAAGCAGATGAAAGCACTTGACGACCTTATCAAAGGTTTTGACCACATCGATATTAAATAGTCGAAAAGTCTAGAATTCAAAGCCGGCGTAATTGCCGGCTTTTTTGTACCTATAGCTAAGCGAATGGCGCTAGCGTTAGTATGGTATTGTAATGTTATAACGTAATCATTAAGGCTCTGATAAATCGAATAAATTTAACGAAGGTCACTTTGTAGCGCTTTCGAACTGAGTAAATCACAAATAATCTAAAAAATGATGAAAACGTTTGCCTGTGATCACTTATTAGCTCAACTGCAACTTTGTCGCTTTGTTACACACTCGATAGGGGATTATGGTGATCTATCCTACATAAATATGAAATCACTCTGTTAGGTTTACCGTCTTAATTTAAACTACTTCAAGTTTTACCATTCTCTAACCATGTTTATTAACTAAACACGGGCTCTATGGGAGTGGAAGAAGCAGTGGATTCCCCTAAAAAGTTCAAAGGTATGACAATGAAGCAACGCCTTATTCTAAAGACAGCACTAAGTGCTGCAATTCTAGCGACTTTAGCTGGTTGTGCGTCTCAATCTGCTCATGATTGGAACCAAGACGAAACTTACAAGCTAACGATTCTTCACACTAACGACAACCATGGTCGTTTCTGGCAGAACAAATACGGCGAATACGGCATGTCTGCGCGTAAAACGCTGATTGATCAACTTCGTGCAGAAGTTGAAGCAGAAGGCGGTAGCGTGTTGCTTCTATCTGGTGGTGACATCAACACAGGTGTACCAGAGTCAGATCTTCAAGATGCAGAACCTGATTTCAAAGGTATGAACAAGATTGGTTACGATGCAATGGCACTTGGTAACCATGAGTTTGATAACTCACTAGACGTACTACAAAAGCAAATCGATTGGGCTAACTTCCCAATGCTATCTGCAAACATCTACGATAAAGCGACTGGTGAACGTAAGTTCCAAGCTTACGAGATGTTTGAAAAGCAAGGTATTAAAATCGCGGTTATTGGTTTAACAACTGAAGATACCCAAAAGATTGGTAACCCTGAGTTCATCGCAGGTATCGATTTCCGTGACCCTAAAGAAGAAGCGAAGAAACTGATCGCTGAACTTAAAGAAACAGAAAAACCGGATCTTATCTTTGCTGTGACTCATATGGGTCACTACGAAAATGGTCAGCGTGGCGTTAACGCACCAGGTGATGTTGCACTAGCGCGTTACCTAGACGAAGGTGACCTAGACATGATCGTTGGTGGTCACTCTCAAGAGCCTGTATGTATGGAAGGCCCTAACGTTGCGAAGAAAAACTTCAAGCCGGGTGATGAGTGTAAACCTGACCTTCAAAACGGTACTTACATCGTTCAAGCTCACGAATGGGGCAAATACGTAGGTCGTGCTGATTACGAATTCCGTAATGGCGAACTAGAAATGGTGAGCTACGACCTAATCCCAGTTAACCTGAAGAAAAAGGTTAAGATCGACGGTAAGAAGCAACGCGTACTTATCCAAGACGAGATTGCGCAAGATCCAGAACTACTAGAGTTCCTACGTCCATTCCAAGAGCAAGGCCAAGCACAGCTTGAAGTTAAGATTGCTGAAACAAATGGCAAGCTTGAAGGTGACCGTAACGTAGTTCGTTTCCAACAGACTAACCTAGGTCGTCTGATTGCAACTTCTCACATGGAGCGTGCAAAAGCAGACTTCGCTGTGATGAACTCTGGTGGTGTTCGTGATTCAATTGAAGCGGGTGAAGTAACATACAAAGATGTACTAACAGTACAACCTTTTGCAAACATCCTGACTTACACAGACATGACGGGTAAAGAAGCTCTAGATTACCTAAATGTAGTAGCGACTAAACCAATCGACTCAGGTGCTTACGCACAATTCGCTGGTATCTCAATGACAGTAGCGAACGGTGAAGTGTCTGACGTTGTTATTGGTGGTAAGCCACTTAACTTAGAAGAAACGTACCGCTTCACTGTACCAAGCTTTAACGCTGCGGGTGGTGACGGCTACCCTAAACTGTCTGACCACCCTGGTTACGTAAACACAGGTTTTGTTGACGCTGAGGTACTGAAAGAGTACCTAGAAGCGAATAGCCCAGTTGATGTGAACAAGTACGCTCCTTCTGGTCAAATTGTTTACAAGTAATTGGATCATTGAGCGCTAAATTCGATTGACTCTAGCGCCATGATAAATTTAACTAAAGCGACGCTCCGGCGTCGCTTTTTGTTTATCTATCGTTTGGATTTGTTATGACCCCTGCAATCAATCTTGCCAAGAAAAAGAAAATCGCTCATACGGTTCATCAGTATCACCATGATGCCAACAATACTAACTATGGGTTAGAAGCCGTTGAGGCGCTTGGGCAGGATCCTAAACGTGTATTCAAAACGCTTCTATTCTGCCTAAATGGTGTCGCTAAAGATTTGGCTGTTGCGGTGATTCCTGTCGACCAGAAACTAAATTTGAAACTTGCGGCTAAAGCGGCAAAAGGTAAAAAAGCAGAGATGGCGAACCCGGATATTGCTCAGAAAACCACAGGTTATGTAGTGGGGGGGATCAGCCCGCTTGGTCAGAAGAAAGCGCTGCCGACTTTTGTTCATTCCAGTGCGACGGAGTTTGAAACGATCTGCGTAAGTGCAGGAAAGCGAGGGTTAGAAATTGAACTCGCCCCTAAAGATTTAGCTCAACTGACTCGAGCTCAGTTTACGGATTTGTGCTTGCAAGCTGATGGCTAGTCGTCACAAGGCATGATGTATGAGAGAACAAATAAAAACGCCCACTTAGTCGTGGGCGTTTTTGTATACGGAGTAACTCTACTTTTTCAGACCTAGAGTACCACCAACACGTTTTGCTGCTGGTTTATTTGGTCGGTTTGACTCTTGGTGGCGATTAGTCGGCTTGCCACGTTGGTGGTCGGCATTACTACGGCTAGCGCGATTGCGATCTGAACTCTTGTTGTCTGAGTTAGAGCGCTCAGAGCGAGAATTCGATTTCCAATTCTCTGTATTGCCTTTGCTTTGGCCTTTGTTTTCACCATTTGATGAATTACGACCACGCTTTGAATTCGGCGCATGACGGAATTCATCCGCGTTATTACCACGGTAAGTACGAGTGCGATTCTCTTTTTGATTACGTCGAGCGGTAGAAGCTTGGTTCTCTTCACGACTATCAAATAGCTTAGCGTCTGTCGCCTTGCGGATACGCTGACCCTTTGCATTAATTTTAGATGCGTCTTCTGTACTTACAGAACCTTCACACATCGCTAGAATTTCTGCGATCTCTTCTTCGCTCAAGTAACGCCACTTGCCATTAGGGATACCGTCCAAAGAGATGTTCATGATACGAACACGACGTAGTTTGAAAACTTCATAGCCAAGAGCTTCACACATACGACGAATTTGGCGGTTCAGACCTTGCGTTAATGTGATTCGGAATGAGAACTTAGTTTCTTTCTCAACTTTACACGGCAACGTCACCGTATCCAGAATAGGCACACCCGCTGCCATTTTCTGTAAGAATTCACCGGTGATTGGTTTATCGACACGAACCACATACTCTTTTTCGTGGTTGTTACCAGCACGAAGAATCTTATTTACGATGTCACCGTCGTTTGTCAGGAAGATCAAGCCATCAGATGGTTTATCTAAGCGGCCAATTGGGAAGATACGCTTATGGTGACCGATGAAATCGACGATGTTTCCAGGAATATCACGTTCAGTGGTGCAGGTAATGCCTGTCGGTTTATTCAAAGCGATGTAGATAGGCTTCTCTTTCGAGCGAACTGGTTTGTTGTCGATCTCAACATCATCACCCGGCATTACTTTGGTGCCCATTTCTGGGATCTTGCCGTTAATAGTAACTCGACCTGCATCAATCAGTTTGTCGGCTTCGCGGCGTGAGCAAAAACCAGTTTCACTGATGTATTTGTTAAGGCGTTTAGCTTGGGATTCTTGTGACATGATATTCTCTTAGCGTTTCACAACGGAAATATAGGGAAACAAAAAAGCAACTACAGAGCAGTTGCTTTACGTTTGAATTCGTTAACTGACAACAATTTTAGCACTTGGTTTGAGTCTAGGCACTAAATATCGATCTTGGAGTGAAAGCTCGTTCCTGAATTTCGATGATCAGCTAGTGCGCTTTTGATGACGCTCTCTATTTTCTAGTTTCTTCTCATTGCTTTTTCTAAGCATGACATAAACAGCACCGGTACCACCGTGAAATTGCTGTGCAGAGTGTACACATTGCACATCGTTGATCTGAGTAAGCCAGTTAGTCACGTAGCTTTTCATCATCGCTGGTGGATTTGAGCGTTCTCCTTTCCCATGAACGATAATGACAGTGCGAACATCCATTCTTAAGCATTGGCGTAAAAATGACAGCACTTCGTTGCGAGCATCTTTCAGCGTCTTTCTATGGAGATCGAGTTTGGCCTGAATGGGGTACTTACCAAGGCGCAGTTTTTTGTATACGCCTTCCTGAACGCCATCTTTCTTGTAAGCAATGACGTCATCTGGCTTAACCATTGGAGAGTCATCGAGTGATAGGTAATCTTTCTCATCATCAGAGAGCCACATAGCGGCTTCACGCTTAGCAAGTTGAGACTCTGTAACGCGATGTACTTTCTGGTGTTCTGCGGTGTCATGGTCGATACGTTTAACATCGCCCATCATTTGTTGGAATAGATCTAAATCGTCATCATGAGACATAGTGTGCATCTCAAGTTGGTAAGAATAGAGTAAGTATACCTAAGTTGGGGTAGGGTTTAAAAATGAAAAAACCGGAGGAGACAAGAGAAGTCAGCTCCGGTGCAAAGCGTTTTCAAGTTTACCTATAGCAATGAGGCTTTAGGTAAATGATTTAGGCTGAGCGACTCTAGTGAGGAGATTTGTCAGTCATAACTTTGTAGATGAAGAAGCCTCCATAAAACATCATGAGACCCAGAGCCCCGAAGATTACTATCATTGAAGATAGTCCCACCGCATTACCAAATAGGAGATCTAGCCAAAAGTCCATGTGTATACCTCAAAGTTATATGACATGGGTTAGTGTATTAAGTGGCATTATCAATTCACTGATCTGGATCAATCATGTTGCATAAGTTAAATACTTGTTGGTAACTGTGTGTTTTTCGTCACGTTGGGCTTGTTGTTGTATGTCTTTTGCTCGAACGATTCAAAATCGCAATAAATATGAAAAAAAGCCCTTGCGGATAAACTCAGAATCCGTATTATACGCTCCATCGACAGGCAATGAGCCAGTTAGATATCTCGGTGAATAGCGCAGCTTGGTAGCGCATCTGGTTTGGGACCAGAGGGTCGGGGGTTCGAATCCCTCTTCACCGACCACTTATAGAAAGCCTGCTCAATGAGCAGGCTTTCGTCGTTTAGGAGCGTAGAAAATAGGATTAGAACCTAAGTGGGGTTCGTCTGATACTCAAAATAAGCTCTTCACCGACCATATTAAAGAAAGCCGTAGCAGAGATGCTACGGCTTTTTTGCATTTGGGCTTTCGTCGTTTCGGAGTGTGGGAAGGAGGGTGAGAACCAAAGTAGGCTTAGCCTGATACTCAAAATAAGCTCTTCATCGATCACATTAGAAACAGCCGCAGCACTCTTTGTAATAGAAAGGGCTACGGCTTTTTTGTATTTGGGCTTTTTGCGTTCTAGCTGCTTTGGCTGTTTATGGTTTAGAGCAGAGAGTTAGGCCTATTGGACGAACTCATTAGTCGCGACGTTATTCTTCACCCAGATCAAAGCTTGTAAACGATTCTTCACCTTGATCTTTTTAAATGTATTGTGAAGGTGCGCCTTAACGGTATTCTCACTTACATAAAGCGTGTCCGCAATTTGCGTGTTAGATGCGCCATCACCGAGTAGTTTGATGATCTGCTGTTCGCGTTTAGTGAGCTTGAGGTAATAAGGGCTGGTTTTCGCGCACTGCCTCTCTCTATAGAAGCTAATGTATTGGTAAATGAGTTTTCTGCTCATCCACATTTCGCCCTGTAAGATACAGTTAAATCCTGTCACTAGCTTATCAAGCGTGTCAGAGGCATAAAAAATACCAACGAGATACTGCCATTTGAGCATTTCAGAGTGAGGGAAGTCGCTGGGCGTATTGAGCAATACTTCATGAACATCACTCTCGATATCATCTCTAAGCTCTTGATATTTTTCAGTGTACTGTTTACTCATTGTAGGGTAATCAATAATCACCAAATCTAGGTTAGGAGCTTGTAATGACTTAGTCGACAGCCTCTCTGGTGACACTAGTTTTATGTCTAAATTTACCTTTTGTTCTATAGATTCTTTGAGCAGCGTTGATTGCAAATTGTTCTCTGCTATTAAAATGGCTTGATGAACTCCCGGACTAGCCATGTGTAAACTCCTTTTACTGATCACCGCGTACTTATTAGACTTTAAAGTTTATAGCACGGACTAGTATTCCGCTAATCTGACCATCAAATATTTGAATTATTTTAAGCCTAATTAATAGAACACGTGAAGGTATATTCTATTCTTAACTGGAAGTGTATGTTTACTCTTAGTTTGTTTTTACTGTTTTGTGATTTTACAGGATTTAGAAATGTTCCATGCTTCGCTGTCGGTATGATTCTCTAATGTTGCAGGGAATTGGTCTAAGCCTAATATTAAAGTTGTCTTACCGTTATTAACTTTCTGATTATACTCTGAATTGGTATGTGTTTTTAACGTCAATGAGAACGGAGAGTCGTTCTCAATTTTCAATATGATATCTTGCTTTTTTATTGAACACTCAATCGTGTCCAACGTGTTAGCGTAGGTATTTAAATGTGTTAGGTAAAATAAAGCGGCGATGAACGCCGCTTTGTCATATATAAAATATGTCATATTAATTTTGGTAGATAAGACCAACGTTTCCGTTTGCACCGTTACCTAACACAGCGGCATTGTCGAAAGACGTTTGCTCAATCATGATTTGGTTCATGTCACTGTTCGTCAAGTCAACGGTTGCGTTTGAATACGAACCAGTTTGTAACGTAAATAGACGGTTATCGTTACTGTTCATTAGGTCGATATCTACGTCGTTTCTATCACCACCACCAACATCGGTATTAACGATAGTTTCTACGTAGTTTCCATCACCCCAGATATCGATAGCCACATCGTTTCTATCAACACTGCCGTTGCTGAATTCAGTGTACGTGGTGTTTGAATTACCGTTGATATATACATCAGCTTCGTTGCGGTCAGCACCACCTTTTGCTTTTACAACCGAAATATTATCGTCACCCATTTGAGTGACTCGTAGATCATTATTTCGACCCGAGCCTTTCACTTTTACTCTAGCTTGGTTACTTAAACCGTCTTGATCGATAAGCGCGTTATTTCTTTTATAACGTAATTTCACATGAGCCTCATTGAGGTTACCGTCTTGCTTCACTACCACATCTGAATGTTTACTGTTGTGAGTATCAACAAGTGCGATATGACCGTCAGTGATACCTGACGTGTTTTGCTCAATCAATACGTTAGCATGGTCACCATCACCCATTTGCCAAATTGCGGTGTTATCCATCGCTAAAGGCTCAATAGCGGCTGCTTTGTTTGAGATTCTCAAGTCAGTAACACCCTCTTTTACACCCATTCCTGGTACAGGAGCAGAGTCTGGAAGTGGATCTGCGTGAGCTGCATTAAAACCAATAATGGCACCGACTATAATTCCGATTTTTGTAAGTTTCATAGGTTGTATCCTTATACATTTCCATGTCGACTATGTGCCACTTCACATGAAGTGACTTTGAATCAAGCTGTCCATACTGCGCGCTAATTTGCTTGATTGATGTAGATCCTCATTGAGCTCGATGCATTGACGATCGCAAAGTCGTGCCCGTCTTGAGAAATCCCTAAGTTGTCCCCTCCTGAGCCAGCCATAAACGCCACATTGTTATTACCTTTTTGGTCAATGCTTAATTGGCTACCTTGTCCAGAGAAGTTCGCTTGTCCTATTACCGCCAAATTATGGTTTCCATCTTGGGAAATTAACGCTTCGCTGTTCCCGCCGATCTGCCCAATTGCAGCGGTATTATTGGATCCGTCTTGATTTATGTATGCGACATTATTCCGTCCCACTTGGTTAATACTCGCAGAATTAGAGTGTCCGCTTTGTTTTATCTTCGCTCTATTATTTGCTTTTATTCCAGGACTGTATTGAATAATGGCAGAACTTGAATCAGAGCTGTTTGTTATATCTATTTCTGAGTAGTTATCTAAATCTCCAGAAGAGATGTTATATAAATCGCTGTAGTCATTAATAATGTCCTGATCTACATTATGTAAAAAGTCCCCTTCAACACCAGAGGCTGCAGCAATATTTAAACTACCTATTGATAAATATAAAAAAGTTAAGCTGGCAAGTGATGCTGTCCTACTTATCATTATCTTTACCTTAAAGTGTCTGATGCTCGTGTATCCAACTAAATAATATATTCCGTGTTGAACGCCGTGTAACTCACTAGCATGACGAAATATTAGGTTCACAGGTGAATATCATCTATAAACTTAAAGGTGAAAATATTTAATTGCATATGATAAATTTAATTAGTAATTGGCTTTTTTATCTCTCCATTAGTTAATTAAATCCTCTTGGAAATTAATCCAAAAGTTTATATATGCCACTGGGAGCATGAATTAGGCTTTAATTGTGTTTCGATGAATCACATTCTCATTTTGTAAACGGACTTTGAATGGGAGCCCTTATGAAAATCAAGCTGCTTACAATTGCTCTATTGTCTTGTGTTGTTAACGCAGGCGAAAAGAGCCATGGTCTTGAAAATGGCGCTCCTTTGGAAAATGGAACAAAACTTGAGGATTCGACAAATAACCTAAAGGAACAGTTTAACGACTTTAGTGAAGTGAATGGAATCATAGTGGATAGAACAATCACACGCTTAGGTGATGATTTCTACTTCTTCTTCTCACAATCACTCAATGAGAGTTATCCCGACCTAAAGGAAAATTTGACGGTAAAAGAGAGGCCAACAGCTTTATCAGGAAGCATCATAGAGGTTCAACACTCTAGAAAACCGATCTTCCGTACAGCGTTGTCTCCCGGTCGTAGACAAGCAAAAGAACGAGCCGCTGATGCAACACGAGTTGTAGGGAATTACATCATTAGATGGCAAGCGGAAAGGCTCTTTCAGGATACTTACGACCTAGACCATGATGAATTTTAAGGAGCCAAGGATGTCGATACTTTTCAGAAAGGCAGCGCTTATTGCGTTGTTAGCTTCCCCTTCGATTTACGCGAGCGAATTAGTTTATACGCCCGTAAACCCAAGTTTCGGTGGAAACGCTTTAAACAGTTCTCATTTATTTAACCACGCTAACGCGATCAATGATTACGAAGATCCAAGTGCTAGGGATATTTTCGATGAACAAGAATCCGCACTAGATCGTTTAGCGTCCAGCTTAGAATCTCGCTTGATTAGCCAATTGCTTGCTGACGTAGGCAACGGCAATACTGGGCAACTAGAAACGGAAGATTTCTTCCTTAACATCGTTGATGACTCAGGGACGTTATTGGTTCAAATCGTCGACAAAGCGACTGGTGAGTCAACTGAAATCAGCGTATCGGGATTAAATCCAGACCTCTAATCACAAGGATTGTGTTATGAAATCGATTATTATCGTCTTTCTAACCTTCGTGTTAGGGGGATGCACTTACTCTATGCAAATTCCAGAGACTTCTGAAACGCCTAAGCTGATGCCGAGAGGATCGACTTACACCGATCTCATCTCATTACCTCAACCTCGCGGTAAGATATTAGTCTCAGTCTATGACTTTAGAGACCAAACGGGGCAATACAAACCTCAGCCAAACAGTAACTTTTCGACGGCTGTACCGCAGGGCGGTACATCACTACTCACGACAGCATTGATTGATTCACAATGGTTTGTCCCTCTAGAACGTGAAGGGCTACAGAACTTATTGACTGAACGTAAGATCATTCGTGCAGCTCAGAAAAAAGACAAAGTCGTAAATAATCATGGTGCGGATTTGTCATCTTTGAGTTCCGCTAACATTGTTATAGAGGGCGGGATTGTGGCTTATGACTCAAATATTGTTACCGGAGGGGCTGGCGCCAAGTATCTAGGTATTGGTGGTTCCGGGCAATACAGAACGGATCAAGTTACGGTGAATTTGAGAGCTGTCGATGTTCGAACTGGGCAAGTTCTTTTGAGTGTCACGACGACTAAAACCATTTCCTCCCATGAAATCGGCTTCGGTGCATTTCGCTTTGTTGACTATAAAGAGTTGTTAGAAGTTGAGATGGGCTACAGCCAAAATGAACCAGTGAATATTGCCGTAATGTCAGCGATAGATGCGGCAGTGATTCATTTAATCGTTAAAGGAATGAAACGTGGTATGTGGTCGCCTGGTGACCCTAATGCGATGCAAAACCCAATCATTGCTCGTTATTCTGAAGCGAGTACTGACATACTTTAAACAACCGAGTAAGCAGCAAAATAGGGCTATGCGGAAAATGGATCTTACCCGTAGCCCTGTTTTTTTATCTGTTACTAAGCTGATTTATTTGACGTCACAAGTAATGTCTTTGATCGGTGTTTCTGAGGTAACAAAACAAACATAAGCTTCTGCTGGGTTATTTGGGCCAATTCGAATGTAACCCGCTTTCACCTCGTCTTCATTAAACGAAGCTGAACTAGAGTTTCCAGTTTGGTTATCGTAAAAGCTGGCTTCAAAATTCCCATTCATTTGGCTGGCGATGCGGTTTCTCGTTGTTGATGTTGTGAATGTTACCGTCGCACATCGCATTGGCGGCTTCTCTGTTATTAGAAATTGCCCACTTTCTTTATCTATCACGCCACCCTTTGTATCTGGCTGAATGTCGATAGCTTGAAATTGTTCTACTGTACAAGTTTCTTTGGCAGACACTACTGTAGGCATAAGGACGGCAAAGGCTAGAGGAAAAGCGAAAAGTACTGGTTTCATTAGAACAACACCATTTATAAAAAGAGCGAAAGATGATAGCACCACTATAGCGTTGCTAAATGTAAAATGTCTGTTATTAAGGAAACGCTTTTATAATGAAAAAGTCATGGCATCAAAAATAACTAATGATCTTCAAACTGACACTGTGCTTTTTGGCTCTGTGATTGTTGGTCAACTGTGAAGCCTTTCTTTTCTAGCAGTTCTAACAGGTTACCTTCTCCTATCAGGTGTAAAGTGCCGACGACTAACAAGTAGTTTCCTTTCGTGTCGAGTTTCCAGTCATTGGCAGATAGTTTGTTTGCCCAGTCAACGTTGCGATCCGTTAGGAATGCTTTCTCAAGCTCGGCTGGCATTTCAGACAACTCGGCAAAGTCTTCTAGTTTGGACTCATCGCCCGCTTTCCAGCTTTCAATAAGGCAATGCACGACACGGTCCGTTTGGTCAAACTCTTCAAGGCTAGTCAACAACCACTCTTTACCCGAATCTTTTTGTCCTGCGATTAGGTCAATTTGAAATTGTAGAGGCTCTAAGCTGATAACTGGAACGTCTTGTATGGTTGCCTTATAGGCTAATGTTGCGTCTACACCGCCCGCCGAGCCATAGCCAAGATTCTTTAATTGCTGCATTTGTATCGATAGAGATGTCGCCCAAGGTGGAGAGCTCAAGAGTTGCTGAGTCGGCATACCCAAAGATTTTGAAATGCTTCTCAGCAACTGCTTTTGTTCTGCGCTGAGCACATCGGCAGTGGTAACTGTTGTAGCCGGGTATACGACACCTTCGGATTTCCTGATATCCGTTTCGATGATTAGGCCATCGCTCTCTTTTAATGTGTCGGTAATCTGCGTGGGAAGTGGATACATGCTTTCATCCCCAACGTGTACAGAACCTAAAATCGTTAAGGTCAGATCATCTTTTTTGGCTTGCCAATACAGAGGTTCTGCTGAAGCGTGCTTAGTCGTAAAGGTAAGAGCGAGTAACGTTAAGTATAAGAATGTGCGCATGAGAGCTCCTAGAGGAAGACGTAACTCGTTAAAAATGATTTTGACGGAGTTTTTTAACGGTTTTTTTTGAGAACAATGTCACGTTGTTTATACGAAAAGTATAACAATACGCTGAAACTCTAAATCCTTTCTGGCTATCAATGACACGATTTTATGAAATCGGTAAAAAAGATTGTGATTCATTTCTCAAATTTTACGTCAAAATTAAAATGACGGAAGTGCCGTTGATTCTAACTTAATGATTTTAATATAAATAATATTATCAAGATTTTTGAGATTTGAAGCCGATCACTTTATTTACTCGATTTAATTCACGGTAAAAAATAAGCCCATATAGTTTATCTAACTTTCGAAGCGCTCCATTTTGCTTCTTACTCAATTTTTAATTTATGGGTGAATACGATGTTGAAGAGAAACTTACTATCTGTAGCGGTATTGGCTGGCCTAACGGGTTGTGCAGTAACACAAGCACCAGAACAAAAAGTAGTGAATGCACTGGCTGACAATCTTGATGTTCAGTACGAAATTCTGACTAACCACGGTGCGAATGAAGGCTTAGCCTGTCAGGACCTAGGTGCTGAATGGGCGTCATGTAACAAAGTAAACATGACACTAACTAATAAAGGCGAAGCGATTGATTCTAAAGATTGGAGCATCTACTTCCACAGTATTCGTCTTATCCTAGATGTTGATAATGAGCAATTTAAGATCACTCGTGTTACTGGTGACCTTCACAAGCTAGAACCTACTGAAAAATTCGACGGCTTTGCGGCTGGTGAAGAAGTGGTTCTTCCGTTAACGAGTGAATACTGGCAACTGTTTGAAACTGACTTTATGCCAGGTGCATTCGTGACGGCGCCAAACGCAGAACCTAAGATGATTGCATCACTGAATACAGAAGATGTTGCATCGTTCGTAACTGGTCTAGAGGGTAATAACCTTAAGCGTACGCCTGATGACAATAACGTAATGGCAACAGCGGTGACGCGTTTTGAAAAGAATGCTGATCTAGCAACTCAAGATGTATCAACAACGCTATTGCCAACACCAATGTCGGTAGAAGCGGGTGAAGGTTCAGTGAGTATTGCTGGTGGTATTGCTTTACCAAAAGACGCATTCGACGCTGAACAGTTCGCAGCAATTGAAGAACGTGCAGATGTGGTAAACGTAGATGTGAGTGGTGACCTTCCTGTAAGTGTTGCCGTTGTTCCTACTCAGTTTACGGGTGATTTAGCAAAATCTGGCGCTTATGAACTAAGCATCTCGGAAGAGGGGATTGCGATTAAAGCGTTTGATAAAACGGGTGCTTTCTACGCAGTTCAGTCTATTTTTGGCCTAATAGATAGTCAGAACGCTGAATTATTACCACAACTGTCAATTAAAGATGCACCGCGCTTTGATTACCGTGGTGTGATGGTGGACGTTGCTCGAAACTTCCACTCAAAAGATGCCATCCTAGCAACGCTAGATCAAATGGCGGCATACAAGATGAATAAACTGCACCTTCACTTAACGGATGATGAAGGCTGGCGTTTAGAAATCCCAGGTTTACCAGAGCTAACGGATGTAGGGTCTAATCGTTGTTTTGATTTGGATGAACAAAGCTGCTTACTGCCTCAGCTAGGTTCTGGTCCAACAACAGACAACTTTGGCTCTGGTTTCTTTAGTAAAGCGGATTACGTCGAGATCCTAAGCTACGCTAAAGCGCGCAGCATCGAAGTTATCCCTGAAATTGATATGCCAGCACACGCTCGTTCAGCTGTGGTATCAATGGAAGCGCGTTACACTCGCCTAATGGCGGAAGGCAAAGAAGCAGAAGCGAACGAATACCGCTTGATGGATCCACAAGATACATCGAACGTAACCACGGTTCAGTTCTACGATAAGCAAAGCTTCATTAACCCATGTATGGAGTCATCAACTCACTTCGTAGATAAAGTAATCTCTGAAGTGGCGGCAATGCACCAAGAAGCGGGCGTTCCGCTAACGACTTGGCACTTCGGCGGCGATGAAGCGAAAAACATCAAGTTAGGTGCAGGTCTACAAGACATCAATGCGGAAGATAAAGTGGCTTGGAAAGGCAACATCGATTTGTCTAAGCAGGATAAGCCATTCCAACAGTCTCCACAGTGTCAGTCGTTGATTGCTAATGGTACCGTGAGTGATTTTGGTCACCTACCAGGTTACTTCGCTAAAGAAGTATCAAAGATTGTTGCAGATAAAGGCATTCCACACTTCCAAGCGTGGCAAGATGGTCTGAAGTACGTTGAAGAAGGTGAAGCTGGTTTCGCGACTGAAACTACTCGCGTGAACTTCTGGGACGTTCTTTACTGGGGCGGTACTTCATCTGTATACGACTGGTCAGCAAAAGGTTATGACGTAATTGTTTCTAACCCAGACTACGTATACATGGATATGCCATACGAAGTTGACGCAGCAGAGCGCGGCTACTACTGGGCAACACGTGCAACCGATACTCGTAAGATGTTTGGCTTCGCACCAGAAAACATGCCACAAAACGCTGAAACATCATTAGACCGTGACGGCAATGGCTTCTCTGGTAAAGGCGAAATTGAAGCGAAACCTTTCTACGGTTTGTCTGCACAACTTTGGTCTGAAACAGTACGTACTGACGAGCAATATGAATACATGGTGTTCCCTCGCGTACTAGCGGCTGCAGAGCGCGCATGGCACAGAGCAGATTGGGAAAATGACTACAAGGTTGGCGTTGAATACTCTCAAGAAACTAACTTAGTGAATAAGCAAGCGCTAAACAGCGACTTCAATCGCTTCGCGAATATCGTAGGTCAACGTGAGCTGGCTAAGCTAGAAAAGGCAGGCATTGACTACCGACTACCAGTACCGGGTGCGAAGGTTGTTGACGGTAAGCTAGCGATGAACGTTCAATTCCCAGGTGTAGAGCTTCAATACTCTGCTGATGGCGAAAACTGGCTAACGTATGATGAGCAGCAACGTCCATCGGTTTCTGGTGAAACCTATATCCGTTCTATCTCTGAAAGTGGTGAGAAAGTAAGTCGAGTGACCTCAGTTAAATAATCGATAAGCACTACTAGTGAAAGGGCTCCCGAACTTTATCTTGTTCAAGATAAAACGGGAGCTCTTTTTGTTTGCTGCGAATTAGGTGCATATCCAAAACAGAAACATATAGAAATCTTGTTTGTTTATATCATCAACAATGCACATAAGGTGACTTTAATCCCAAAAGTGACGAGCCTCTCATTATTCTCTTCAAAAAATAAGTCCCCAATAAAAAACTCTAAATCAGATGTGATTCAACTATCTAAATCTAATTTTTCTTCGTGAAATAATGTGATCCCGATCTGTTTGTTTTCTGTTCTTTAGCTTTTTATCAATTTTTATATTTTTAAGTTATTGATTTTGTTGTGTTAAATATCTTGTCTTTTTTTGATAGTGAGAAGGATCACTCTGTTGGTTCTTTTATTTTGAAACGCAAATTAATTCGAGCAACATAGATTTCATGCCAGGGAGGCTACCAATTACTCAAGCGGTGAAGGTGAATGATGTACCGAAGATATGCCGCTGAAAAAATCAAACTAAGGCAGTTTACTATGAAAAAAATTATCGCTCTAAGTGCTCTTTCTCTTGCTTTCGCTTCTAGTGCTTTTGCTGGTTCTTCTTACGTAACAGGTAACATCCAAATTCACGACGATGGCCGTATCCACGGTTCTGACATGACTTCTACGCTAGAAGCCGGCCACACGTTTGATAACTCTCTAGGCGGCTTCACGGTTTACTCTGAGTTTGACGGTATCCAACTGGGTAAGCTTGAAACTGAAAACGGCGGTGTGGGTAATACTACTCCTGGTATTACTGTAGGTGGTGAGCAATCTTTCAACATCACTGACAATCTATGGGTTGCTGCTGGTTACCAACACCTATTCTCTGCAGGCGAGAGCATCCAGTTCCGTCCATTAGTTAAGATCGGCTACAACTTCGATAACGGTATCTCTATCAGCAACCGTACTCGTGCACACATCGATGATACTTCTGCTAATGCAGATACTGACTACCGTATGGATAACCGCATTGCATACACAGTGAACGAAGACCTAGCACTTAGCTACAACAACGTTTACATGATCGAAGCTGAAGCGATGGACCACGAGTTACGTGCAACATGGACTCGTCAAGGCGTACAGCCTTACTTCGAGTTCCGTAGCCAAGCTAACGGTGTAGATTTCGCAAATGGTGATTCTAAGCAGAACAACGCATTCGTATTCGGTGCTTCTTACGGCTTCTAAGCTGATTTACTTAGTGGCTTAGTCAACGAGGCTATTCGCTAAATAATCTTTGCCTAAGCACTTCCTTCGTGAATGAGCGAGGGGATTGAGCGGCACTAACAGCCCGGTTGGTGTCGCGACAAGATTTGCTTTACTGTCCAAAAGCAAAGAGCCTAGTAAGTAAACCACTGTCTTGGGTTTACTTAATACTAGGCTCTATTTTTATGCTTTCATTTCTAGTTAGGGCGTACTTTAGTTACCTTTGTAATGACGGTATTCAAACACCTGACCTTTGTCATTAAACGCATACACCGAGTATTCGTCTTTCTTATCGCCATACTCCATACCTGGAGAGCCCATTGGCATTCCCGGTACTGCTAAACCGATCGCATTACGTGGTGGGTTTTCTAAAAAGGCTTTCACGTCTTCTGCTGGGATGTGCCCTTCAAATACGTAACCGTCAATCTCTGCTGTGTGACAAGATGCTAGCTCAGGTGTTACCCCTAGCTTTTGCTTGATTGGGTTCATATCATCGTGGAGCTTCTCTGTTACATCGAAACCAGCATCACGCATGTGCTCGGTCCATTCTGTACAACAGCCGCAGTATGGTGATTTATGGTTTAGAACATCAGTTGCGAGAGCTTGTCCTGAAATTGCAGCGAGTGCAGTAAGAGTCATAATTTTACGAATCATGGCTAACCTCATGAATATGATTATTGTTGATATTAGAATGGGTCGGTTTGAACAGTCTCAGTCTATTGGCATTACTTACCACAGTAATGGATGACATCGCCATCGCTGCGCCTGCCACCACTGGGCTGAGTAGAAATCCGAAAAACGGGTAGAGCACACCAGCCGCGATAGGAATGCCTAGCGAGTTGTAGATGAAGGCTCCAAAGAGATTTTGCTTCATGTTTCTCACCGTTGCTTGGGACAGTTCTATCGCATTACTAACAGAGAGAGGTGACGAGTTGAGAAGTGTCATTTGTGCACTCTCGATCGCCACATCACTGCCACTGCCCATGGCAATACCTATATCGGCTTGAGCCAGTGCAGGTGCGTCGTTTATACCGTCTCCAACCATTGCTACACTCTTATATTGTTGTTGAAGCTGAACAATATGTTGCGCTTTCTGCTCTGGAAGTACTTCAGAGATCACCTCATCGATACCGACGCTTTTGCCAATCGCTTGAGCAACCGAGTCGTTGTCGCCAGTGAGTAGCACTGTGTGAATTCCGGCGGATTTTAGTTGAGCAATCGCTTGTTTGCTATCTATTTTTAATGCGTCTGAAATGCCTAATATGCCTTCCAGTTTTTGGTCGATGACAACGAAAATTGGCGTCCATGCTTGTGTGCGGCAAAGTTCAATAAAGTCACGGCCTACTTGAGTATCAATACCGAGTTGGGTTAGGTATTTCAAAGAGCCGACTTGAACGTGTTTGCCGTTAATGTTGGCTTGTACACCAAGGCCTCGGCGGTTTTCAAAGTCGCTGTGTGGGAGTACTGAAACTTCTAAGTTCTCGGCATACTGGCAAACGGCTTTGGCAAGCGGGTGTTCTGAACCAACTTCAACCGAATAGGCGTAAGTCAGCAGTTCTTGTTCTGCTAGGTTTTGATAAAAGGCCTGTTGAACGCTTGGTTTACCTTGGGTTAGGGTACCCGTCTTATCAAATACCACTGCATCGATTTTACTCGCTGACTGCAACACATCAGCATCTTTGATTAGAACGCCAAACTCAGCAGCTTTGCCTACACCTACTGTAACAGAAAGCGGCGTGGCAAGGCCTAGAGCACACGGACAAGCGATGATCAGCACAGTCGTTGATACGACAAGCATGTAGCTTGCACTTGGTTGCGGACCAACAAAGAACCACACTAGGGCAGCAACGGCTGCGATCGTGACGACAACAGGAACGAAAACAGAAGAGATAGAATCGGCAAGCTTGGCAATTGCAGGTTTACTGCTTTGTGCTTGGCGAACCATCTGGATGATGCGAGCCAACATAGTGCTCGAGCCAATTCCTGTCGCTTCAATAATTAAGCTTCCATCACCATTAATAGTACCTGCTGAAACACTATCATTAACCGATTTTACGTTGGGAAGCGGCTCACCAGTCAGCATGGATTCATCGATGTAAGACTCTCCTGATACCACAACACCATCTACCGGTACTTTCTCCCCTGGTTTGACGCGTATCTGCATACCCACTTGGATAGCCTCTACAGCAATGATTTGCTCTTTGCCATCGACGATAACCATCGCTTTTTGAGGCTGTAAATTAATCAGTGCTTGCAACGATTTTGTAGTACGAGCTTTGGCTTTGGCCTCGATGTAGTGACCCAAAGAAATAAGGCCAATGATCATCGCGCTCGCCTCAAAATAGACGTGGCGAGAGGCTTCGGGGAACCATGATGGAATGAGCACAACCAACATTGAGTAGAACCATGCTGCGCCTGTACCCAGAGCAACTAGCGTGTCCATGGTCGCGCGTTTGTGCATTAAGGATTGCCACGCGTTAGTGAAGAAGCTGCGTCCAGAAGTGGCTAACAACACCAAGCAAACCACACCGATTAACCCCCATGCTAGTTGGTCGTTAACTGTCGCAATGGTCATGCTGCCACCGAAGACGCCCCATGCCATTAATGGTCCGCCAAGTAGTAGCGCACTCACTGAATTTTTCAGGAAGGCCTGTTGAGTGCGAAGTTGTTGCTCTTGCTGTTTTTGTTGTTGTGTTGCCGCATCATCAACAAACTCAGCGCCATAACCTGCGGCTTTCACCGATTGGATAAGCTTGTTTTCAATAAGATCACGTGTTTGAGAGGTGAAAACTAAGGCTGTTTGCTCGGCAAGGTTGATCTGAGCTTGATCGACGAACTCGTTCTTTTTCAGTGCTTTTTCGACCGAAGAAACGCAACTCGCGCACGTCATCCCCTCAAGAACAAGGTGATAAGTATATTGACTTGCAACGGGTTCAGTTGGCGTTGTAACTGTGGAGGCTGGTTTTTTATCTTCTTCTAAATCTGAACTTGGTGACTGTTTATGAGATTTAGAGTCGGGGGCTGCGTGATAACCGACGCTTTCGACCAGCTCAATGACCTCGGACTCAGAAAGCAAAGTGACCAGTGATAATTCTTGTTTGCTGACTTCTAGGCTTGATGCTTGACTAGTTTGTTCAAGCGCTTGAGTCAGTTTGCTCACGCATTTGCCGCAATTAAGACCGGATAGCGAAAGGTGCAGCTGATTACCCATAGAATAACCAAGCGTTGCTAACTGTTCGTTGAGCTCAATGTAACTAGAAGGAGTCGAAATATCGATGTAGGTCGGCGAGATGTCATTGATAGTCGTGCTGTCGAGATCGCTAAACAGTGTGCGGACTTTCTTCGCACAACCCATGCAATTTAGGCCGTTGAGCGCGGTTGTGTAGTGATTCATATCGATACTCCAATTCTCATCTACGCCTAACATAAACCTTCCCGTAAGGGTAAGGTCAAACATAAATTCAAGAATTTGATCTTGGTGGTGTGTTAGCTGGTGGTTTCAGTCAGGGATGGAAGAGGGAAATTAAGAATGTGCGGCTATAATCTACTGGCTAAGACTATTGATTTACGACTTTAAGGGCGTAATTGCTCTTTCAATAACGGCTTTCGTACAACAACAGCACATTAATCATTCACTACTGATTGTAGATTTAAGCGGTGGTGATAAAATAGCGCCCAAAATTTAGTGATGGTTGACTATTGCAGGCCCTGTAATAGGCTCCACTAAAAGAATCACCTACATAATCAAGGTATTTAAATGACGGTTAAAACTCGTTTTGCTCCTAGCCCAACTGGCTATCTTCACGTTGGTGGTGCACGTACTGCACTTTACTCTTGGCTATTCGCTAAAAACCAAGGCGGTGAATTCGTTCTACGTATCGAAGACACAGACCTTGAGCGAAACTCTCAAGAAGCGGTTGATGCAATTCTAGAAGGCATGCAATGGATGGGTATGGAATGGGACGAAGGTCCTTACTACCAATCTAAGCGTTTTGACCGTTACAACGAAATGGTTGATAAGCTTCTAGCTGAAGACAAAGCATACAAATGCTACGCGTCTAAAGAGCTGCTTGATGAAATTCGTGCAGAGCAAGAAGCAAACAAAGAGATGGCTCGTTACGATGCGAACCACCCTAAAATTATTGCCGCTAACGAAGCAGCACAAGAAGGCGATGCGTGCGTTATCCGTTTCCGCAACCCTAAAGAAGGCAGTGTAGTATTTGATGACCAAATCCGTGGTCGCATTGAAATTTCTAACAGCCAACTTGATGACCTGATCATTCGTCGTACAGACGGTGCTCCTACTTACAACTTCGTAGTAGTAGTGGATGACTGGGACATGGGTATCACACACGTTGTTCGCGGTGAAGACCACATCAACAACACACCTCGTCAAATCAACATCTACGAAGCACTAGGCGCGCCCGTTCCAACTTTCGCTCACTGTGCAATGATCCTAGGTGATGACGGTGCGAAACTGTCTAAGCGTCACGGCGCTGTATCGGTAATGCAATACCGCGACGAAGGTTACCTACCTAACGCACTTAACAACTACCTTGTTCGTTTAGGTTGGTCTCACGGTGACCAAGAGATTTTCTCTCAAGAAGAGATGATCGAGTTCTTCAGCCTGAACGCAATCAGCAAGTCTGCATCTGCATTCAACACTGAAAAGCTACTTTGGTTGAACAACCATTACATCAAAACTTCTGAGCCTGAGTACGTTGCAAAATACCTGCAATGGCACCTAGACGCACAGAAGATCGATACAACAAACGGCCCTGCTATCACTGAAGTGATCAAGCTAGTTGGCGAGCGTTGTAACACACTTATCGAACTTGCTGAGCAGTCTCGTTACTTCTACGAAGATTTCTCTGAGTTTGAAGCTGGCGCAGCTAAGAAGCACCTACGTGGTGTTGCTAAAGGCCCATTAGAGCTTGCTCTTGCTAAGGTTGAAGCACTTGAAGAGTTCACAACGGCAAACATCAAAGACGGTGTGATTGCAGCAGTATGTGAAGAGCTAGAGATCGGCATGGGTAAAATCGGTATGCCACTTCGCGTAGCAGTAACAGGCGGCGGTCAGTCTCCTTCTGTTGATGCTGTGATGGAGCTTGTTGGTAAAGAGCGCGTAATCGCTCGCATTAAGATGGCTCTTGAGTTTATCGCAGAGCGTGAAGCTAACGCTTAATTGAGCAGTTGTTAGATTCAAAAAAGGGTCAGTAACTTGGTTACTGACCCTTTTTATTTGTCTCAACTTTTATTGTCTAAACAACTTCGTTTATTGTCTAAATTACTTTGCTATAGCTGGTCGTCGGCAATCATTTGAGTTGCTTGCGCGGCTGATTTCTTATCGAACAAGATATCCATCATCGCTTTGATGCGTTCCATATCGTCACCAAACTTGGAAAAGTTGCCGCTATTTGGCGCCTTAAACTCTACGTTACCAACGCGCTGTTGATCTTGATAAGCTGAGATCTTTGCGTCTGCTACAAAGGTTCTCAAATCCCAGCTCCAACGAGATACGTAATCTAGCGTGACTTCTTCAGGCTTGTGTTCAGAACCGTCTGCGACAACCTTACACTTTACTTGGTTGTTCAAACACCAGTCGAGCATCGAATCAAGAAACACAGTGCGTGTTTTGGTGTCCTCTACGATGGTGATGTTTTTAATGTTGTTCGCTTCTGGCAGTGCGTTTCCTGAATACTTAGGAGCACTACAACCTGCGAGTAAAGTGACAGCAGCAACGGCTAACCAGTTTTTCATTATCTATCCTAGATTTTCTTGAAGATGATAGAGGTGTTGATACCACCAAAGGCAAAGTTATTGCTCATCAGATATTCAACATCCAGTTCGCGACCTGAGCCCGTGATGTAATCGAGCTTGCCGCACTGTTCATCGACATTCTCTAGGTTTAGGGTTGGGCTGAACCAACCGCTGTGCATCATCTCAAGGCTTAACCACGCTTCAATCGCACCACATGCGCCAAGTGTATGACCAAAGTAACTCTTAAGAGAGCTAATAGGCACTTCACCAAAGATATTCGCTGTTGCATTACTCTCTGCAATGTCGCCTTTTTCAGTCGCAGTGCCATGAGCAGAAACGTAACCAATCTTCTCTGCTGGAAGTTGTGCGTCTCTCAATGCTTTTTCCATACATATTTGCATGGTTTCCATCTGAGGTTGAGTGACATGAGCAGCATCGCAGTTGCTAGCGAAACCAATGATTTCTGCATAGATTTTTGCGCCGCGAGCAACCGCATGTTCGTACTCTTCAAGGATCAGGGTTCCGGCACCTTCGCCGATAACCAAACCATCACGCTCGCAGTCGTATGGGCTAGGGGATTTCTTAGGTGTGTCGTTTTTTAAACTGGTAGCGAAAAGGGTATCGAAAACGGCAGACTCAGTTGGGCATAGCTCTTCGCCACCGCCAGCAACCATTACGGTTTGGTAACCATGCTTGATCGCTTCATAGGCGTAACCAATAGCTTGGCTTCCAGAAGTACATGCACTGCTGGTGGGAATCACGCGGCCACGCAGTCCAAAGAACAGACCTACGTTAACTGCTGCAGTGTGCGGCATCATTTGAACGTAAGTGGTTGCTGTGATTGCTCGTGTAGACTTCTCATTCAGCATCACACCAAACGCACCAACCGCATCGGTACTGCCGGTTGAAGAGCCGTAAGCGATACCAGTCTCACCATTGGTCAGTACATCATGACCAATTAAGCCAGCTTGCTCCAATGCATTCTCAGTAGCAACGGTTGCTAAGCGTGATACTCGGCCCATGCCACGTACTTGCTTACGCTTGTAGTGTTTAGGCAGTTGGAAGTCATCAATAGGTGCTGCAAGCTTAGTGTTGAGACCATCATATTGCTCGAAGCTTGGCATATACTGGGTCGCATTTTCACAGGCCTTTAGTTTAGGCTCTATCTGTTGCCAGTCGTTACCAAAAGCAGTAACACCAGACATTCCAGTTACAACAACGCGGCGGGTCATACTAAGCCTCCATTTACTGAAATCACTTGGCGAGTTACGTAGCCTGCAATATCCGACATTAGGTAGCTCACTAGGCCAGCCACTTCTTCCGGCTCACCCATTCGGCGCAGTGGTACTTGAGGAAGCGCGTGATCTTTCACGTGCTCGTCAACCATACCGGTGTCAATTAAGCCAGGAGCGACACAGTTTACAGTGATCTTGCGTTTTGCGAGTTCTAGAGCAAGAGACTTAGTCGCGCCAATCACCCCCGCTTTTGCAGCAGCATAGTTAGTTTGACCACGGTTCCCCATAATGCCTGATACAGATGCTAGAGTGACGATACGGCCACCTTTACGCTTTTGCACCATAGGCATCACGCAAGGGTGAAGTACGTTGTAGAAGCTGTCTAGGTTGGTATGGATCACGCCATCCCACTCTTCTTCTGTCATAGCAGGGAATGCCGTGTCGCGAGTAATACCTGCGTTGTTTACCACGCCGTAGTAAGCGCCATGTTCAGCAATATCAGACTCTAGCTTTTCACGACATTCGTTGCGGTTGCTGATATCAAATTGGATAAGACGTCCAGCGCCACCTTGCTCGGTGATCGATTGTAGAGTCTCTTCAGCACCTTGCTTGTCACCCATGTAATGAACGGCGATTTCAAATCCGTCTTTCGCGAGTTGAATAGCGATCGCTTTACCAATGCCTTTGCTGGCACCAGTGACTAAAACCTGACGGGTCATGATGGGCTCCTAGTTTTCATTTCTTGTAATTTTTGTTCGGTTGGCACGTAAACATTGAGTTGGCATTGAGCTACCAACTCGCCTTGGTCTTCGACTCTTGCAGTAAATACGGCCATACCACTGTCTTCCATAAGCTGTTCGGCGTAGATATCGAGGGTCTGACCTTGAGTAAACTCATCACACAGTGATTTATAGCGACGAGATCCAAGTAGGAAACCGATAGGGGGAGTGGTGCCGTTTTTCAGCGCATGGTATCCAGACCATGCCGCTACAGACTGCGCCATAAACTCGATGCCAACATAAGCTGGGACCGTTTGAGATTCGGCATTAAAGAACAGATTATGGTCACCAATATCGACCTGACAGTGGATCGACAACGCCTCTACGCTGATAGCACGATCGATTAATATCATCGGATCATCGTGAGGGAGAAGTTGGTCTACAGAAGGGATATCAGTCATTTACTACACCAAAAATCAGGCTAATGTTGTTGCCACCAAAAGCAAACGAGTTGCTTAAGATATTCTTTACTTTAAGTTTCTGGGAACAGTTTACCAAATCAACCTCAATATCTTCAGCTTTATCCTGACATTTTTGTAAGGGAAGCGGTAAGTCATATTTCAAAATATGCCAAGCAATTGCAGCCTCAATCGCACTTGCTGCGCCTAGAGTATGCCCGGTTAACGGCTTGGTAGAACTTACGGGAACCTTGTTTGCAAAAATACGATGGATGGCTTTACTTTCCATCGAGTCATTAAGTGGCGTTGCTGTACCATGCGCATTGATGTAACCGATGTCTTCTGCGGTTAACTGTGCAGAATATAAAGCTTTTTTCATTGCTTGTTCAGCGCCATTTCCTTCAGGATGAGGCGCTGAAATGTGGTGTGCATCAGAGCTATCACCACAGCCTAATAAGGCAATTTGAGGTGTGTTTGGAGTAGAATGAACACGCTTGATCTTGGTTTTACTGAGCAACATAAATGCGGCTGCTTCACCAATATTGATGCCATCTCGAGATTCGCTAAATGGCTTACAATGTTTAGTTGAAAGGGCTTCAAGACCATGGAAACCATTGAGTGTCAGCTTACATAAGGTATCCACACCACCGACTAACACGGCATCAGCCATGCCTGAATCTAACAAGCGCTGGGCGGTTAGAAACACGCGACCGCTGGATGAGCAAGCCGTAGAGATGACATAGTTTGGCCCCGTTAACGCGCAGTATTGGCTAACGAACTCAGAAGTGTCCCCAAGCTCTTGTTTTGAGTAATGGTAATCTTCTGGAAACTCACCGTTTGTCAGTTTTTGTTTGAAGGCCGCTTCACCATCGGAGATACCAGAGGTACTGGTGCCTATAACAACAGCAATGCGGTCTGCGCCAAATTGTGCCTTGGCAAGTTCAATAGAATCTTTGATTTGGTTGAGAGCTGATAACGCCAGTTGGTTGTTGCGAGTGGCATACTTCACGAGAGTGGATGGAACCTCTGGTAGCGCACCTGCGATTTTGCCAACGACAGTGTGTTTGCCGTCGTTCAGCATATCACTGACTTCAACCATGTTCGGTTCACGTTCGCCTTTTAGGCAGTCATGAATGTCAGTAATACTTGAGCCTAGCGCTGAGTGGAAACCACAGTCTTGGATATAAATAGGCATAGTGTTTAGCTCTTACTTGGGTTATCGACAATCGTTGAATTCAACGTTTGTATAGTAATGGTGTAGCCTTGGGTCAAATGTTTGAAAACAATGTTGCCTGCCGTTTTGTGTGTATTCGGTTCGGCTTGATAATCAATTCGTATGATTGCCTGCTTCTTGTCATCAAACACAGTGCGGCTGTTATCTGTATCGACCAAATGCCAGCCTATACCTTGTAGCGGTTGTGCCCATGCTTCTGCAGGCCACAAGGTGAGCATCAAATTAAACAGTACCTGTTCGGGCTGAGGAAGGGTAGCACCGAGGCCAGATAGTACTTGTGTTTCAATGGCTTGGTTTTGATACTGCAGCGATAAGATGCGTGTACCCCAAGAAGAGAAGCCAGCTAAAACGACCTTATCGGGCGTAACTTCAACTTGAACCGGTAACTGCTGGGTATCCTCTTGCCAGGTTGCGCTAATCAATTGACTTGCTGTTAATGAGTACCCAAGTTCTTCGGGTAGAGGCAAGGCGAGTTCTGTGTCTTTATTGATAGTGACGCTCGCACCTGTCGGTTGTTGAGAAACCAGTGAGCAGGCATTGAGTAGGAAGCTAAATATGACAGCGAATGCTATCTTTATCGTCTTGTTCATCTAAATGCCTCACGCGGTTTGTTCTTTTCTGTGGCTTGCTCATTGTTGATGGCGAGTGGGGAAAGCAGCCACGCCACAAAAATTCCGGTTAACACGGTAATCCCGAAGCTGTGAATGGCATGAGTATGACTCAGTGACAGTAAGCCGAATGACAGCAGTGTCGTGAGGCCAGACAAAGTGATCGCTAATAGGGTGCTTAGCGACTTCTTCTGCTCCGCAAAGAACAGGGTGTAGTCGATACCGATCCCTAAAATCAAAATCAAACCAAGCAGATTAAATAGGTTCAATGTTGAGCCTAAAACGCCGGTCACCGCTAACCCCGCTACACCTGCAATAAGAGATGGTAGAAGCATTAATAGGCTTTGTTTCACGCCATATCGCCAACCTAGCACCATGCCAATAGCAGCGAGGGCAATCAATAACAGCTCGGTAATTTTGACGCGGTACTCAGCAAAAAGAGAGGAGATTTCATCTGCTTTATTGAGGTATTTCACACCTTGCTGCTGAGCAAAGTCGGACTCTAACCACTGTGAGAACAGCTCAGTGTTAGTGACGTCTTTGATCATGATAACTGACGCTGCTTGGTTATTGATTGGTTTTAACCAAAGTGGGTGAATAGGCTCTGATACAGGCGACGATAGAAACTCATCGAGCGTGATCGGACTGTATTTAGGAAGCTCTGGGAAGCTCGGCCAGCCAAGCGTAGTTTGTAGTGTGGCGCTTTGACTATCATAAAGTTGCTTAACCAGCTGATAGTTATAGTGTTGTTCTTGCTCGCTTGGCAGGTGTTGATTGACGCTGCGATAGCCTGAGATAACTTGCTGAGCGACTAAGTTATCAAGATTAGAACTGATCAATGCTAACTTATTGAGCAGCGCTTGGTTACTTTCGGCAGTAACTAGCAGCATGTTCTGAGCACTACCTAAACCAGATATCTCAGAGATGGCTTGCTCTTGGTGTTTTAGCTCGTCAGGCATTGCTTGAAGCTGCCTGATATCGTCGTCGTAGCGAACCTGCGTGATTGACGCCAAACTTAAGACGGTCACTATCAATGGCAAGCCGATTTTAAATTTGGGATGGTTCCACAAGTTTAACCATGTGTGCCAAAGGCTAGCCAAAGGAAGCGCTCGCTCTTGGCTCGGTTTAGAGGCCAACACGGGGTACCAACACACCACGCTAGCGTAGGCGGCGATAAGTCCGATAGACGAGAATAGCGCAAGTTGCTGTAGGCCAGGGAAGGGCGCAACCAGAAGCCCGAGATATCCGATTAAGCTAGTGATTAAACCTAGGGTGATGGCAACTAAGATGTGCTTTAGCCCTTTATCACTCTGCCATCGGCTTCCTGCGGCCAAACGGTCAGTGAGGTAATGGAACGAGTAATCAATGGATACGCCAATCAAGCTCGCACCAAACACCAAGCTGAACAGGTGGACCTTGCCAAAGATAGCGACGGTGCTTGCCAATGCGACCAATAACCCCGTGCTAATTGAGAGTAAAGACAAGGCAAGTGGGAGTGCGCTACGAAACGTCAGCCACACTAATAGAATCACGCCCGCCAAGGAACCTAAGCCAATAGTGCTGATTTCAGACTTCGCACTTTGAGTACCGTAATTTGCGTAGAAAACTACGCCAGTGTGCTGAACTTTAACGTCAAATTGATTCTCAATGTCTCTCTCTAAAGTATCTAACGCAGGAAGCTGTTCTTGAATCGCCAAGCTATATGGTGAGCCTGCCAGCGTTGCGGTAACGAGGATATGTGATTGCTCTTGAGATTGAGCGGTGAGATAGCCATCTTTAAGCCCAAAGTTACTCGAGCGGGTGCCAACCTCGCTTATATAGTCACGAAATAACAGGAATGGGTCTAACGTTAGCTCGGTCGCTGTCACGCCTGAAAAAGGGTTGTACAAGGATTGAATCACATACTGAGCTCGTGACTCTGGTGCGTGTGTCAAAGTCTCTTTCTGTTGCTCTGTTAGTAGTTGCGTTCGATGACGGAAGTAGAAGTCACTCCATTGGCTTTGTGTGCTTGAGTTAATTTTACCTTGCACGTGTTTGAAGAGTACTGAACCACCTGAAAACAAGTCGTGATTGAGTGCTTTTTCAAAGGCTTTGGTTGCCGCGATGGTGTTCTTGATGTCTGATCCACTTAAGATGAATACGACTTCTTCACTCATCGAGTTGGAAATTTGCTGGAAAGCTTGTTCAACCATAGGATCTTGCTGATTTTCAGGCAGCAATTTCATGATGTTGCTTTCGATAGGCACTGAAGAAGAAAAAGCGAACTGTTTAATCAACAGTCCGCTGAATAGTGCCACAATCACTAGCCAGACAAGGGCGAGCTTAGAGCTGAAATTGTTGCGCTTCGGCATCTGACAATACTTCCGGTTGATGGCTTAGCTTACTGAATTCGATCACCGTGCTATCTCCGCGAATCTCTTTTAACTCAATACGCTCAATATCACTGTTACCTTGCAGCGTGATGGCCTCAAATACTGCATTCATAGGTGCGCTTTTGGGCTTGAGAGTCAGTGTCCAAGATCCTGTATTTTGGTCTGAACTTTGTGCCGTTGCAGGCTGGAACGTCAGTGAGAATTGGTCTTGAAGTTTTTGTGTATCACCGTGGAACACCGATAGGAAAATGTGGCTGAAATAAAACGCCATTGGGTTTTCTTTATCAGTGATGATCTTTGCGGGCTGGTCGGCAAACCTTTGGCTCAACTTGTTGTCGGTAAGCACTAAGTTCACCGGAAACGGTGTAGTTTGTGTCCAAAGTAAACCACTTGATTTGTCTAATAGGAATGTACCTTGCGACGTCAGAGGCTGGGCGAACATCTCCATATTGCGCGTTTGAGTAAACTCACCACGAACAATGCTATTTTCGCTGAGTACCGTCTGCAGCTCTGAGATAGAACCGATAGCAGCAGTGTTCTCTTTGGCGCTTACAAGGCCACTCGTCATTATCGCAGTAAGCCCAAGTAGCAGGATATTGATGTGTTTGCGGCTGCGCTTAAACAGATTCATGATTCACCTGCTGTGAGCTAGAAGCTTGGGATTGATGTTCAGCTGCGAGAGGTAAGCAGCCATACTGGTGCCAGTGTTCTACCTTGTCAGTAAACACTTTCGGTGAAGCGAAACACATCTCTTGCTCTTCAATGGTTACCGCAACCTGCATGGTGTGTGCTCGAGTCATGCGAGCACCGGTTAGGGCATCATGAATTTCATAATCGACGCGCAGGCGGTTTTCCCACTCGGTGAGCTTCGCCGTGACCTTAATCTTGTGATTAAACGGTATCGCTTTGATGTATTTTACGCGGGTATCGATGATAGGCCACATGTAGCCTGAATCCTTCATCTCATGGTAGTTGTACTCAATCTTATCCATCATGATGCGTCTTACTTCTTCAAAAAACCGGAAGTAGTTGCCGTGATAGATCACGCCCATAGGGTCGGCATCTTGGAATGAGGTAACAAGTGTCACCTCAGATTGTAATGGATGAAGGATTTCAGACATAAATCGCTCTCAACAATATTGCGTAAAGGGTTGGCTACTTTATGAGGTCATGACTCTATGAATAAAGTGACCAGTGCTGATTTTGAATACGAGAAATAAAGTGGCGCAGATCGCCTTCAAGCGGGCGGTCCTCGACAATAAACTCAAACTCTTTCAGTACTTCGTCGCGAATGTGCTTGAGGTTCTCACTCATATGGTGCTCATCAAGCTCATTGTGGCGTTTACGAAGTTCGAGTGCTTGTGTACCGGCTAGAAGTGACGCTGCCGCCACTTGTTCGGTTAGCTCTAGAACGCGTAAACAGTCACGAGCGGCGATGGTGCCCATGCTCACTTTGTCTTGGTTGTGACACTCAGTTGAACGAGAGAACACGCTTGCAGGCATCGTGTGTTTCAATGCTTCTGCTGTCCAAGCTGACACGCCGATCTGTACCGCTTTGAAGCCGTGGTTGATTGGTTTACGTTCGCCTTCAGCACCCGTTAGGTTGAATGGTAAGCCGTTATTGAACTTGTAATCCATCAGCTGGGCCATTTGGCGGTCAAGCAGGTCTGCAAGGTTGGCTACGGCAGTTTTTAGCGTATCCATTGCCATTGCGATATGACCACCGTAGAAGTGTCCACCATGCAGTACGCGCTCATTATCACCATCGATAATTGGGTTGTCGTTGGCACTGTTTAGTTCGTTCTCGATCATCTGGCGAAGCCATGGTAGAGAGTCCTGAACCACACCGATAACATGTGGCGCACAGCGCAGAGAGTAACGATCTTGTAGTCGGTCACTGTTACGTGGTGGGCGATCTGCTTGCAGATCATCACGCAGCCATGCCGCAACCTGTTGTTGGCCTGGATGAGGTTTCACAGCAAACAGCGCTTCATCGAAGTGGAAGTCATTGCCGTGCATGCCTACCGATACCATAGCGGTGATCTTGGTCGATAGCTGAGCTAGATATTCCGCGCGCTTATAAGCGATACAAGCTAATGCCGTCATTACAGACGTACCATTCATTAACGCTAAGCCTTCTTTCGGCTTAAGCTTGATAGGGCTAATGCCTAGCTCTTTGTAAACGTCACTGGTTGGGCGTACTTCACCTTTGTAGATAACATCACGCTCACCAATTAGCGTGGCTGCTAGGTAAGACAGAGGTGTTAAGTCGCCACTGGCACCGACCGATCCTTCTTGAGGAATACGCGGTGAGATATCTTGGTTGATTAGGGTAACGATCTGGTTAAGCAGATCATGAGTTACACCTGATACGCCTTGTGATAACGAACACAGGCGCGTTGCTAATACTGCACGAGATTGCTCGTGAGACAGTGTTTCACCTAAACCACAACCGTGGAAGCGCGTCAGATGCAGAGGTAGCTCATCGACAAGGTTTGGCGGAATCGCAACGGTACAAGAGTCACCGTAACCTGTTGTTACGCCGTAAATCACGCCTTCTTCTTTAAGTAGGCGCTCTAGGAATGCAACACCACGGTCGATTTTTGAAGTGAACTCGTCACTGGTGTTCATCGAGGCTTGTGCGCCTTGTGAGATAGCGACAACGTCCTCGATAGTGAGGCGTTCGGCACCAAAGGTGATGCTATTTGGATTCTTTTTCGTCATGGTGCTTGCTCAATGTCCAAAAATTAAAAAAGTTGTACCACTGAAGCGGTGCTTTCAGTGTGTAGTGCTGAAGTCGATCTGCGTATTGTTGAACGACTTGCTTTAAAGATTGTTCGCGTGTCTTTCTAGGTAGTTCGATTCTGTCGCTAAAATGCTCGAAATAGACATTAAAGTGCGGCTTTGCTTGTGAATCGTCACGTAACCCAAATAGCAAAAATACAGGTGCTTTGAGTACAGAGGCTAACATAAATGGCCCTTGAGGGAACGGGGCTTCCTTACCTAAGAACTCTGCCCATACTGAGCGGCTCTCTTTGCTGGTGGAAGTTCTATCACCAACAATCACGATCCACTCACCTTGCTCCAACTTCTGTTGTAAAAGGATAGCCGTATCTGGCCCCATCGAAGTTACTTGGATCAGGTTTAAGTCAGACTGCGGATTAACCGCTTTCATAACTGAGTTAAAACGCTCAGCGTGCTCAGTGAACACCAGCGCATTGATTTTGATGTTTGAGTGCCTACGACCTAAAGCTCGGCACAGCTCAATATTACCAAGATGAGAACCAAGAATTAGCACACCTTGCTTATTTGCCACCATGTTTTCGAATTGGTCTTGACCATGGATGGTAAGGTTATCCACTGAGAAATCGCCTTTCCATGCCGCGAGTTTGTCGAGCATGGTATGTCCAAACGAAAGCAGATGGTTATAGCTGGTTAGCTCGGCGGGTAACTCAATATTTTGTTGTTCCGCATAGGCCTTCAACTGAAACAAGTATTGCTCAGAAGCGTTTCGCGCGCGCTTGCCAGTTAAGTGGTAGTAACGCATTACACCACGCAGAATAAGGTTGAATACACCACGACCTAACAAGGTGTAAATGGTTAATAACAGTTTGATGCCTAACACGGTGCCGCGTTCCTGGGTGCGAGACCAGTGTGGCTGCTCTGACGTTTGCAGTTCTAAACCCACTGATGAACTTAGATTACTTCCTGCAGGGGCTGATTTGAAATGACGAGCAATAAGTTTTGGTGCTCTTGGCAGCATGCCGAAGAACAAGCGTGTATGCATCCAACTGATTTTGACGTTATCCCACAATGCATCGAAATGAGAGATGCCGTTTTCAGGATAGATAACCCGAGTTTCAACGAAGTCGATGTCACACCCTTCCCAATACAGGCGAACCAAAATCTCGATATCGAAGTCCATTCGAGACCCAACATCGTATTTGCTTAGTACTGCTTGTGTTTGGTCGACAGGATACGCTCTAAAGCCACACATGCTGTCTTTGATCGATAGGGACAGGGTTTCTATCCACACCCAAATGTGTGTCGCGTAGCGTCCGTATAGCCTCGCTTTGGGTACACTGTCATCGTAGACAGGCTGGCCTGATATCAGACGTTGCGGATTAGCTTGTGAGGCCTGAATCAATGTTGGCAAGGCTTCAAGGTCGTGTTGTCCATCAGCATCGATTTGAATGGCATGGCTAAAGCCGAGTTGTTGTGCTTTTTTGATACCGGCTTTTACCGCTCCGCCTTTGCCTTGGTTCTGCTCAAGTGTCACCAAAGTTACGTGTGAGTGCTCTGCTAGGGGAGTGAGAAACTGTTTTGTAGCGAGCTCACTACCATCGTCAACGATGATGATCGGTAACTCAAAATGATGGAGTGACGACACCACCGCAGGCATGGTTGCGCCATGATTAAAGCACGGGATAAGGAAGCAAGCCTTGTAGCCGCTTTCTTTGGTTTGGTGTTGAGAAGTAGCCTCGACGGGAGTGCTATTCACTTTTCTCTCCCAGCTTCATTTTGCCTGATGAGTGGGTTTGCTCACCGTTATTTGAGGTGTAGTTGAAGCTCAACTTGCTTTTGTCAGCATCCCATTTGAGTGATAGTTGGATTGTGGCTTCAGGCAAGATAGGCTCTTGGAACTTGATGACTTCCATGCCTTTAAAGAAACCAGGGACACCTAATTCTTGGACTGCGTAGTGAAGTGCCCAATCAATTTGCGTGACGCCCGGTAGAATAGGGAAGCTCTTGAAGTGTCCCTTAAAATCGGTGATATCTCCGCTAACATTAAGTGTCAGGATCGATTCATTTTCTACAGTGTCTACCGCAATGACGGTTGGTTTTCTCTTATCCATAGGGCGTACTTAGAATCCTTGGGTAAATATTGGTTCTTTGACAAAAGTATAAAAAGATAATCTCAGTGTAAAATACGATCAGCGGTTACTATGATTTTATTAGCTGTTCTATGTGAGACGTTAATCGCTTACCTTGGCTGTTGAGAGGAATCTCATCAACAATACGATATTTTCTTGGGATAGCGATCGGCTCTAACCACTTTCTGAGTTCTGTGCGTAGCATCAACCAGAATTTACCTTTACTCATGGTCGATAGAGTAGCTTGGCCTTCATCTGATAATACCAAAACCGAGGCTAGGATAAGGCGCTCTGGTTCTTCAAATGGAATCACCACACACTCGCTTATCCAAGGCAGTTGCTCAAGGCGCTTTTCTACTTCAACCAGTGATACTCGTTTCTCTTCAATCTTGATCACCCGGTCCGTTCGACCTTTCAATATGAATTGACTATCTGAGACCATTTCGCACTCGTCGGCGGTTTGATACCAGTTGTTTTTATCGATATATGGCGACAATAACTTAATGCAATTCTCACTGTTGAGACTAGCCTCAATACAATCAAAAAGCTGCCAAGGGGTTTGAGCGCTCTCTTGCTGACGAAATGCTATGCCGCCAGTCTCTGTGCTGCCAAATACCTCTATTGGTAAATGTCCTAGTAAATCTCGCGACTGATGAGCCGACTCGGTAGGCAGTGGACCACCCGAAGAGAAGACTCCTGCAAGCTGTACCTGGCTGGTCTCATGCTTTAATCGCTTCAGTAGCGCTGGGCTGCTGATAAGAAAGCAGTTTTTATTGGCATGAGACAGAATTTGTTCAGGGTATTCTAGGTTGTTACGAGCAAACGGAATGCCAGAGCAGAGTGGCCATAAGACTCTAAACAGTAAACCATAGATGTGTTGATGCGAAACCGTGCTTTGAACTTGGTTGCCTTTGAGCAGCTTGCCCCAGTTTTTGTGTAACTGTGCGGTCTCAATATCCAGCAGCTCTAGCGTTTTATTTATCGCTTTTGGTGTACCGCTCGAACCTGAAGTGAACAGGGTCAAATGGGTGGCTGCTAAATTAATGGCCGGAAGATTATCGGACAGAGGTTTTTCTGCTTCAGTGCTTGAGTCCAATAAGGCTTGAATATTGCGAACGTCTCCCACCTCAACTGTGCCAATTGAATCATCAACTAACAGGCAATCAAAATGTTCACTTAGCTCGGCAAGCGCACAAGGTTGATAGTTGCCCGGTAAAATAATGTGTTTGTTAGCAGCTGCAGAGGCTAAGAACGCCACTGAGAACAGATAGCTATCTTGGGTACAAATCGCTACTCGTTGAACAGCCGATGAGTTCAATTGCCATGCGAGTCTTGATAAGTCGTCGTTAAAGGTTTGCCACGTAATCTCGCTATTGTCATCAAAGCAGACAATAGATTCGGGCACTCGGCTTTGAGTGAGAAGCTCAGACAGCGAGGTGTAAGATACGGTTTGGGTCATAACAATTTAACTCTGACGAATGCGTTGTCTCACTATCCACTCCCCTGCAAAGAGCACCCCTGCAAACACATAGCTGAGTAAGCCATTGTATAGGGTCCATACTTCTAGCGGTTGGAAGCAGGTGTAAAAAGCAATAGAGCCATTAATAACAAAGAACAAGCACCAGACTTTGGTGACTTTTCTTGTGTAATCAATGCCACTTTGTGGAAGCTCAGGCTCTTGAAGGCGAGCAAGACGTTCGATGATCGTTTGTGGTTGCCATAGGCTTGAAGCAAAGACAGCCAGCATACAAACATTAACGATAACGGGGTAATAGGTTAGCCAGCCATGCTGTTTAAAGGCTAAACCTAATGTCAGCAGAACAATACCAGCACTTCCACTGATCCAAGCTAGGTGTTTTAGCTCTTTGATTTTTGCCTGACCGCCAGTAAAAATGCGAACAGCAAAGATAACGGCCAAGGCGATACCCACGGTTTGCAGGCCAAACTTGTTGAGTCCAAAGTAAACCGCTATTGGATAAGTGAAAAGTATGATTGCCGACAGTAAAGTCAGCAGAGGACGCACTATGCGTCCTTCAATAGTTCAACCACAGACTCTACAACGTCATTAACGGTGCGTACTGCCTTGAACTCTTCAGGTTTGATCTTTTTACCTGTTACGTTCTGGAGGTGAACGACTAAATCAACCGCATCAATGCTGTCTAGGTCTAGATCAAGATAGAGATGAGCTTCCGGAGTGATATCTTCAGCATCAAGCTCGAACAGCTCAATCAGCGCATCTTTAACCTGGTTGTATACTTCTTGTTGGTTAGCTTGTGTCATAAAGATCTGTCTAGTTGTTCGTTTGAGATGAGATGTAGTTTGCTAGGTTTGCAACCGATGCAAAATGCTCGCGAGTGTTTGAATCGTCAGCATCAATAACGATGTTGTACTTCTTCTTGATAGCAAGGCCAAGCTCTAGTGCATCAATAGAATCTAGTCCTAGTCCATCACCAAACAGTGGAGCTTCCGTTTCAATCTCATCAATGCTCATGTCTTCAAGATTTAGTGCGTCGATGATCAGTTGTTTCAGTTCGTTGTGTAATGTTTCCACTTTGGCCTACTTAATGCTTTATCTAAATGCTGCTTTAAGGGGGCGATTCTACATGACGTGAAGTATTTTCGAAATGCTGATATCGCCAGTTATGTTATTGATGAGCTAAATATTTTCTTCGGGAGGGAAAATTGTTTGTGCAAGATGATGATTAAGGCGTCTTGCTGCCGAAGTTAAGTTATTTGAGCTTTCAATAAATGGTGCGACTTCTATTTTACCTTTCACCGCGACATGAAAAAAGGGCTTCGTTACAGGAACTTGATACCATTTTTTCTCTTTCGTTAAGAATGTCGGAGAAACTGTAATATGAATTACACGTAGATCCGTTTGTGTTCGGGTGGCAATTTGCGCGGCACCACGCTGTAAGGATGGTTCAATTCCGGGCGTTGTGCGAGTGCCTTCGGGAAAAACTAGTAGGACATTACCGCGCGAAAAGCGCTCTTCACAACGCTCTAAAAGATCATCGGGCGTTTGATTGGGTATGTAACCCGCGGCTTTTACGATCCTTTTCATAAATGGGTTTTCCCAAATGGCTGCTTTAACCAGGCAGTCACATTGGGGAAGTTGCGAGGCGATCAGCACGTAGTCTATCAAGCTCGGGTGATTCGCAACAATAATGCAGTTTCGGTCTTCACGCAGTAACTCGGCACCATCAATTCGGTAGTCAATTGCGCCTGTGAATTTCATGATCTGGCAGAAGGCATTGAACGAGAAGCGAATCAGTCGTTGAGCCCTGAGCTCTCGCTGAATGGTGTTAGGAGTGATGAGTGCGATAGATGGCAAGATCAAGAAGCTGAGGACTAGGCCTCCTAAGCCGAAGATGGTAAAGCAGAGGCCTGTTGCGAATACTCGCCAATATTGGTCGACCTTGCTCATTATAGATCTCCGGTTTTTGCGTTGTGTATCCAAGTCCAATCTTGATGCTTACCTGCCACGGTCCAGTTCTGTGAACCTTGAAGGATGTTTTGTAGCGCCTGCAAGCCTTGTGGTAATGGAGTGGTCGAGCTTACCTCGGTTACAGTTCTTGATACTGAGTAATCACTTCCGGAGGTAAGCACAAAGCCCAGTGCGTAGTCGGCATAGTGTTGAGTTTCAAATTCTTGGTACAGCTCAGGCAGTGGTTGGTCGAAATCGATGACTAACACTCGATGCGATGGATATTGGTTCAGGTAAAGATAGGCTTCAATCAAAGCGTTGTGGAAAGTATCTTGCCCGGCCGCGATAGAGGTCAGAGGGATTGGTGCTTTTGCTGCGATGGTTGTTAACCCTGCTGCTGTGTTGTGCACGGACTGTGAGAACGCCATAGGCGAAGCATCGTCACCTTCCAATATTGATTGAATCAAGGTTGCGGTTCGGTGCAGTTCGCCATGTCGACTGGCAAAAACCAGATAATCAATCGAGTTGTCTTTTAAGAGTGTCAATGCGGTTTGAACGGCCAATTTGCTCTGTAGGCTCATTCGGCGGCGCATCATTGGCGGGATCGCTTTAAATTCAGTCGAGCCATCTTGCGGCCAATCTAAATTAGTGCTCCAGGCTTGCCATTCGGCATCAGAATTGAGACCAGCCGAGTTTGCAGACCATTTCTCAATATTAAACGACATTAATTGGGATTGATTTGACATAGAGTATTGATTTGCTTTGGGTCTAACTAAATACTATGCGTGCTTATAAATAAACACAGGTAAGGAATTTAAATGAAATTACTAAAAATAGCCGTTTCAATGTTATTCATATTTGTTCTTGCAGGGTGTGGACGTGTCCAGCCTGTAATGAATGTTGAGGATACTCCAGTTGCACATAATCTTCAAAGTAAACAGGTGAAATCAGCTATTTATGAATCTGCTGAAAATCGAGGCTGGTTAGTTTCTGAGATTAAACCTGGCTTGATCCGTGCTGAATTGTATGTTCGTTCACATCACGCAGTGGTCGATATTCCTTATAACGACAAATTTTACTCTATTCTTTACGTTGAATCAGAGAATTTGAAGTATGACGATGGTGAAATACACCGTAATTACAACCGCTGGGTTAATAACTTAAACGTTGATATTAAACGTAAGCTTGCACAAATGGCAGCTGAGTAACCCCCTATTATTTTTAAGTTAGGTTTTTCGTGTCGGAATATAAATTAGATCCATTCAATGCATTAGAAGCAAAAACAGAAGCACAAAAATTATCTTTTGCTCCTATTGTTTTCCATACTGCTCGTACACTTCGTGATTTAGGTATTTTAAAAGCGCTCGACGATGCGGGGAGCGATGGCTTACCTGCTGAGACTATTTCAGAAATAACAGGTGTATCTGAATATGGTGTGAAAGTGTTACTTGATATGGCGCTTAGTGCTCATATTGTTGTTTGGGAAAAGCCTAACTATAAGATAGCCAACCTCGGTTTCTATCTGTTGCATGACGGTATGACCAACGCAAACATGGATTTCACAGCTGATGTTTGTTACGCCGCGATGATGCATCTCACTGAAGCGATTGAGGAGGGCACTCCTGCTGGTTTGAAGGAGCTAGGGGATTGGGAAACGATCTACCAAGGCTTGTCTCAATTACCTGAAAAAGCGAAAGAGAGCTGGTTCGAGTTTGACCACTTCTACTCTGATCGTTCATTCCCAGTTTTGCTTGAGAAGGTTTTCAGCAAGAAACCTAAATCGCTGGTGGATATTGGCGGCAATACAGGCAAGTGGGCAATGCAGTGTTGCAACCATGACTCTGATGTTGAAGTCACGATTGTTGATTTGCCACAGCAGCTAGAAATGGCAATGGCGAACGCTAAGCAACATGGTCATCAAAACAGAGTGACGCCTTTCCCTGCCAACATGCTAGATAAGCAACAAGCGCTGCCAACGGGCGCGGATGTTTGGTGGATGAGCCAGTTCCTTGATTGCTTCTCGCCAATGGAAATCCTTAGCATCTTAAAGCGTGTCCGCTCTCATATGTCAGAAGAGGCGACCGTTTATATCCTTGAGTTGTTTTGGGATGCACAGAAATACGATGCGGCTTCTTATAGCTTAAACGCGACTTCGCTTTACTTTACGTGCTTGGCAAATGGCAACAGTCGTTTTTACCGCAGTGAAGATTTCTTAGAGATAGTTGAAGAAGCTGGCTTTGAAGTGGTGACTCGCACTGATGATATCGGTCTTGGTCATACGCTTCTTGAATTGAAAGCTAGCGCGCAATAACACATAACAAATATGGCTTAAATTAATGAAAAAACTGTCTACTCAAGTAGTGATCATCGGAGCTGGGCCCTCAGGGTCTATTGCCGCGTCTTTGTTACACAAAAAAGGCATCGATGTTCGAGTAATCGAAAAGAGCGTGTTCCCTCGCTTCTCAATTGGTGAAAGCCTATTACCCGCTTGCATGGAAGTGATTGAACAAGCTGGCATGACCGACGCGGTGACCAAGGCTAACTTCCAATACAAAGATGGCGCAGCATTTCGTAAAAATGGTGTGTACACCGCGTTCAATTTTGAAGATAAGTTCTCTACTGGGCCGGGAACCACTTTTCAGGTTCAACGTGGTGCTTTTGATAAGGTGCTTGCTGATTCAGCTGAGGCACAAGGTGTCACAATCGATTACCAGCATGAGTTGACGGGCATTAATTTTACCGACGACAGCACTATTTTAGATGTTCAAGTGCTTGATGGAGAAAGCTATCAGCTAGAAGCACAGTACGTTTTGGATGGCAGTGGCTTTGGTCGAGTATTGCCGAAGATGCTTGATCTGGAAGAGCAGTCATCACTTCCACCTCGTAAAGCGATTTTCACGCATATTAACGATCATATTGCTGAGGTGGATACTGAGCTAGATTATGACCGAAACAAAATTCTAATCTCTGTGCACCCAACTAATCCTGATGTTTGGTATTGGTTGATCCCATTTAGCAACGGAGTTTCTTCATTTGGTGTGGTAGGGGAACCTAAGTTCTTTGAATCTTACCCAGAAGATAAGATTGCCGCGATTAAGCAGTTGGCTATGGAAGAGCCGGGGCTGGCCGAAATACTGGCAAACGCTGAGTATCCAAACCCTGCGGGTGAAATCGGTGGTTATTCTGCTAACGTGAAGCATCTTGCAACTGACAAATACGCACTACTGGGGAATGCTGGTGAGTTTCTTGATCCTGTGTTCTCGTCAGGCGTTACGATTGCGATGAAGTCGGCACAGTTTGCGGTTGAGTGTGTGGAAAAGCAGCTCAATGGTGAGACGGTCGATTGGGAACGTGAGTATGCCGATCCATTGATGGTCGGTGTAAACACCTTCCGAACGTATGTTGAGGGTTGGTATTCCGGTACGTTGCAGGATGTGATTTTCTATCAAGATCCTAACCCTAAGATTAAACAAATGGTGTGCTCGATCTTAGCGGGTTACGCATGGGATCAAACCAATCCTTATGTGAAAGATTCAAAACGTCGCTTAACGACGCTGGCAGAGATCTGCCGAAGCTAGGTCATCGACTTGGTGCATGGCAATATGCTAAAGCGTTAAGATGACGATTCTAGAAATAAACACAGCCGCAAGCGCGGCTGTTTTTGTATTCGTTCATAGGGGATTGGCGTTGTCCATTCTGTGGCTACTTGAGGTCGATGCTGTTTAAGCGTCCCATGAATATGAGTAAATCAATTACATCTTTGTGAGCATCAAGTAGGGCGCGCTTAGTTTGGCTGTAAGCGGCCAGTCTACCGTGCTTTCTGATTGAGCAGACCTTAGTTTTGTATTTGTAATCGCCGTCATCGGAGAACACGCGCCATTTCGCGATATAACACTCATCACGATGTTCAGGGTCACTTTGTGTTGGGTTTGGCTTGAATACAATCTTAGGCTCTAAACTATGCGGCAGGCGTGTCATAAGGTAAGGCTCCTTGAGAACCTTCTTCCAAAACTTACCCCAAAGCTCCTTACCGAGCTCGTCTCTTAATTTGATGGTTTTTTTAAGCGCTTTCTCTTCACCCATACGCACAAAACCGACAGACCGATGCAGTACCGTGTCTTCTGGTGTGTGGATGTGGATCTTAAAAGCGGTCTTACCTTTCGAAATAAAGCGATAACCGGTAGCACCAATTAGATTATTCTGACTCATAGCTTGCTAAATGATGATTATGTTATTAGTAAGATTACGACAAATACGTAAAAACCGAAACTAATACCCATGAAAAAATTAAAGCCTTAGTTGGGGTGCTAAGGCTTTATTAGAATCTATGAGTTTAGAGTGCGGCTAACTACATGATTTTCTGCATCACATCACCAATTTGAATACTTCCCGCTAGGCTTGGCTGATCAATTGTCAGTTCCGCTTCGTTCTCGTAGACGCGAGATACGGTCAGTGTGATATCGCTTTGCGAGACTTTATTGCGCGGTAAACCTCGTTGGTCGATAAACGAACCTGTGTGCCATAGCTGCAGTTTGTCACCTTGTTGTACGCCATGCATTCGGCCCAAATCAATGGTCACTGTATTACCGAATACGGCCGCAACTTCAGGGAGCGTAATCTTACAAGAGACTTCAGACTCTAGGTCCAACATGATATTACGGCTTACACGAAGCATCATACTGCCGTAGGTTGATGCCCAAAAACGAGCACTGCGAGTGTCAACTTCACTGGTTTTAGCAAATGGCCACTTTGCCACCTCACGATAGCTACGTGTGTAGATCTGGTGTCCCGTCTTACCATCAAATACTTGCATCTCTAACGCGAACTGACGGTTGATGATGTCATCTTTTAATAGCTTAGATTCGATGGTTGCCGTTAAGTCAGTAATCTCACCACCGATGATGTATTGCGCGCCAGTATCCTGTGCGATCATCTTGATCACCTCAGGTCGGCGTTTATCGATGTCGTAGTTGGTTGTGCCAACAGAAACGAAGCTGCGAGACTCTTTGGCTAACTGTCTGTCAACCACATGGCTGAAGTCGTCACCGATATTGTAGATTCTGCCCATTACGGCTTGTTGTGGAGAGGTGACATCGATATTACCCACCAAGAAGGTTTTCTTGTATTGGCTCTCATGGCAAGCATTTGCCGAAGGGTAGATGTCGATCCTTGCGGTGATCATTAGATTGCCACCGCGTTTCTTCTCTTTATCAACCAAGATGTAGCGTACTTCGTGGTTAGTAAATTGGTATTCTTTTTTCTTGCCATCTAAATAAGGCGTTAGGTTAGCAATACTGCCGATGTCTGCCCCTGAGAACTGGATAGCCTTATATACCGCGTCTTCCAGAGCGTGGATCCTTGCCGTCTCTTCTGACGATACGATGGTTGCTGTACCGGTAACTTCATACCATGAGGCATGAGCACTGAAACTTATGTTTATCAGTGAACCTATTGAAAATAAGTAAGAAATTATTTTTTTCATCTATTCGTTACCAGTTGGGTATAAATATTGCTTAACAAATAACTATAAGCTTGAAGCTGACTTAAGTGCGTTTTTCTTAATCTGAACCATTAATGAAAAGCAAAGACTGTTCCAACATTGTAATCCATTGAAAAGAATAATGGTGAGAACATATTGGAACAGGTAGCACTAAAACTATCTGGAGATTAGATAATGAAAAAATGGCTCGTAGTAATGAGTGTCATGTTACTGACATCATGCGCTTATTCGCCGATCTATAACGGTAAGACTGAGTACGCAGGCAGTCAGTTTATGCTGATGGACAGCCCTCGCCACACCATGGACTTCTTCGTAGAAAGCATGACCGAAGACTTGATCGTGTCGAATACAAGCATCTCAGCAAGAACGCCTATCGCGATCACCTCGTTTGTTGACCTGCAACACATGGACACAACAAACTGGCTTGGTAACTCGGTATCAGAAGGTTTCATTCATCAGTTTCAGCGTCGTGGCTTCAAGGTGGTTGATTTTAAAACCACGGGTTCTATTCAGGTAACTCATCAAGGTGACTTTGCGATAAGCCGTGACTGGAAAGACTTAGCTCAAGAGCAAGACGTTCAATACGTACTAACGGGTACTATGCTGCGCCAAGAGGGTGGTGTGCTTGTGAATGCTCGAGTGGTGGGCATGCAAACTCGTATTGTCGTGGCTTCAGCACAAGGCTTCTTACCGGCAGACCGTATTGGTCGTGATCTCGATACTCTGAACAGTATTCGAACTCAAGATGGTGTGATCATTCGTTCTGACCCAACGATCAGTCAGCCTTACACTGTTATTCTTCGCCCTTAGGAGTTCGAGATGAAGAAGTTAATGTTTGTGGTTGCCGCTTTACTGCTTGTTGGCTGTCAGCCTCTGCAGAGCATGAGACCAGACGATTTCCTAGTTGCTGTTGGTTACGCGAGTATCAGTGAACAAAAAGGTCGCAATGACGAAGAGAAGCGTATCCGTGCGATGAGAGCCTCTAAGATTGATGCTTATCGTGAACTTGCGGAACAAGTTTATGGTATGCGAGTCAGCGGCCGGGCTGAACTTGAAGATCAACGCCTTGGTACAGAGCGCACGTCAGGTGCGGTTGATGGTGTTATCCGTGGTGCAGAAGTAGTGCGCAGCTACCCAGTAGGCGATAGCTACGTGACTGAGCTTCAGTTGGATATTCGCAAGATGGATCAATTACGTAACTACGGTGAAGTTCAAGCGGTACCAGAGAAGAGACAACAGACACTGTTCTAGTATCAATGAATAAATGATATTGGTTGCCAGTCGCTTTCCAGATGGCGTATCGGCAATCAATAACTCATATCAATGAGAAAGCGGCAAGTATGAAAATACTTGCCGCTTTTTTGTTTACGTGTTCATGGGCGTACTTTCAGGAGTGTGGCTTTTGATTGGAGTCGGAATATAGATAGGCTGAGATACAGATACAGATACAGATACAGATACAGATACAGATACAGATACAGATACAGATACAGGCAGGAAAGGGTTAATAGTGTTGTTGAAGAGGCAGCTTAACTAGGCTTTTACGTTGGTTCCCAGCGTTGAAATAGTGTGCGTTTGGCCGCCGGCGTTGTAAGTCATGCCAATTTTGCCGTGGCTTTGTTGCATCATGTTGCTGAGTTTTTTGAAGCTGAGGTGTGCTCGATTTAGGGCTTCGCCATTCACCAGGTTCGCTTGATGACAATCGTGCACAATAGACTTGATGGTTGAGACTAACTGAGCGAGTTCAGGATTCTCGGTCAGTTCTGAGATATTGCTATGGGCAGCGATGCGCTGATCGGTGGATCTTAGTTGTTCGACAAGGACCACTTTTTCTTTGGCGATTCGCTCGATATCCGTTGACTGTCGGCTCGTAATAGCGGTTTTCTCTGAACTCAATAATTCAGATAAGGCTTTGGCATTTTGAAGTTGGAAATTAACTAAATCTGCTAGTGCCGCCATAACGTAAACCTATCAATAACCTCGTGTGCTCTAAGTTAACCACTCAATATGAAGGGAGTGCTTAAAGACCTTTTAATTCGTTTTCGAACTTGATCATATTGTCGGCCAGTTTTTCTGGATCAACTGTGTATGAACCGTTCGCGATCGCTTCTTTGATTGCTGCAACTTTTACCGAGTCAAAGCTTGGGTTTGCTGCCATGTCTTGGTGAAGTTGACCTATTGCTTTGCCTTGTTGGCTAAGTGAAACCGCGTCTTTGCTTGCCGGTGATTTAGTTGATACATCAGAACGTGATGCCTCAGAACTAGAATCAGAGCGGACTGCTGATCGGTTGGTGGTCGTTAGGGTTTGCCCTGAACGAATGTTATCAATGCCTGCCATAGTTAAGCCTTTTTCTTCAAAAATGGGAACCTGTACAGTCAATATCGACCAAGGGTTCGATTACTTTAGCAATTTTTCGCTCTTTAGTCGAAAAGGGACAAAACACTGAAGCTACGTATTTCAGTGCTAGAGTCGAGAGCAAAATGCTAACGGTACCGCCAATTGAGAAGTAGAGAGTTAAAAGTAAACCGTGACTTCAGACATGTTGGTAACAATACCTTCGATTATACGCTGTGATTTATCATTTTTCACTCTTACTTGATCACCCATAGAGCCATCAGTGAGCGCTGTGCCTTTCGTGGTAATGGTCATGCCACCTTTTACCGCCTGTATGATAACCTTCTCGTTTCGACATACGACACAAATATCACCTCTTTCGACAACGTCACCCGGCCTTAGATTCTTTTTTACCTTGGCGCCGATAACTTGCTCTGGAGCAGTGAAGCCTTGGCGCCGAAATTTGTTAAGAGAAATCATCGCAGTGGTTACGTCGTATTGTCCGACGACTTCGCCTCTTGCGAGTGCGCGTGTAGTCGTGACAAGGGGCACTGACATAGAGAGTCTTACAGGTACATAAACTCGCCACTCGTCAGGAACACATTGCACTAAAACCGTAATGCTGCTACGGGTATTGGTGGTTGTTGAGGCACTGGTCTCTAAAGGAATAGGGCAGTCTGTCGCTTTGATCCTTGAATCAATATTTGCTGAATTTACAAGGAGTTCGCCGCCTAGAGGTTGTTCAACCGTATCAAGGATGTGCTGCTCTGCCGCAGACTGAATCATCTCAATTTGTTCTGGGGTCGCAGCCTGTACAAAAAAACTAAACAAAATTGATAAAATGCCGATAAACTTAGCGACAGTTTTAAAAGTAGCTCTACACATTGCTATGGAAAGAGGTGGCAAATTTGTTTTATAATACGTCATTCCGTTTCTCTGGTGGTTCGTAGCCTGCAGTAGACTAACACTTTTTATACAAAAAAGTTTGATATGGAGATGAGCTCATGACGGGTATTCTTGATTCGGTGAATCAGCGTACGCAACTCGTCGGTCAAAACCGATTAGAATTACTAACCTTTCGCCTAATGGGGCGCCAGCGTTACGGCATTAATGTCTTTAAAGTAAAAGAAGTGCTTCAATGCCCTAAGTTGACGAAGATGCCAAATTTAAACCCACTGGTTAAAGGTGTCGCACACATTCGTGGTCAAACGATCTCTGTGATTGACTTGAGCTTAGCGATTGGTGGCCGTCCGACAACGGATGTTGAAAAGTGTTTTGTAGTTATCTCTGAGTTCAACCGAACCATTCAAGGTTTCTTGGTCAGTTCCGTTGAGCGCATTATCAACATGCACTGGGAATCGATTCTTCCGCCGCCAGATGGCGCTGGCAAAGCGAACTACTTAACAGCGGTAACTAACATCGACAATGAGTTAGTTGAAATTCTTGATGTTGAAAAAATCCTAGCTGAAATTTCGCCTGTTGATGAAACCATGGACAGCAAGATCGCTGAAGAAATCGCAGAAGTAGAACAAGAAAAAGAACTCGTTCGCCGTATCTTGATTGCTGATGACTCAACCGTTGCACGTAAACAGGTTCAACGCGCTATTGAGTCGATCGGCTTTGAAGTGATTGCCGTGAAAGATGGTAAAGAAGCCTACGAAAAACTGATGCAGATGTCAGCAGAGGGCAGCATTTACGATCAGATCTCATTGGTGATCTCGGATATTGAAATGCCAGAGATGGATGGCTATACGCTGACTGCTGAGATTCGCCGCCACGCTGAGCTAAAAGATTTATACGTAATTTTACACTCATCATTGAGTGGTGTATTTAACCAAGCCATGGTTGAGCGTGTGGGAGCGAACTCCTTCATTGCTAAATTCAACCCTGATGAGCTTGGTGCAGCCGTTAAAGCTGCTTTAACTAACTAAAAGAGACATTAATGACTGCTATAACAATAAGTGATCAAGAGTATCGCGATTTCAGCCGTTTCTTAGAATCTCAATGTGGCATTGTATTAGGTGACAGCAAACAGTACTTAGTGCGCAGCCGCCTAAGCCCATTAGTGGCAAAGTTTAATCTAGCTTCGCTGTCTGATTTATTGAGAGATGTAGTGACGGGCCGAAACCGTGAGTTGAGAGTGGCAGCAGTGGATGCTATGACGACGAACGAGACACTTTGGTTCCGAGATACTTACCCGTTTGCTGTGCTTGCGGATAAACTTCTACCGGAAATAGCGGCAAATAAACGTCCTATTAAGATTTGGTCTGCGGCAAGTTCTTCAGGCCAAGAACCATACTCAATGGCAATGACGGTGCTTGAAACTCAAGCTCGTAAGCCAGGTATGCTGCCAAATGTATCGATCACCGCAACGGACATCTCTGCAAGCATGTTGGATATGTGCCGCACTGGCGCGTATGACAACCTTGCTTTAGGTCGTGGTCTTTCTCCAGAGCGTCGCCGTACTTTCTTTGAGGATGCAGGCGATGGTCGCATGAAAGTAAAAGACAACGTTAAGCGCATGGTGAACTTCCGTCCTCAAAACCTGATGGACAGTTACGCACTGCTAGGTAAATTCGACATTATTTTCTGTCGTAACGTACTGATTTACTTCTCTCCAGAGATGAAATCTAAAGTGCTTAACCAAATGGCGAACAGCCTGAACCCGGGTGGTTACTTGCTTTTGGGTGCGTCTGAGTCGTTAACTGGTTTAACCGACCGCTTTGAAATGGTTCGTTGTAACCCAGGTATCATCTACAAATTGAAGTAATTGCCGCCACCTAAATAAGGTGTGACGTTACTAAACAATTTCAAAACCCAGCCAAGTGCTGGGTTTTCTTTTTCCTGCTTAGCCTATATCTTTAAGTCAGAGTGACATTCCAATTTACTCTATTTTTTGGCTTGTATATTGCAAGTTTACCCACGAGTAACCTGTAAAAGTATAAATAGACCACTTTGTTTTAAAAGTTGGTATATATATTGCTTTGGTTATTTCATAACAGTCAGTTCTTGAGTTGAGGTTTAGATGGCTATTTCTTTTGACAATGCTTTGGGCATTCACCAGCACACAGTTGGTGTACGTGAGCGTAACGCTGAGGTGCTTTCCACCAATATCGCGCAAGCAAACACGCCTGGGTATAAAGCAAAGGGATTAGACTTCAAGAAATCACTGCAAGCGGCAAGTTCTGGGGCAAGCATTGGTCTTAGCCGCACAGACGGTCGGCACATTTCTGCCGAAACGACGGTGAACGGGGAAACGAAGTATCGAATTCCTACCCAACCTGATACAGGAGATGGCAACACGGTTGATTTGGATTTGGAAAGAAACCTTTTCATGCAAAACCAAATTAGGCATCAAGCCTCTCTCGACTTCCTAGGAAGTAAGTTCAAGAATTTAACTAAAGCGATTAAAGGGGAATAATTAGATGAGCTTATTTAATGTATTCAATGTGACTGGTTCTGCGATGAGTGCTGAATCTGTTCGTCTAAATACGACCTCGAGCAACCTTGCAAACGCGGACAGTGTAAGTAGTTCTGCTAAAGAAACTTACAAAGCTCGCCATGCAGTGTTCGGCGCTGAGTTAAATCGAGCACGCAACAGTGACCACACTGTGCCTGTGAAAGTATTAGGTATCGTAGAAAGCGATAAGCCGCTGAGCGCGGAGTATAACCCAGACCACCCATTAGCGAACAACGAAGGCTACATCTACAAGTCTAACGTGAACGTTATGGAAGAGATGGCAAACATGATTTCGGCATCACGTGCGTACCAAACGAACGTACAGGTTGCTGACTCGAGTAAACAAATGCTGCTGCGTACGCTGCAGATGGGTCAATAAGGATAAGGAGGTAGCACATGGCTGGAATCAACAACAATGTTGGTCAAAGCGGCTTGTCCTATGTTGACCAGCTGAAGAGTCTTCAAGATGGCGCTAAGAAGCCCGACGAAACAACAGGTAAGCAGGATCTTAAGCAAGAAGATTTCTTATCTTTGTTGACTAAGCAACTAGCACAGCAAGACCCTTTTAAGCCGGTTAGCAATGACCAGATGATTGCGCAAATGGCTTCATTTGCGACCGTAGATGGCATCGGCAAAATGAATTCACAGTTTGAAAGCTTGAACTCATCGATGACCTCTAACCAAGCACTGCAGGCCTCCTCTTTAGTTGGTCGTGATGTATTGGTTCCTGGGGCGGCAGGTGTAAAGCAAGGTGATGGCGGTATGGCGGCAATGGTTAAGCTTCCTCAAGCGATGGACAACGTTATGGTCCGTGTTGAGAACGAGGTGGGCCAGTTAGTTCGCACTTTTGATATCGGCTCTAAACCTGCAGGCGATACACGTGTTGAATGGGACGGAAAAGACGAAGACGGTAACCCATTGCCGGCTGGTAAATACAACGTGAAAGCGTCGGGTTTACTGGATGGCGAGAACACAGAGTTCCAAGTTTCCAGCTATGCGAACGTGAACAGTGTGCTTCTTGGTAAGGGTGATGGCAACGTACTACTCAATCTGGCTGGTTTCACATCGCCAGTACGACTTGCTGAAGTACTAGAAGTTGGTAAAGCGTAGCTCTTAAGTGAGTGAACATGCTAGCTAGATAGATTAGGAGAATATTGGAATGTCATATGTAGCTTTAAGCGGCCTATCCGCTGCACAATTAGACCTGAATACAACCAGTAACAACATTGCGAACGCAAACACATTTGGCTTTAAAGAGTCTCGTGCTGAATTTGGCGATGTTTACTCAAACTCGTTGTTCACAAATGCAAAAACGACGTCAGGTGGCGGTGCGCAAGCTAGCCAAGTGGCGCAACAGTTCCACGAAGGTTCAAGTATTTATACAAACAACCCAATGGATCTACGCGTAAGTGGTACAGGTTTCTTTGCGGTAGCGAAAGACCGTATGGTGCCAGAAATTAACGAACTAACACGTAATGGTGCATTTCACCTAAACAAAGACAACTACATGGTTACGGCTAACGATGAGTTTCTTTTAGGTTACGATGTTGATCCAAACTCGGGTGAAGTTCTTTCTTATGCGCCAAAGCCTCTCGACATTCCAGCTGAATTTGGTAAGCCAAAACAGACAGAAAACATTGAAGTAGGGGTTAACCTTCCTGCAAACGGTGACCTTAAAGATCCGGCTGCATTTAACTTTAAAGATGCTGACACCTATAACCGTGCAACGTCTTCGACGGTATACGACTCTATGGGTCAGTCTTACAAGTTAACGACTTACTACCTCAAAGATCAAACGCAACCAAACACTTGGCAGACTTACTACACCGTGTCTGATGAGACTGGCGAGAAGCCAATCAACATCACTGGTGGTGATGCAACGAATGCTCAAGGTCATGTTGGTCACACAATGAAGTTCAACAATGACGGTACGTTAGCAAGCCTAAACAGTGGTCAGCCGATTAACTCGGAACCGCTAGGTGCAGGCGCGAACCCTGTCGATTTGAATGGTGCCGATCCAACACAAGTGCTTAAGTTTGGTCTAGATTCTTCAACCCAGTTTGCGGCTCCGTTTGAACTGACTAAGTTTGATGAAGATGGTGCGACAACAGGTTTCTTAACCAAAATCGATTTCGATGAGTACGGCAGTGTTCTAGGTACTTACTCAAATGGTGAAAACGTAATGCTTGGTCGTGTAGGCCTAGTACGTGTTCCAAACGAGCAAGGTCTAGATAAGAAAGGCGGTACTCAGTGGGATTCTACTAACGACTCGGGTGATAAAATCTGGGGCGAATCTAACAAAGGTTCATTTGGTAGCATCAACAACGGCTCTCTGGAGCAGTCGAACATCGATATGACTCAAGAATTGGTTGATTTGATTTCTGCTCAACGTAACTTCCAAGCGAACTCTCGTTCTTTAGAAGTACACAACCAACTACAACAGAATATTCTTCAGATTCGTTAATCGTTTCAAACGTTTGAATCATCTGCGAATACCCAATTCAATGTTATTGAATTGGGTATTGTTGTTTGCTTTTTTATTTGCCGCCCTTATTGCCGCCCGGTAATGCCACTGGCAACAATTCTTCCTCAATGATCCTTCTGTGATCACCTTTCTTGTTTGTTTTCTATTTAAATTATTGATAAATAACAGTTAAAAATATTGGCACAGTGTTTGCTTTATTAGTCCCAGAAGATGATTTTTGGAGCAAAATTATGGATCGCGCACTGTTTCTTGCCATGAGTGGCGCTAAGCAAAATATGCAAGCTTTGCAGCTACGTGCAAACAACCTTGCCAACGTAAGTACAACGGGTTTCCGTGCTGATTTAGCACAAGCGCGTTCAATGCAAGCGTATGGCGAAGGTATGCCTACTCGTGTTTTCAGCATGACAGAGCGTCCAGGACATAATTTTGTGCAAGGTAGTGTTGTTACCACTGGCCGTGATCTTGACGTGACTATTCAAGGTGATGGTTGGATTTCGGTAATGGACAACACTGGTCGTGAAGGCTTAACACGTAACGGTAACCTAAAGGTTGACCAAAACGGTTTGTTGACCAATGCGAGTGGCCACTTGGTATTGGGTGAAAACGACGCACCAATCACACTGCCAATCCCAATCAGCAAAGTCGAAATTGGTACAGACGGTACGATCTCAGTCATTCCTCAAGGCGCTCCAGCTGAGGAATTGGAGGTCGTTGATCGTATTAAACTTGTACGTCCAGACAATCAAAGTTTATTTAAAGATACGAATGGTCTATTCCGTTCGAAAAACCCAGATCAGGCATACGAAGCAGATGCAGCGGTAACGTTGCTAAAAGGTGCTATCGAAGGCAGTAACGTAAATGCCGTAGGTGAAATGACCAGCCTAATTGACTTACAACGTCAGTTTGAAATGCAGGTCAAGATGATGAGCACAGCAGAGGAAATGGACAAGTCGTCTGATTCACTGCTTCGTATGAGCTAATAGAATTTAAAGGAAATTGCTATGCATCCAGCATTATGGGTAAGTAAAACAGGTTTAGACGCCCAACAAACCAACATTTCAACGATTTCAAACAACCTTGCCAACGCCTCGACCATTGGTTTTAAAAAGAGCCGCGCGGTATTTGAAGATCTGTTCTATCAGAACATCAACCAGCCTGGCGGTCAGTCGTCTCAGAACACTGAGTTACCAAGTGGTTTGATGCTAGGTGCGGGTTCTAAAGTAGTTGCGACTCAAAAGGTTCACACACACGGTAACGCGCAGACTACGTCTAACAGCCTAGACATGATGATCGAAGGTGACGGTTTCTTCCAAGTTGAAATGCCAGACGGAGAAACAGGTTACAGCCGTAATGGTCAGTTCACTTTGAACGGTGACGGCGCAATCGTAACATCGGGTCAAGGCTACCCGCTACAACCAGAAATCGTTATCCCTGAAGATGCAATCTCAGTGACAGTCGGTAATGACGGTGAAGTATCGGTTCGTCTTCGTGGTGAGCAGAACAACGTTGTCGTAGGCCAAATCACCATCACTGACTTTGTAAACCCAGGTGGTTTAGAACCAGTAGGTCAAAACCTTTACTTGCCGACAGGCGCGAGTGGTGATCCACAAGAAGGTGTACCTGGCTTCGATGGCCTAGGTAATATTCGCCAGTCGATGCTAGAAACATCGAACGTAAACGTAACTGAAGAGCTTGTGAATATGATCGAAGCTCAACGTGTTTACGAAATGAACTCGAAAGTTATCTCGTCGGTAGACAAGATGATGAGCTTTGTTAACCAACAGCTGTAATCGGTTAATCCACCGCTTACTTGTTTCGTATTAATCGACGTGTTCGTCACGGCTTACTATTTACCACGACTTGCTGAGAGTATATCGCCATGAAACGTATTTTTTGTTTAGCCCTGTTTTTGTCTATGAGCGGTTGTTCTGTATTGGATCCAATTGAGACGCCAGCAGAAGAGAATGCGACCACAGTGGTTGATGCGGTAGAAGGTGATAAATCGGCTCAAGAAAGTTCAGGCATTGTTGATACGCTTCGCGGTCGAACGGATCCTATTGCCGGTGATCCTGCATGGGCGCCAATTAATCCAAAACAGAAGCCAGAGCATTATGCAGCGGCAACCGGCTCACTATTTAACGTAAACCATATTGGCAGTATGTACGATGACTCAAAGCCTCGCGGTATTGGTGACATCATTACTGTGGCATTGGATGAAAATACTCGTGCGACGAAAAAAGCCAATGCAGATATGTCTAAGTCGAATGACTCATCAATGGAGCCTTTAGCTGTTGGTGGTCAAGAGTTAACAATAGACAAGTACAACTTCTCTTACGACCTAAGCAACACCAATACTTTCGCAGGTGACGCGTCTGCTAATCAGAGCAACAGCATCAGTGGTTATATTACTGTGGAAGTGATTGAAGTACTCGCTAACGGCAACCTAGTGGTGCGTGGTGAAAAGTGGATGACTTTGAACACCGGTGATGAGTACATCCGCCTAAGTGGCACCATCCGTCCGGACGATATTGATTTCGATAATACCATCGCTTCAAACCGTGTTTCTAATGCACGAATCCAGTATTCAGGTACCGGAGTGCAACAAGATATGCAAGAGCCTGGATTCTTGGCACGATTCTTTAATGTATCTCTGTAGAGCTTGAGAGGGCGTCGACATACTGACAGCCCGCGTTACGCAGCAACATCTCGCTAAGTCATTATTAATTAAAGCAATCAGACAGGTTACTCAATGAAAAAACTGACACTCGTACTATTCGGCATGCTATTTCTTGCCACCAGTGCCCATGCTGCGCGTATTAAAGACGTGGCAAAAGTGGCGGGTGTTCGTAGTAACCAACTTGTCGGTTATGGTTTGGTCACGGGCTTGCCGGGTACCGGTGAAACAACTCCCTTTACCGATCAAACATTTAACGCGATGCTGCAAAATTTTGGCATCCAATTGCCGCCTGGCACTAAGCCAAAAACAAAAAACGTAGCAGCAGTAATTGTTACCGCTGAACTGCCGGCTTTCTCTAAGCAAGGTCAGGAAGTTGACGTAACCGTATCTTCAATCGGTTCAGCAAAAAGCCTGCGTGGTGGTACCTTGCTACAAACCTTCCTAAAAGGTCTTGATGGTCAGGTGTATGCTGTGGCGCAAGGTAACTTAGTGGTAAGTGGCTTTAGTGCTCAGGGTAACGATGGTTCTAAGATTGTCGGTAATAACCCGAACGTAGGTATCATCTCTAGTGGTGCAACAGTAGAGCAAGAGATCCCAACGCCATTTGGCCGTGGTGATTACATCACCTTCAATCTAATCCAATCCGATTTCACAACAGCGCAGCGCATGGCCGATGCGGTTAATAACTTCTTAGGTCCACAAATGGCGTCTGCGGTTGATGCGACGTCTGTAAAAGTGCGTGCACCGCGAGAAATCAGCCAACGTGTGGCTTTCTTATCGGCAATCGAAAACATTGAATTTGACCCAGCTGAAGGCTCAGCGAAAATCATCGTTAACTCTCGTACCGGTACCATTGTGGTTGGTAAGCACGTGCGCCTAAAAGCGGCGGCGGTAACACACGGTGGTATGACAGTCGCGATTAAAGAAAACTTAAATGTAAGTCAGCCGAATGCATTTTCTGGCGGTCAAACGGTAGTGGTTCCAGACTCTGATATCGAAGTCACTGAGGCCGATGGCAAGATGTTCAAGTTCGAACCTGGCTTAACATTGGATGATCTAGTTCGTGCGGTTAACGAAGTGGGCGCAGCACCTTCTGACCTAATGGCAATCCTTCAAGCACTGAAACAAGCGGGTGCGATTGAAGGCCAGCTGATCATTATCTAAGGAATAGAGCATGATTAAGAATAACAACGACATCGGTTTTATTCACGACATCGGTAGCCTAGACCGTCTTCGTCAACAAGCAGTAAACGGTGAAGAGGGCAGTGAGAAAGAAGCACTTACCGCAGCGGCAAAACAGTTTGAAGCGATTTTCACCTCAATGTTGTTTAAGTCGATGCGCGATGCGAACTCTAGCTTTAAATCGGATATGTTGAACAGCCAGAATGAACAGTTCTACCGTCAGATGCAAGATGACCAAATGGCGAGTGAGCTCAGTGCTAATGGTTCGCTAGGTCTTGCGGATATGATTGTTGCACAATTAAGTGCAGGCCAATCTAGCGACGCGACAGAAGATAAGGTTCGTAGCGAAGGCTTTGATACTTCACTGCAAAGACCTCAATTCTCAGGTAGTTCAGATGAGAGAGCACAAGAAATCCAATCTGCGTCAGTAGCCAAACAGCCGGTCTCTTTCGATTCACCGGAATCATTTGTCACTTCAATGAAGCCTTACGCAGAAAAAGCGGCAAGCGCCCTTGGTGTGGATTCATCTCTACTATTGGCTCAAGCGGCACTGGAAACAGGCTGGGGCTCTAAGATGGTCAAGAACTCTCTGGGCAACAGTAATAACCTATTCAATATCAAAGCAGACAGAAGCTGGAAAGGCGATAAAGTGGCAACTCAAACACTTGAGTTCCATGGTAAAACGGCCGTTAAAGAATCGGCCTCTTTCCGTTCTTACTCTAGTTTTGAAGACAGCTTCAACGATTATGTGAAGTTCTTGAATGAAAACCCAAGGTACGAAACGGCGCTGCAGCACCAAGGCAATTCAGAGAGTTTCATCAAAGGGATTCATCAAGCAGGCTACGCAACCGACCCTAACTACGCTGATAAGGTATTGCGAGTTAAAGCTAAGATTGATGAAATGAACTAAGTCACATCGATTGAACATCTAGAGCTTGCCACTGGCAGGCTCTTTTCTTATCTGCCGTATAAGATTCAACACCACCACACATAGTTATCTCTTTATACTTCAATAAATTAACGCCTTTTGATTCACCTTCTTCTCTATTGGCATACATATTGCTTTTTAAACTGGTAGTTAATCAGTTTATCCTGATTTTGTTAAGTTTTTTGGGGGCATTATGGCGTCGGATCTTCTGAATGTAGGGGCACAAAGTGTTCTTACTGCTCAGAGACAGCTAAACACCACAGGTCATAACATTTCTAACGCCAATACAGAGGGCTATAGCCGCCAATCTGTGATTCAAGGTGTTAATGACCCGCGCCAGTACGGTGGTCAAACCTACGGCATGGGTGTGCATGTGGAAAATGTTCGCCGCTCTTGGGATCAATTTGCCGTCAATGAACTTAACCTATCGACAACCAATGCCGCTAACAAAGGCGATACTCAAGGCAACTTGGATATGCTGTCGAACATGTTGTCTTCGGTGGCTTCGAAGAAGATTCCGGAAAACCTAAATGAATGGTTTGACTCGGTTAAAACATTAGCCGATACACCGAACGATGTTGGTGCTCGAAAAGTCGTAATAGAGAAGGCTGGGCTACTGAGTAAAACGTTGAATGAATTTCATGAAAAGGTTCGTCAACAGTCTGATTCTACTAATAAAAAATTAGATATGGGTATCGAGCGAGTCAACCAACTCGCGATCGAGATCCGTGATGTACAACGCCTGATGATGCGAACTCCTGGGCCTCATAATGACCTGCGAGATCAGCATGAAAAGCTAATTAATGAGCTTTCTGGTTACACCAAAGTAACAGTGACACCACGCTCAAATGCCGAAGGCTTCAATGTCCATATTGGCAACGGCCATACCTTAGTGTCAGGCAGCGAGGCAAGCCAGTTAAAAATGGTGGATGGTTTACCTGATGCACACCAGCGTCGCTTGGCGATTGTTGAAGGTAAGTCTTTAAAGCCGATCACCAGCAGTGACATTGATGGAAAAATCGGTGCCATGTTAGATATGCGAGACGAGCACATCCCAGCAATCATGGATGAGCTTGGCCGCTTGGCAACCGCGTTTTCCTACAAGGTTAATGCTCTTCAAGAGCAAGGTTTGGATCTCAACGGCAACGTGGGTAAGAACCTGTTTACCGATGTGAACTCTGAGCTGGTGGCAAAATCTCGTGTGACGGCAAGTGGGCAATCCAAAGCGGATGTCGCTGTGTTTATTGATGATACTTCTGCCTTAAAAGGTGGAGAGTACGGTCTTAAATACGATGGTAGCGATTACGTGGTGACTAAGCCAAGTGGCGAAACGGTCAAAGTGAGTACTGATTCAAGCGGCAGCGCATTTTATCTTGATGGTATGCGCGTTGAAATTCGTAATCCGCCTGAACTTGGTGAAAAGCTGTTACTGCGTCCAACGCGTAATTTTGCCGCGCAGATTCATATGGCAACCACAGATCCAAAAGACATTGCCGCACAAAGCTATGAGGCATCGACGACGTTTGCCAAGGGTACTGCTGGGTTCAAAATCTTAGAGGCAGGCCAACTGCGTGAGTTTGAAGTGATTGTGTCACCAAAGGGTGAGCAATTCGCGGTGACGGATCCAAAAGGCAATATCTTAATGCAGCCTCAACCGTATCCGCCACAAGGACCGGTGACGATTAACGGCACGACTTTCGAGTTAACGGCAGGCGCGCTGGCAAACGATAAATTTACGGCAAACCTTGTCCCATCTGAAGGTGACAATGGCAACTTGCGTAAGCTGCAAGATCTCCAAACGGGCAAGATCTTGAACGATGGTGAGTCTACGATTTTAGACCTTTACCACAACCTGAATACCAACACGGGTCTGAAGTCTTCAACGGCTAATCGCTTGAGTGATATTGCGACGTTGGAAAAGCAGTCAGCCCAGGAGCGTATTGCTTCAATCTCGGGGGTTAACCTCGACGAAGAAGCGGCAAACATGATGAAGTTTCAACAAGCGTATATGGCTTCTTCACGCATCATGCAAGCTGCTAACGATACCTTTAATACTATTTTAGCTCTGAGGTAGGAAGTATAAATGTTAAATCGTATATCTAGCTTCCATAACTACCAGTCCGTACAAAATGACTTGCGCCGCCAAGAGAACAAGGTGCATCACAACCAAGCGCAACTCGCTTCCGGTAAGAAGCTGCAGTCGCCAAGTGATGACCCGCTAGCGACGCACTATTTACAAAATATTGGTCAGCAATCAGAGCAGCTTAAACAGTACGTTGATGCCATTACTCTGGTTAGAAACCGCCTTGAGCACCATGAGGTGATGATCGCCAACTCGGAAGGATTTGCTGATGAAGCAAAACGAACCGTGATGGAAATGATCAACGGTGCGTTGTCACCTGAAGACCGTTTAGCAAAAAAGCGTGAAATCCAAGAGTTAGCGAATAACTTTTTGTACTTAGCAAACTCCCAAGACGAGTCTGGTAATTACACATTTGCTGGCACTAAGCCGAAAAGCCAACCTTTCTTTCGTGATAACGAAGGAACGGTGACGTATCAAGGCGACGACTATCAGCGAAAGATGCGTGTAGCGAGTAGCTTTGAAATGGCGATGAATGATCCGGGCAGTAAGTTATTTATGGAAATAGATAACCCATTCGGTGATTACGAGCCTCAATACGAGCTAGAGCCCGCATCTGAGTTACTACTTGGTCGTGCAACCAACAGTGCAGAAGATGGTTCTACTTATAAAGTAACGTTTGTTGATATGCAGACCGGTAAGTTTGCGTACCAACTCGAAAAAGATGGCGCTGTGGTTGCTGCTGAAGATTTTGACCCTGCGACTGGCATTGTCTACGAAGGGCTAAATATTCAGTTTAAAGGACAAGTCACTAAGGGCGATTCGATCACCTTAGAGCCGAGAGAGACATTCTCGATCTTTGACACGTTCAAAGAAGCGGCAGAGCAGGTAGAAAATCCAGTGTCCGATGCGTCGGCAACGGCAAAACTTCACCAAATGACGGAAGAGTTCCATGCTGCGTTTATTCACTTAACTAAAGCAAGAACAGATGTTGGTGCCCGTTTGAGTACATTGGATATTCAAGAGCAACAACATGAAGATTTTAAGTTGTCTTTGGCGAAAGCGAAAAGCAACTTTGAAGATTTGGATTACTCGAAAGCCATCATTGAATTCAATGAAAACTCTCGAGCATTGCAAGCTTCACAGCAAGCGTTTGGCAAAACAAAAGACCTAACCTTGTTTAACTATATTTAATGATTGATCGGTATTCAGCGGTGAACTGCTAAATACCAAGGAGTCGATTCTTTGCCTTATGTGCTATGCCATACGTGCGAATGACTTCAAAAATTGCCGCTTTTTCGTACGAAGCATAATGTTTCTTGATATAGCGGCAAAAAACGGCAACAAGAGGATGAGGGCAGTTTCATCTTCTAAAAGTAAACAATCATAATCGCGTTTAATTTTCTGTAAGTTTTTGATTATTAGCAAATAAAAAAATTATTTATACAAAATTAAACTTGGCATACAACTTGTATCTGTGTTGGTTATAAATGATTAATACAGATCTTAAACCTTGTATAAGGTTTATTGAGTAACATACGGTCAGTGCTTATCCATATGAGAGTAAAGCTGGCCGCTTCGCAGAGAGCTTGCGAACTCATAAGGAGAGCAAAATGGCAGTTAATGTAAGTACTAACGTTTCCGCAATGACAGCGCAGCGTTACCTGAATAAAGCGTCTAATGACTTAGCGACTTCTATGGAGCGTCTGTCATCTGGTCACAAGATCAACAGCGCAAAAGATGATGCGGCAGGTCTGCAAATCTCGAACCGTCTAACGGCTCAGTCTCGTGGTCTTGATGTGGCAATGCGCAATGCCAACGACGGTATTTCGATTGCTCAAACGGCAGAAGGCGCGATGAACGAATCGACTAACGTATTACAACGTATGCGTGATCTAGCGATTCAATCATCAAACGGCACTAACTCGCCGGCAGAGCGTACTGCACTGAATGAAGAGTCAATGGCACTTCAAGATGAGCTTAACCGTATCGCGGAAACCACATCGTTTGGTGGTCGTCGTCTACTAAACGGTTCATTCGGTGAAGCTTCATTCCAGATCGGTTCTAACTCTGGTGAAGCAATGATCATGGCTCTGACAAGTATCCGTGCAGATGACTACCGTATGGGTGGTACTACGTTCGATTCAGAAAACGCGAAAGATAAGAACTGGGAAGTGCCGCCAACAGCGAGCGATCTTAAGTTTGAATTCAAAACCAAAGCAGGCGAAGACATCGTTCTAGATATCAACACCAAAGCGGGTGACGATATTGAAGAGTTAGCGACTTACATTAATGGTCAATCTGACTTAGTAAACGCATCAGTTACAGATGATGGCCGTTTACAGCTATTCGTAGCGGAACCTGACCTAGATGGCGCTATGTCTATCTCTGGTGGCTTGGCATCTGAGCTTGGTATTAAGAGCGAAGGCCGTGCAACATCAGTTCAAGATATCAGCCTAACAAGTGTTGCTGGTTCACAGAACGCTATCAGTGTTATCGATTCTGCAATGAAGTACGTAGATTCACAGCGTGCTGATTTGGGTGCGAAACAGAACCGTCTAAGCCACAGTATTAATAACTTGGCAAACGTTCAAGAGAACGTAGACGCTTCAAACAGCCGAATCAAAGATACGGACTTTGCGAAAGAGACGACGCAAATGACCAAATCACAAATTCTGCAACAAGCAGGTACTTCAATACTTGCTCAAGCAAAACAATTGCCTAACTCTGCAATGTCACTATTGCAATAGTTATTGGTTGAACTTGCTGCTCGTGTTCAGACGTGAGCCATGCAGCAAGGGAAACTGGCAAGCATACTTACTATTGGGTGTTTAGCTCTCTCATCTCTCACCTGCTATCCATTTTTACGGTAAGAATGCAACGGCGAGTCGGAAATGTGTTCATTTCTCGATGATCTCCACACAGGCTCTGACGCGCCAACTAGCCCCGGTTCTCTCAAAGGAAAAGGGGCTTTTTCCTTTCTACTGATTACGTTTTATTTTCTCTTCTAACGATCTTTCTTCGTTTTCCCGTTCTGCTGGCTTTAATTTTCTCTGCCGACTTTGTGAAACACAGCTCACCTTTTTGCCTGATATTTGTCCACAACTAAGAACTTTACTGATTGATCATTTCTGTACATTGGCCAACGAAAAAGCCAGTTAGAATGTTTTTTAACCAGTTAAAGCGCGCCTAGTAATAAAAATCTATAGTTATTTTAGAAAGTGGATTGTTTTAACTTGTTGAAATTTAATTGGTTAATAATTTTTTTATGGTTTTTTAAAAGTTTTTCTAAAGCTTCTGATTTTCGAGCCGTTATTAAAAGTAACTTTGAGAGAACTACTTGGTTTTCCGAGACGTCGGAAACCGCAATACCGGAAAATCAATTGGAGAAATCACCATGGCAGTGAATGTAAATACCAACGTTTCAGCGATGACAGCGCAACGTTACCTAAATAACGCGAACAGCGCACAACAAACATCAATGGAGCGTCTAGCTTCTGGCTCTAAAATCAACAGCGCAAAAGACGACGCTGCGGGCCTACAAATCTCTAACCGTTTGAACGTTCAAAGCCGCGGCCTAGACGTTGCTGTTCGTAACGCGAACGACGGTATCTCTATTGCACAAACTGCTGAAGGTGCAATGAACGAGACGACTAACATCCTGCAACGTATGCGTGATCTTTCTCTACAATCTGCGAACGGTTCAAACTCTAAGTCTGAGCGTGTAGCGATTCAAGAAGAAGTAACAGCACTGAACGACGAGCTAAACCGTATCGCGGAAACGACGTCTTTTGGTGGTAACAAGCTGCTTAACGGTACTCACGGTACTAAATCATTCCAAATCGGTGCGGATAACGGTGAAGCGGTAATGCTTCAACTGAAAGATATGCGTTCTGATAATGCTCAGATGGGTGGTAAGAGCTACCAAACTGAGAACGCTAAAGACAAAGACTGGAACGTTCAAGCAGGTTCTAACGACCTAAAACTGTCGTTCACAGATAACTTTGGTCAAGCACAAGAGATCGACATCAACGCAAAAGCGGGTGACGACATCGAAGAGCTAGCGACATACATCAACGGTCAACAAGATTCTGTTAAAGCGTCTGTGACTGAAGACGGTAAGCTACAAATGTTCACTGGTAACAACAAAGTGAGCGGCGATGTTTCTTTCTCTGGTGGTCTTGCTGGCGAGCTAGGCATTCAAGCAGGTAAAGACGTAACCGTTGATACTATCGACGTAACGTCTGTTGGCGGCGCACAAGAGTCTGTAGCAGTAATCGATGCAGCACTTAAGTACGTAGACAGCCACCGTGCAGAGCTGGGTGCTTTCCAAAACCGTTTCGACCACGCAATCAGCAACTTAGACAACATTAACGAAAACGTTAATGCATCTAAGAGCCGTATTAAAGATACCGATTTCGCGAAAGAAACGACTCAGATGACTAAGTCTCAGATCCTTTCTCAAGCTTCAAGCTCGATTCTTGCTCAAGCGAAGCAAGCGCCGAACTCGGCACTTAGCCTACTAGGTTAATCGATTAAAAAGCCACGTTGACTATAAGCGTTGTTGAGACAAAACGTTAACGTAAGGCCTCCACAAATTAGCTCGTGGTGAGAGATGAGCGCTAAACAAACCCAGCTTCGGCTGGGTTTTTGCTTTTCTGAGGTCGGCAAAAGTGTGCTTCAAAGGTTCCAATTAGGGTTGTGGGTAGAAAGCGAGATTCCCTATCACGGTCGTCCCTCCCTGTAGGGAATGACGGATTAGCCTATCAATCTTCCGACATTACTCGGTCATCCCAGAATCGAGTAGAACGAGATGTCAGGGATCTGCTTTGTCTTTTTATGTGCAAGGCGATACTTATAAATGATGAAGACAGGAAACTTTAGCGCATATCGGTCTATTAATTGAATGGCGATCACGCTTTTCTTTGTTATTGAAAATAATGCGAAAAAAAACACATTTTTTATTAAAGCTTCTAATTAAGGCGCCGTTAAAGGGATTGAGAGAAATGATATGTACCAATGTAAGGTGAGAGAGACAGTGGTGCGTAAACAAATTGATATGTATTTGTGTGAGGTGAGAGTCACATGGGTGCATTAAAAAATGCCTAAAGGAGATCAACTATGGCGATTAATGTAAGCACTAACGTGTCTGCAATGACGGCTCAGCGTTACCTAAATAACGCGGCTGAAGGTACTCAAAAATCAATGGAGCGTTTGTCTTCTGGCTATAAAATCAATAGCGCAAAAGATGATGCTGCAGGCTTACAAATCTCTAACCGCTTAACGTCGCAAAGCCGTGGCCTAGATATGGCTGTGAAAAACGCGAATGACGGTATCTCTATTGCACAAACAGCTGAAGGTGCGATGAATGAGTCAACCAACATTCTGCAACGTATGCGTGACCTTTCTCTTCAATCTGCAAACGGTTCAAACAGCAAGTCTGAGCGTGTTGCTATCCAAGAAGAAGTATCTGCTCTAAACACAGAACTTAACCGTATCGCTGAAACAACCTCTTTTGGTGGTAACAAGCTTCTAAACGGTACTTACGGTAGCCAATCTTTCCAAATCGGTGCTGACTCAGGTGAAGCGGTAATGCTATCTATGGGCAACATGCGTACCGACACTCAAGAAATGGGTGGTAAGAGCTACGGTGTTACTGAAGGTAAAGATGCATCTTGGCGTGTAGGCGCTGGCGCTGACCTTACTATCAAATACAACGATAAGTTTGGCGAAGCTCAAGAGCTATCTATCTCTGCTAAAGAAGGCAACGATATCGAAGAGCTAGCAACTTACATCAACGGTCAAAGCCAAGACGTTAAAGCGTCGGTAGGTGAAGGCGGTAAACTACAACTTTTCGCTTCTAGCCAAAAAGTTGAAGGTGATGTTGAGTTTGGTGGCAGCCTTGCAAGTGAGCTAGGTATTGGCGCAGGTAAAGATGTAACCGTAAACGACATCGACGTAACATCAGTTGCGGGTGCAAACGAAGCGGTATCTATCATCGATGGCGCTCTAAAATCTGTAGATAGCCAACGTGCATCTCTTGGTGCTTTCCAAAACCGTTTTGACCATGCAATCAGCAACTTAGAAAACATCAACGAAAACGTTAATGCTTCTAAGAGCCGTATCAAAGATACCGATTATGCGAAAGAAACAACGGCAATGACGAAGTCTCAAATCCTACAACAGGCGAGTACTTCTATCCTAGCTCAAGCAAAACAATCACCATCAGCAGCTCTAAGCTTATTGGGCTAAACTTACCTCGGTAAGTAGCGGTAAACTCCGCTTTACGTGGAGTTTTACTGTTGGCTCATGAAGGAGGGAGGGAGAGTGTTATGGAAATACCATCTAACGCATCGAACATCCAGCCTTATGGCTCACCTAATGGCATTAAAATTGCTAGCGATGAAGGTAGTAGTGCGTCGAGCATTTCACGACTGAAGGAAGCAACCTCTTATGGCAAGGTAGAGAAATCGAAAGAAGAAGCTACCGAAGCTGCGATTCAATTAGCTCAAGAGAGAAAAGAGCTAAATGATGAAGAGCGAGTCAAGATGGTGGAGAAGGTAAACGAGTTTATCTCCTCTCTCAATAAGGGCGTTGCCTTTAAGGTCGACGAAGAATCGGGAAGGGATGTGGTGACTATTTATGAAACCACAACCGGTGATATTATTCGCCAGATACCCGATGAAGAAATGCTTGAAATTCTAAGACGCCTAGCAGCCCAAAACTCGAATAGTAGAATATTTGAGGTGAAGGTCTAAGTCGTATTATTGAGGTGGTTTAATGAGTTTTGGCCCAATGGGGATTTCGTCTGGCATGGATATCAATTCCATGGTCAGCAAAATTGTGGATTCGGAGCGTGTACCTAAACAGCAACGAATCGACAATGAAAGAGCGCGAATCGATACCAGCATTAGTGCCTATGGAAGACTCAGAGAATCTCTCGATTCGATGAAAAACCTGATGACAAACTTTCGTCAGGAAAAAGCTTTCGCTGTACGTACAGTGGAAAGTACCGATGAAGGTCTTGTTTCTGCAACCGCGACTACTGAAGCGATCGCTGGCAAATATGCCATCGATGTGTTGCAGCTTGCCCAAAGCCATAAAGTAGCGTCAGATGTTCTATCTGATGACATGAAATTTGGCCCAGGTAAGCTGCAGGTTTCGCTTGGTGATGATAGCTTTGATGTACAAGTAGGTGACAGATCAAAGCTAATCGATGTTGTTCGCAGCATAAACGGTGCAGATAGAAACCCAGGCGTTCGTGCATCCATTATTAATGATACCGAAGGCCCTCGACTTATTGTCGCCTCCAACAAATCTGGCGCAGACCAACAGATCAGCATCAATGTAGAGTCTGATGCGTCAAATCCTCTAAAAAAACTCGAATACAAAACCCTTGAAGAACGTGTTCAAGCGCTAGAGAAAGCTCGCCTTGCCGCTCAAGATGTACTTGGGCTCACACCTGCTGGAAAAGCCGTTGATCTTATCGATGAGGCTATCTCTGATGATGATCCGAAAGCTGATGAAGCTGTCGACGAAGACGGCAATATCATTCCAGGTTCTCAAGCTGATTCAACGTCCCCTGTAGAAGATGGCTCTCAAAGCCTTAGCTTCGGTGAACAAGCCGCTGCAGATGGCCAAGCTGCCCTAGACGCCGCTCAAGCGGCAAAATCTGTCATGCCTGAAGACAATATCCCAGGTTGGACGGAAACCGCTTCTGGCACGTTGTTAGATTCCTATTACACACCAGAACTTGAGCTTGACGAAAAAGCGATCGAGAAGGCGCCTGATGTTCCTGGTTGGTCAAACACGGCCTCTGGTACTTTGACTGATTCATATGTTACACCGAAAGAAGCTCAGCAGAAGTTAGAAGCAGAGCAAGCACGTATTGAAGAGAAGATCGCTCAAGAAAAAGCGGATCTGGCCAAGAAAGTAGAAAGCGGCGAATTGACCGCAGAGCAAGCCAAAAATATCGAGCGTGCCAAATTAGAGCCTGAAGAGCGAGAGCGCTTAGAGAAAGTCGACAAGGCACAAGCTGATTTGGCGCTTGCTCAGCAATCTTTCGATAGTTACAGCGGCATGACCGAAGTCCAAGCTGGCCAAGACTCAATGGTCGTTCTGGACGGTGTCGCTCAGCTCTCGAGTAACAACAATGTGATTGAAGATGCCGTTGAAGGCATTGATATTACGGTGAAAGGAAAGACGCCAAAAGATAAGCCACCTGCAGAAATTGGTGTTGAGTACGACCGTAATAGTGTTCGCCAAGACATTGAAGCCTTTGTGAATTCCTACAACCAGTTTTATCAAGTGTCTAAAAACTTGGCGGGTGTCGACCCTGCGACCGGACAAAAAGGCCCACTTTCTGGTGACAGTACGGTCCGTAACGCCGACTCACGATTGAAAGGGGTATTCTCTTCAAGCATCGAAGGGGCACCTGAGAACCTTAAGTCTTTAACGGAATTTGGTATCACGACCACCAGACAAGGCTCTCTGGAGATCAACTACGACATGCTGGACCGACAGCTAAACAATAACTTTGATAAGCTGGGCGAGTTCTTTGGCGGCAATAATGGCTTTGCTAAAAAGGTTGAAGATGCGATTCAGGGTATCACTGGTATTACGGGTTCAATCCGTACTCGAGAAAAGAGTCTGGTTGAACAAAACTACCGTTTAGCAGATGACCAAAACGCCTTAGATCGTCGAATGGACAGTCTTGAAAGTCGCACTCACTCTAAGTTCACCGCCATGCAAGATGCAACCAGTAAGATGCAGTCTCAGCTTGGCAGTATGATGAATGCGTTGGGTTAATAGATGACCAGTCAGCTTCGAGAGCTTTGTGAACTAGATCAATTAATTATCTCTAAGCTCGAATTTAGTGAAATTAATGCTGAAGAAATAGCGACGCTTGTCGATAACAGAGAACAGTTATTGCAAAACGTGCTTCAATTCATCGATTCACACCCTGACGTTAAGCAAAGTTCGGAGTGGTTTGAAGCCATTTCGAGAACAAGAAAATTAGTCGAATTGATGCAGTCTGAAACTGGTCGGGTAGGGAAAAACCTGCACAAGTACCGACACGGTGCCAAGTCAGTTCAACAATACAAAAAGTTTTTATAGAAGAGGTTTACTATGCGCGGTTCTTTACAGGCATATAAAAAGGTATCAGTGGATAGTCAGTTAACGGCTGCCTCACCGCATAAGATTGTGCAAATGCTGATGGCGGGCGCGATTGAGCGTTTGATCCAAGGTAAAGCGGCAATGCAAGCGGGCAATATCCCTGTGAAAGGTGAGCGTCTTGGCAAGGCTCTAGATATCATTATTAGCCTACGTAGCTGCCTTTCTATGGACGATGGTGGTGATATTGCCAAAAACCTAGATCAACTTTATGAGTTCATGATCACGCAAATTTCTGCGGCAAATCACAAAAATGACCCTCAGCCTATTGATGATGTTATCGATATTATTCGCGAAATTAAGAGCGCTTGGGACCAAATTCCGAATGAATATCACAACTTGACGTCTGCTGAAGTCGGTATTTAAAGAAAAATTGCTGTTTTTGCCAACCTTAGATCCGCTAATTGGTTGGTTGCCTTATTTTTTTAATCAAATAAAATAGAAGCCATTAGATAGCCTAATGGCTTTTTTCGTTGCTGATTTCATAAATTTGTCCTCGTGAACCATAATCACAGATAGAATTCTAAATTTTATGGATTACGTTGCTCACCGTTTTTCCGCATCGCACCAAAATAAAGGCAATAATTCCTACTTATGCAAGGTTTGGCAAAACTGCTTGTCGTCGACGATAACGCTCAAGATCGTCACAATTTAAGCACAATATTAGAGTTTGTAGGAGAGAGCTGCGAAGTTATCAGCTCTGAACAAGCGCGCAAAGTCGACTGGTCACTACAGTGGGCTGGTTGCATTATCGGTTCAATAAAAGGTAAAGGCTTCAACGCATTACTGAATGACAAGCTTGTTCACGCGAATCACATCCCTCTACTTGTGATTGGCAAAAACAACCATCCTGTTGATGAGCTCACCAATTTTGTTGGTGAACTCGAGCTGCCCCTAAACTACCCTCAGTTAAGTGACGCATTAAGACATTGTAAAGATTTCCTAGGTCGCAAAGGGGTTCAAGTAGTCTCTTCTGCACGCAAGAACACACTGTTTCGTAGCCTAGTGGGTCAAAGTGCTGGTATTCAAGAAGTTCGTCACCTAATTGAACAAGTCTCCTCTACTGAAGCGAATGTACTGATTCTTGGTGAATCCGGTACCGGCAAAGAGGTGGTTGCACGTAACATTCATTACCATTCAAAGCGCCGCTCTGGTCCGTTTGTGCCAGTTAACTGTGGTGCAATCCCGCCAGACTTATTGGAAAGTGAGCTTTTCGGTCATGAGAAGGGCGCATTTACTGGCGCGATTACCGCACGTAAAGGACGCTTTGAGTTAGCTGAAGGTGGCACGCTATTTCTTGATGAAATTGGCGACATGCCAATGGCTATGCAAGTTAAGCTGTTGCGTGTACTACAAGAGCGATGCTTTGAACGCGTAGGTGGCAATTGCACTATTCAGGCTAACGTTCGCGTGATTGCGGCTACACACCGTAACCTTGAAGATATGATCGACGATGATTCATTCCGTGAAGATCTTTATTACCGCTTGAATGTGTTCCCGATTGAAATGCCGGCCTTACAAGAGCGTAAAGAAGATATTCCTCTTCTTCTTCAGGAGCTTATGACGAGAATGGAAGCGGAAGGTAGTCTGCCTATCTGCTTTACGCCTCGCGCGATTAACTCTTTGATGGAGCACGACTGGCCAGGTAACGTACGTGAATTGGCGAATTTAGTGGAGCGCATGGTTATTCTCTATCCGAATAGCCTAGTGGATGTAAACCACCTGCCAACTAAGTATCGATACAGTGATATCCCTGAATTCCAACCAGAGTTTAATAGCTTTGTGTCTGAGGAAGAGCAAGAGCGTGACGCGTTAGCCGATCTATTCTCGGAAGATTTCAGTTTCGATCAGCAAGATGATATGACTGACAACGCGAATGCACCTCAGGAACTACCACCAGAAGGTGTGAACCTGAAAGAGCTACTCGCTGATATGGAAGTGAATATGATCAATCAAGCCTTGGAGGCGCAGGGTGGTATTGTTGCTCGAGCGGCAGACATGTTAGGTATGCGCAGAACCACTCTGGTTGAGAAAATGCGTAAATACAATCTGCAGCGTTAGTGTTCTGCTTTTCGAAAACGAAAAACAAACACGAAATTTTTAGCTAATCGTTCACTTTAGCTAAGCGATAAGATAAACCATAGTCGAGTTGTTGCTTGCTTAACTATGTGATAAATATAGCAAATAGCCTGACTCGTTTTGTGCGTGTCAGGCTGTTTTAGTATTTGAGGCAAATTTTTGACATGCACGTATCTAACGAACCAGAAAACCAATCACACCTAGATTCTGTTGAACAACAAGTCGAGCGTTACAAGCAAGTGCTCGATGTTATGCCAGCTGGTGTCATCTTGTTAGATACCCATGGTGAAGTGAGAGAAGCAAACCCTGAAGCGCACCGCATTCTTGGCGTTGAGTTAGTTGGAGAGAAGTGGTTTTCTGTTATCCAAAGTGCTTTTGATCCAAAGGACGATGATGGCCATGAGATTTCATTAAAGAACGGTCGAAAGGTACGTTTGGCGATTTCTGCGTCTACCACAGGTCAGCTGATTTTGATTACCGATCTGACCGAGACGCGTTTGCTGCAATCACGGGTTAGTGATCTTCAGCGTTTGTCGTCATTAGGCAGAATGGTGGCGTCACTTGCTCATCAGGTTCGTACACCGCTTTCTAGTGCGATGTTGTATGCGTCAAACCTTGCCGCACCGAATCTACCACCGGCAACAAAGACACGTTTTCAATCTAAGCTTATGGATAGACTTCATGACTTAGAGAAGCAAGTCAATGACATGTTGTTGTTTGCTAAGGGCGGCGATAACAAGGTGGTGAAACCTTTTACAGTGGCTGAATTGATAACAGAATTTCAGCCAATGGTAGAAGCGGCGTTGAAATCGAACCAAATTGATTACTGCCAAGAAGTGGAAGGCGAACAGACTCAAATGTTCGGTAATGCCAACGCGATTGCCTCCGCTTTAAGTAATCTGGTTTTGAATGCGGTTCAAATTGCTGGCAAAGAATCACAGATAGATGTGTTTTTTAGGCCGGTAAACGGCGAGCTTAAGATATCAGTACAAGACAGTGGTCCCGGCGTACCAAAAGAGCTTCAAGGTAAAATTATGGAACCATTCTTTACCACCCGCTCACAAGGCACAGGCTTAGGCTTGGCGGTTGTACAAATGGTATGTCGAGCACATGAAGGCCGATTGGAATTGATATCAGAAGAGGGCGACGGCGCATGCTTTACTATGTGTTTGCCGCTAGAAAGAAGCGCTTCTACTGAAGATTAATAAGTTTTAACTGAATTTACACTGGAGAATCCTATGGCTCAAAGCAAAGTGTTAATCGTCGAAGATGATGAAGGTCTACGCGAGGCCCTTGTCGATACACTCGCGCTTGCTGGCTATGAATGGCTAGAAGCAGATTGCGCAGAAGATGCTCTAGTCAAACTAAAATCGAACTCCGTTGATATCGTTGTCTCTGATGTTCAGATGGCAGGCATGGGCGGCTTAGCACTGTTAAGAAATATCAAGCAGCATTGGCCGAATCTCCCTGTATTGTTGATGACAGCTTACGCAAATATCGAAGACGCCGTTGCTGCAATGAAAGAAGGCGCTATCGATTACATGGCAAAGCCATTTGCGCCGGAAGTACTGCTAAACATGGTGAGCCGTTACGCTCCCGTTAAGTCAGACGACAATGGTGATGCCATCGTTGCCGATGAGAAAAGTATCAAGCTGATGATGCTGGCTGATAAAGTTGCCAAAACGGACGCCAATGTTATGGTTCTTGGCCCAAGTGGTTCAGGTAAAGAGGTGATGTCACGCTATATCCATAATGCCTCTAACCGTAAAGATGGCCCGTTCGTCGCGATTAACTGTGCGGCAATTCCTGACAATATGTTGGAAGCGACTCTGTTTGGTTATGAAAAAGGTGCATTTACTGGCGCTATTCAAGCGTGTCCAGGTAAGTTTGAACAAGCTCAGGGCGGTACTATTTTACTGGATGAAATCAGTGAAATGGACCTTGGCCTGCAAGCTAAGCTATTGCGTGTATTGCAAGAGCGTGAAGTGGAACGCTTAGGTAGCCGTAAGAGCATTAAACTCGATGTTCGTGTACTCGCGACCAGTAACCGAGACCTCAAGCAGTATGTGTCTGAAGGTAATTTCCGTGAAGACTTATACTACCGTCTGAACGTTTTCCCAATTTCTTGGCCCCCACTGTGTGAGCGTAAAGGTGATATTGAGCCTTTGGCGAAGCACTTGGTTGAGCGCCACTGTACCAAACTGGGCATGCCAGTTCCGGTTATGTCAGCTCAAGCGATCAGCAAACTCGTCAATTATCCGTGGCCGGGCAATGTCCGTGAGCTTGATAATGTCGTGCAGCGTGCGCTGATTCTAAGCGAAGAAGAAAAAATTTCTGGTGAGCATATCCTACTTGAAGGGGTAGATTGGCAAGACGCCAGTGGCCTACAACAGATTGTTGAAGGTAGTGACGTGGCAACGCCAGATATCAAGCCTATTGCAGAAGCAAACTCGATCAATAAAATCGCTTCAAGCAGTGAAGGGCTGGGGAATGAGCTTAGAGATCAAGAGTATGCGATCATCCTCGAAACTTTGATTGCATGTAATGGCCGACGTAAAGATATGGCTGAGAAACTCGGTATTAGCCCTCGCACATTGCGCTATAAGTTAGCAAAAATGCGCGATGCTGGAATAGATATCCCAAACTAAGCACAGATTAGTAGTGTCAGCTTTCTGACTAGTGTAATACGATATCTAGTCGTTTTTAGGTATGGCACGCTAATTGCTCTGTCAATAATACAGCAAAATAGATAGTCATAATTTTGACTCCTTGAGGTAGTAAATGAGAATAGATGGTTTACAAGGCGAAATGCAGGCAATGATGGTTGAAGCTGCGAGCGCGCGTCCTGCTGCGACAGGACAAACGGTCGGTGCAGACTTCGGCAACATGCTGACGCAAGCCATCAACAATGTGAACTCATTGCAAAAGACTTCAGGGGATCTACAAACTCGTTTTGATAGCGGTGACCAAAGTGTGTCGCTGTCTGATGTGATGATTGCTCGTAATAAATCTAGTGTGGCCTTTGAAGCGACAATCCAAATTAGAAATAAGTTGGTTGAGTCGTATAAAGAGCTGATGAATATGCCGGTATAAGTTGGGTAGTTAAGTAGTGGCAGATAATAGTCAAACAACAGATTTAACCGTGAGCGATGGTAACGACCACGCACTCATTGCGGGTGCTGAGCTGGACGGAGAAGGGCAAAACCCCGATCTAGGTGAACGTAGTTCATCTAAATTTGATATGGCCGTAGGTGACCTCGATTTACTTCGTCAGGTTGTCTTAGTGCTGTCTATCTCAATCTGTGTCGCGCTTATTGTGATGCTGTTTTTCTGGGTAAAAGAGCCAGAAATGCGTCCATTAGGGGCGTACGAAACAGAAGAATTGATCCCAGTTCTTGACTACTTAGATCAGCAAAAGATCGAATATTCACTTGAAGGCAATACTATTTCGGTGCCTGCGAGTGAGTACAACTCTCTGAAGCTCAATATGGTTCGAGCTGGTTTGAACCAAGAGCGAAACGCAGGTGATGACATCCTCATGCAAGACATGGGCTTCGGTGTATCACAACGTTTAGAGCAAGAACGCCTGAAATTAAGCCGTGAAAGACAGCTTGCGAAAGCCATTGAACAGATGAAACAGGTGCGTAAAGCGCAGGTTTTATTGGCGCTACCTAAGCAAAGTGTTTTTGTACGTCACAATCAAGAAGCCTCTGCTTCTGTATTCCTGACCCTCAAAACCGGTACTAACCTCAAGCAGCAAGAAATTGACTCTGTTGTGGACATGGTCGCGAGTGCTGTTCCGGGAATGAAAACCTCACGAATTACCGTGACTGATCAACATGGTCGACTGCTGAGCTCTGGTTCTCAAGACCCAATGTCTTCGGCGCGCCGTAAAGAGCACGAGTTGGAGCGCAACCAAGAACAAGCACTGCGTGAGAAAATTGACTCTATCTTGATTCCTATCCTTGGTTTTGGAAACTACACGGCGCAGGTTGATATTCAGCTCGACTTTAGTGCGGTAGAACAAACCAGAAAGCGTTTTGATCCGAACACGCCGGCAACTCGAAGCGAATACACCTTAGAAGATTACAATAACGGCAATACTGTCGCTGGTATTCCTGGGGCGCTGAGTAACCAACCTCCATCAGATGCGTCTATCCCTCAAGATGTCGCTCAGATGAAAGATGGCGCCATGACTGGGCAGGGCTCGGTTCACAAAGAAGCGACGCGAAACTTCGAATTAGACACCACTATCAGTCATGAGCGTAAGCAAACTGGCACGGTGAACCGTCAAACGGTATCGGTAGCGATTAAAGACCGTCAATCCATCAACCCAGATACGGGTGAAGTGGTGCACACGCCAATCCCAGCTAGCGAAATCAACGCGATTCGCCAAGTACTGATTGGTACGGTTGGTTTTGATGAAAGCCGCGGTGACTTATTGAATGTATTAAGTATGCAGTTCGCACCACAAATCACAGATGTGGTTCCTGATGTGCCTATCTGGGAGCACCCTAACTTCAATGATTGGGTACGTTGGTTTGCGAGCGCGTTGGTTATTATTGTGGTGGTGTTAGTTCTTGTTCGCCCAGCAATGAAGAAACTGCTTAACCCAGCTGCAGACAACGATGACCAGATGTACGGTCCAGACGGCATGCCAATTGGTGCCGATGGCGAGACCAGCCTAATTGGCGGTGACATTGAAGGCGGCGAGCTGTTTGAATTTGGTTCAAGCATCGACTTACCGAATCTTCATAAAGATGAAGACGTGCTGAAAGCAGTACGTGCACTTGTAGCGAATGAACCAGAGCTAGCAGCTCAAGTAGTTAAGAATTGGATGGCAGATGGCTAACGAAATTGTTCCACAACAAGCTGAAGGCGGTGAAGTGCTTGATGTTTCAAGTGTGGATATCGGCTCTATCTCAGGCGATGAGCGCGCTGCGATCTTATTGCTAAGTTTGAACGAAGAAGATGCGGCAGGCATTATTCGCCACCTAGAACCTAAGCAGGTTCAACGTGTGGGTAGTGCAATGGCGCGTGCTACGGATCTATCTCAGGAGAAAGTAGGCGCAGTGCACCGTGCTTTCTTAGATGATATTCAGAAGTACACCAACATCGGTATGGGCAGTGAAGACTTCATGCGCAATGCACTTGTGGCAGCTCTGGGTGAAGACAAGGCCAACAACCTTGTTGACCAAATCCTTCTGGGAACCGGCTCAAAAGGCTTGGATTCTCTTAAGTGGATGGATCCTCGTCAGGTGGCAAGTATCATCATTAACGAGCACCCGCAGATTCAAACTATCGTATTGTCTTACCTAGAAGCCGATCAGTCTGCTGAGATACTGTCTCAGTTCCCTGAACGTGTACGTTTAGATCTGATGATGCGTATTGCTAACCTTGAAGAAGTTCAACCTTCGGCGCTTGCTGAGCTGAACGAAATCATGGAGAAACAGTTCGCAGGTCAAGCTGGCGCTCAAGCTGCCAAAATTGGCGGCCTGAAGGCAGCGGCAGAGATCATGAACTACATGGACAACAATGTTGAAGGTGTCTTGATGGATCAAATCCGCGATCAAGACGAAGACATGGCAACGCAGATTCAAGATCTTATGTTTGTGTTTGAAAACCTCATTGAAGTGGACGACCAAGGTGTTCAGAAACTGCTACGTGACGTTCCACAAGACGTTCTACAGAAAGCACTTAAAGGTGCTGATGAAGGCCTGCGTGAGAAGATCTTCAAGAACATGTCTAAACGTGCTGCCGATATGATGAGAGACGATATTGAGGCAATGCCGCCAGTGAAAGTCTCTGACGTAGAAGCGGCTCAGAAAGAGATTTTGGGTATTGCGAGGAAGATGGCAGACAGTGGCGAGATTATGCTGTCTGGTGGCGCCGACGAGTTCCTTTAATACAGAAACCTCAAAAGCCCCACACCGTTGGGGCTTTTCTTTGTCCGACCTCGAACCACAGATTAATTACAGTTTAACTGCCTGAATTTATAAGCAGTTGGGCTCACTCAGAAATAGGTACTGATATGTCAGGTGATAGAAAACGCGGCTTCCTTCGCCCTGAAGAAGATAATACGGTTGCCCAACCTCAGAAATGGGGGCTACCTGATTACACCTCTGATGTGAGTAAACAAGCCAAAGAAACGGCGTTTAACTACGATCCGGGTTGGATGCCAACGGTTGAAGAAGCGATCGAAGAGGAAGAGCTGATTCTGACCGAAGAACAAATCGAACTGATCAAGCAAGGCGCTTATCAAGAAGGTCTGCATCAAGGTCAGGAAGCTGGCTTCAAGCAAGGTTACGAAAAAGGCAAAGAAGAAGGTTTTGCCGCGGGCCATGCCGAGGGTAATGAAGCCGGTAAGCTCGAAGGCGTTACCGCTGGTCAAGAGTACATTCAACAACAAGTCGCTATCTTTATGGGGCTCGCAAACCAGTTTGCTCAACCTTTGGAACTGATGAACGCTCAGGTTGAAAAGCAGCTAGTGGACATGGTGCTGACTATGGTTAAAGAGGTGGTGCACGTTGAAGTTCAGACCAATCCACAAATCATCCTAGATACCGTGAAAGAGTCTGTCGAATCGCTGCCGATTTCTGGTCACGCTATTACCTTGAAGCTTAACCCGGAAGACGTCACGATCATCCGTTCTGCGTATGGGGATACGGAATTGGACTGCCGAAATTGGACATTAGTTTCAGAGCCTGCACTTAACCGTGGCGATGTACAAATTGAAGCGGGTGAATCGAGTGTGAATTATCGAATGGAAGAGCGTGTGAAGAACGTTATCCAGAGCTTCTGTGGTGCTAATCGTCATCAAGGTCATGCGTAATGCTTGAGTTAGCAAATCGTCTCAGCCAATACAAAGTCGAAGGGCTAAAATCACGCCCCGTTGCTTCTGGTAAGTTGGTGCGGGTAGTCGGATTAACCCTTGAAGCAACTGGCTGCAAAGCGCCGATTGGTAGCCTGTGTTTAGTTGAAACCATGTCTGGCCAGATGGAAGCTGAAGTGGTTGGTTTCTCTGGTGATAACCTATTTCTGATGCCGAGTGAACAAATCACAGGGATCTTACCCGGTGCTCGCGTCACTCCCATGACTTCTGAAAGCGGTATTCCGGTGGGTATGGAACTGCTTGGTCGTGTTATCGACGGTGTGGGCAACCCATTGGATGGGCTTGGTCCTATCTATACCGAGCAACGCGCATCATTCAGTGCCGAACCGATTAACCCTCTGGCTCGTAAGCCAATTTCTGAACCACTTGATGTTGGCTTGAAAGCAATTAACGGCTTGCTGACGGTAGGTAAAGGGCAGCGTATCGGTCTGTTCGCAGGTTCTGGTGTTGGTAAATCCGTAACACTAGGCATGATGACTCGAGGTACCACAGCGCAAGTGGTTGTGGTGGGCTTGATTGGTGAGCGTGGACGCGAAGTAAAAGAGTTTATCGAAGAGATTCTTGGTGAAGACGGCCGTAAGCGATCGGTTGTGGTTGCTGCGCCTGCCGATTCATCACCATTGATGCGTTTGAAAGGCTGTCAAACGGCGCTAACGGTGGCGGAATATTTTCGTGACCAAGGCTTAGATGTTCTGCTCCTGATGGACTCACTGACCCGTTTTGCACAGGCTCAGCGTGAAATCGCACTATCTGTTGGCGAACCGCCGGCAACTAAAGGTTATCCGCCATCAGTATTTGCTAAGTTACCAGCGCTGGTTGAACGTGCGGGTAACGGCAATGATGAGCAAGGCTCGATCACAGCCTTTTTTACAGTATTAACCGAAGGTGATGATCTACAAGACCCAATCGCCGATGCCTCACGAGCGATCCTCGATGGCCACGTTGTGTTGTCGCGTGAAATGGCAGATGCGGGTCATTATCCTGCGATTGACGTTGAGAAATCCGTCAGCCGTGTGATGCCTCAAATTACCACCGAAGAACATGTGTTGATGTCGAAAGCCGTAAGACAAGTGCTTTCTATCTGTCGCAAGAACCAAGACTTGGTGTCGATTGGTGCTTACAAGCCGGGTACCGACCCTGCGATTGATAGCGCCTTCACCTTGAAGCCGAAGTTAGATGAGTACTTACAGCAGAAGATGAAAGAAACAGTGCCATACGACATGTGCGTCAACATGTTGAAGCACGTGCTGGGTGGCTAGCAGGTGATTAAGGTTAGTCATGGATAACGCATTAGAGTTTCTTCTCGACCAAGCAAAAGACCAAGAAAACCAAGCGGTATTAGCGCTCAACAAAGCGAATGCGGAGCTGCAAGGTTACTACGAACAGGTCGCACAGATTGAAAAGTATCGACTGGATTATTGCCAGCAACTTGTCGATAGAGGCAAAGCTGGGCTAACAGCCAGTCAATATGGGCATTTGAATCGCTTCTTAACTCAATTGGATGAAACGCTTTCTAAACAGCGAGAAGCGGAGCATCACTTTAAAAATCAGGTCGACAACTGCCAGAACTACTGGATGGAACTGCGTAAGAAACGTAAATCCTATGAGTGGTTGATGGAGAAGAAGCAGAAAGAGAAAGCCAAATTACAGGATCAAAGAGAACAAAAGCAAATGGATGAGTTTTCAACTTTGCTCTATAGTCGAAAGAAGATGTGATCCTGAGCCACGAATCTTACTGGCGCTGTTCACATGGTGATTAGCCGAGATTTCTAGGCATGTTTCTTGCTCTGATTTATATAAAATTGCGCCTTGTGCCTTCCAAAGGTATGAAAAGCATCCGACTTTCTTTTTGTCACCTGTTTAGGGTGGCAAAGCTAGTAGATAGAGCTTGTATATATGAATGTTAGTCCTTCTTCAAATTCAGCGACCAATACAACGTCTTCGTTGTTGGATACCGGTTCTGCCGCTTCTAAGGTGGAGGAAACCGGTGATTCAAAAGGTTTCTTTGAATCTTTTAAAGAAGCGCTCGGCTTTGAAGAGAGTGGTAGCAAAGCAACGGAAAAAGAAGCAGACAGCACTACAAAATCTGATGCTAAACAAGCCTCTACGGAAAGTGAAGCTTCAGATGAAGCAAAGAAAACGAACTCAACAGCTGAGACTACGGATGAGTCAAGTCAAGCACAAAGTAAGCAAGTGGCTTCAGAAGTTGAGGGTGAGCAAGCCACAGACAAAACTCCTGTAGAGGCTGTCTCTAGCTCAGAGTCGCAACTTAAAGCGAATTCAGCCGATGATACCGCTACCGCTAACAAGGCGGGTGAGAAAGATGAATTGGCTTACAACAATGGCTTGAAGGAACAGACAGCTCAACCGCAAGGTCAACCTTCAACAGCGCTAGACGAACCGACTCAAGCATCGCAAGCGGCGGCTGCGATGAATGAAGGAAACAAGTTATTAGGTCAGTTGGATGAGGCAAATAAAACGCTGAATCAGACGCCGAACGGCAAAGCCTTGCCACAGCACTCTCAGTTAGAACAGTCTCAGGTTGAGCAAGCTCAAGGTAGTATTCCTGGAGCTTCTGTTACAGGCTTCTCAGTTGCAGGTGAAATGGGTAAGCAACTCCAGCAAACCAACGCAGCGAATCAAGGTAGCGCGCTAGAAGTGGACTCTGAAATTGCTGTGCTGACTGGCGGGAAAGGCGTTTCCCAATTAACAGATGATGAAATTCGTCAGTTGATGGATAAAGGCGTTACTCCAGAGCAGATTGAAGCAAGCATGAGCCGAGAGCTCAGCCAGAAAAATGCGGCACAAGCAGAAGTTGCAGGACAAAGCCAAGCACTGTCTCCAGCGGATATTGAGTTGGCAAAACAGGTAGATACACACACCAAAGCGCTCAATCAACTGAACGCTCAGATTGAGTCAAAACAGTCTGTTGTTGATGGTTTGCTGCAGAAGCAGCAAAGTGGCGCAAGTTTGACAACAGATGAACAAGCGATGCTGGCTAAAACAACCGCTGAGTTAGACGTTTTGGATAAACAACTCGTAAACGTTCAGCAACAAGCAACGGCTTTATTGAGCCAAGCTCCGGGCGCAAACAATGCCTCTGCTGAGCCTGTTGCGATTGATTGGGATAATACAGATTCAAATGAAGCCAAAGCCTTAGCAGCGGCAGCTTCAACAGCAGTGGTTGCGACAGCTACGCAGCAAACTACGGCACAAGCTGCAGCGCAATCGACAAGTAATGCCGCTACCACTCATGCAGCGACGGATAAAGCAGCAATGCTGCACGCTAATAATACACATGTAGCCCAACAGGCAGCTGCTCAACAAGCTAATGTCGCAGCACAACAGCCACAAGCTGCGTTGGATCCGGCGTTAACCGCGCAAGGTGTGGCGCTGAATGCAGCACCTGCCGCGACTAAAGCGGGTTCAACAGACATGTTGCTTAAGGCCGGCGCTGGTGCAGCTGCTCTTTCCGGTCTTGGCAAAGCCGGTGCTAAGGAAGATTCGAAAGACACCACATTTGCTCAGCAGATCGCTTCTGCGGCTGGCGTGCAAGGTGCAGCTAACGCAGGTTCGGCACCAACACGAGCCGAGATTCAAGCCGCTCAACAGGCACCGTTGCAGCTGACTAAAGAGCTAGCAAACGAACAGGTCGCTGAAAAAGTACAAATGATGATGTCTAAAAACCTTAAGAACTTAGACATTCGACTCGATCCACCAGAACTGGGTCAGATGAAGATCCGCATGACCATGAATAATGACGTGGCGAACGTGCATTTTACGGTGAACAGCCAACAGGCGAGGGATGTGATTGAACAAACCTTACCTCGATTGAGGGAGATGCTTGCTCAGCAGGGTATGCAGCTTGCCGATTCATCCGTTCAACAGCAAAGTTCAGGTCAGGGGCAAGATAGATACAACAGTGGTGAGCAACAATCAGGCTCTAACCGCACAAATGATACGCAAGGTGATGAAAACCTTGATAGTGGCAGCAATCTTGAATTGAATGTCGCATCAAAGCGTGATGGAATTAGTTATTATGCCTAATATCAGGCTGAGCGCATTTAGTTAATAGACAGAACCAGCTGATAGGCAGAACCGTCAGTGAATCGAAAGAACAGGAAGTTAGAGTAAAGTATGGCAGAAGTACAAGATGCACCTAAAGGAAAGAGTAAGCTCCTTATTATCATTATAGCGGTCGTTGTTTTACTGCTTGGTATCGGTGGTGCGCTGTTCTTTTTCTTAGGCTCCGATGATAGTGCCTCAGAATCTCAGTCTCAGCCCGCAACAGCTGTGGTTGCAGCAGAGCCTGTTATGTATGTGAACATCCCTCAGCCCTTCTTGTTCAATGTAACAGGTGATAAAAAAGATCGCCTAGTTCAGATAAAAGCGCAGCTGATGGTGCGTGGTAGCAAAAATGAAGACCTGGCACGTTACCACTCTCCACTAGTAGAGAGCACGCTGCTCGCAACATTCGCTTCGGCAACGGTTGATCAACTTCGCTCACCAACAGGGCGAGTGGAACTGCGTGACAAAGCGACAGAAGATATTAAAGCAAGTCTGGCTCAAGCTGTTGGCCAGCCTGTGATTGAAAAAGTGTTATTCACTGACTTCGTAATTCAATAGGTAATTTGTGACCGATTTATTAAGCCAAGACGAAATTGATGCGCTGTTACACGGCGTTGATGATGTTGAAGAAGTTGAAGATGTCTTAGAGACCGACAATGACAGTGCGGTCAATTTTGACTTCTCCTCTCAAGATCGAATCGTCCGTGGTCGAATGCCGACCCTTGAACTTATTAACGAGCGTTTCGCACGTCATATGCGAATTAGCTTGTTTAATATGTTGCGTAAAACGGCTGAAGTGTCGATCAACGGCGTACAGATGATGAAATTTGGTGAATACCAAAACACTCTGTACGTACCAACCAGTTTAAACATGGTGCGTTTCCGTCCGCTTAAAGGTACGGCGCTGATCACCATGGAAGCACGTCTTGTTTTCATTCTTGTAGAAAACTTCTTTGGTGGTGATGGTCGCTTCCACGCCAAGATTGAAGGCCGTGAGTTTACGCCAACGGAAAGACGTATTATCCAGCTGTTGCTGAAGATTGTATTTGAAGATTACAAAGAAGCTTGGTCACCAGTAATGGGGGTTGAGTTTGAATACTTGGATTCTGAAGTGAACCCGAGTATGGCGAACATTGTGAGCCCAACCGAAGTTATCGTAGTGAGCTCATTCCATATTGAAGTGGATGGCGGCGGTGGCGATTTCCATGTGGTCATGCCTTACTCCATGGTTGAGCCGATCCGTGAACTGCTTGATGCGGGTGTTCAATCAGACAAAATGGAAACCGATGTTCGTTGGAGCACGGCACTGCGTGATGAAATCATGGACGTGCCTGTTAACTTCCGCGTCAACCTTCTAGAGCAAGATATCTCACTACGTGACTTAATGGAGCTGCGCCCTGGTGATGTCATTCCAATGAACATGCCTGAGCACGCGACCATGTTCGTAGAAGAGTTACCGACCTACCGTGTAAAAATGGGGCGCTCGGGTGAAAAACTCGCGGTACAGATTTCTGAAAAAATTCAAAGACCTCATGTGGTCAAAACTGATCTCGCTTTCCTAGGCAAAGACTTAATGTCTGAACTAGAAAATAGCGATGATAACGAATAGCAAAATAGATAAAAGTATAGGAATTGGTAATGGAACCTAGTGAAGATCAAAAGCTAGCAGACGAATGGGCTGCAGCACTTGGTGAAGACCCTTCTGCACCGTCAATTGATGTTGACGATGTGCTTGCGGCACCACTTGATGAGCTAACTGATTCATCGTCTCCGATTTCTGAAGACGAGCGCCGCAAGCTGGATACCATCATGGATATCCCAGTCACCATTTCTATGGAAGTTGGCCGTTCTCAGATCAGTATCCGCAACCTTCTGCAATTGAACCAAGGTTCGGTCGTAGAGTTAGACCGTATTGCTGGTGAGTCACTGGATGTGATGGTCAATGGTACTCTGATTGCTCACGGTGAAGTGGTTGTGGTGAACGACAAATTTGGTATTCGTTTGACCGACGTAATTAGCCAAACAGAACGTATTAAGAAGCTACGTTAATGCGCTTATCGTCTCTAAGGTTGACGAGTTTACCTCAAGGGCTGAAGAGCTTATCTCGAGCAATAGTTGGAGTTGGGCTGTTTGCTATTCCTTCTGTTGCCTTTGCAGCAACGCCACCTTCTCTTGATTTAGCGACCACTTTTGGGTCGCTAATTTTCGTTATAGCCTTCATTTTATTTATTGCTTGGTTGCTTAAGCGCATGCAAGTGCCAGCGATGTCCAATCAACAAGGTTTGGCGATTGTTAGACAAATCCCTGTGGGCACAAAAGAGCGTATCGCTATTGTGCAAGCGGGCGATGAGCAGTTCTTGGTGGGCATTACCACTCAATCTATTCAGCTGATCTCTAAGCTTGATAAACCTCTTACTCAGGAGATGCTGGAAAAAAGTACATTCTCAAGTCAGCTTTCCCAGCTCATGAAAAAAGATGCAAACAAATAACGGACTTTTGAACTCATCTTACTTTTACCAAATCGGAGCTTTCCGTGCGGTGAAAGTGCTGCTGGTTCAGCTTACTCTTCTCTGTACCCTTTTTTTTAGTGTGTCGGTATTTGCACAGGCTGAAGACGGCACTGTTATTCCCGCCAACACCGCGGGCTCAGAGTCGGTCACCATCAGCACTATGGAACAAGACCAAGCTAAATCGACCACCATGACCACCGGCAGCTTGACGGGTAACGGGGGCGGCATTCCTGCCTTCACCATGACGACCAATGCTAACGGTGGTGAAGACTACTCGATAAACCTGCAAATTCTTGCGTTGATGACCATGCTTGGCTTCTTGCCGGCAATGGTTATTTTGATGACTTCGTTCACCCGTATTGTGGTGGTGATGTCCATCCTGCGTCAGGCAATGGGTTTGCAACAAACGCCATCGAATCAAGTCATCATTGGTATCGCAATATTCTTGACCTTCTTCATCATGTCGCCGGTGATCAATCAGGTGAATGAGCAAGCGGTTCAACCTTATTTGAATGAGCAGATAACCGCACGACAAGCATTTGATGTTGCCCAAGGGCCGATTAAATCATTCATGCTAAAACAGACCCGAATCAAAGACTTAGAGACTTTTGTTGAGATCTCCGGTTCGGAAGTGACCAACCCGGAAGACGTTTCAATGGCAGTGTTGATTCCTGCGTTTATCACCTCTGAACTCAAAACCGCGTTCCAGATTGGCTTTATGTTGTTCTTGCCATTTTTGATCATCGACTTGGTGGTGGCGTCGGTATTGATGGCGATGGGTATGATGATGTTGTCACCAATGATCGTATCGCTGCCGTTTAAACTGATGCTGTTCGTTCTTGTTGATGGTTGGAACCTGATACTCTCCACACTCGCCGGCAGTTTTGCCTTGTAGCTAGGGGACATCATGAATCCTGAAATATTCGTAGAGTTGTTCCGAGACGCACTTTGGATGGTGTTAATCATGGTTTGCGCCATCATTATCCCCAGCCTGCTTATTGGTTTGGTCGTTGCTATCTTCCAAGCAGCGACCTCGATCAACGAACAAACATTGAGTTTCCTACCGCGTTTAATTGTGACCTTATTGGCCTTGATGCTGTTTGCGCACTGGATGACTCAGATGATGATGGAGTTCTTCTTTGAGCTCATCGAACGTTTGCCTCAAGTTCTGTATTAAACCGATATGGAATATCCAACGAGCCTTGTACTAGAGTGGTTAGCCAATTATTTTTGGCCTTACACTCGCATCTCAGCCATGCTGATGGTGATGACGGTCACGGGGGCACGTTTTGTGTCGCCGCGTATTCGTCTGTACTTAGGTTTGGCGATTACCTTCGCAGTAATGCCTGCGATTCCCGCGGTTCCCAAAGAGATTGAACTGCTCTCTTTCCAAGGCTTCCTAACTGTCTTCGAGCAAATTGTGATTGGTGTGGCGATGGGCTTTGTCACTCAGTTCATGATTCAAACCTTTGTTATGCTCGGTCAGATACTTGGTATGCAATCGAGCTTGGGTTTCGCCTCTATGGTCGACCCGGCAAACGGTCAGAACACGCCAGTATTGGGTCAGCTCTTCATGCTACTTGCGACTATGTTTTTCTTGGCGACCGATGGTCACTTGAAGATGTTGCAGCTGGTGGTATTCAGTTTTAAAACTCTGCCGATTGGCAGTGGCTCTCTGACCTCGGTCGATTTTCGAGAGCTGGCACTATGGCTCGGCATCATGTTCAAAGCGGCATTGGCGATGTCATTGTCGGGTATTATCGCGCTGCTGACGATAAACCTGTCATTCGGTGTAATGACACGTGCCGCGCCTCAGTTAAATATCTTTTCTTTGGGTTTTGCATTTGCGCTACTCGTGGGTCTGTTACTTTGTTGGTACATCCTTGGCGGCTTATATAGTCACTATGAGCTATTTTGGATGCAAGGCGAGCAACAGATATGTCGTCTAATCCGGTTAGATTGCTAGGAGACTGAAATGGCAGAGTCAGACGGTCAAGAACGCACAGAAGACGCCACGCCCAGACGCTTGCAACAGGCCAAAGAGAAAGGGCAGGTTGCAAGGTCAAAAGAGCTGGCGTCAGCATCGGTATTAATTGTCGGTGCCGTTGCATTAATGTGGTTTGGTGAATCGATGGCGAAGGCGCTGTTCGAGGCCATGCAACGTCTGTTTTCTTTAAGCCGCGATGAAATCTTTGATACCAACAAACTACTGGAAATTGCTGGTGGTTCATTGGTGAACTTGCTGTTTCCGCTGTTCTTAATTCTGATCACCTTGTTTATTGCGGCTGTTATTGGCGCAGCTGGGGTTGGCGGGATTAACTTCTCGATGCAAGCAGCGATGCCAAAGGCGTCTAAGCTCAATCCTCTCAGTGGTATCAAGCGTATGTTTGGCCTGCAAAGCTGGGTCGAACTGATTAAATCGATTTTGAAAGTGGCGCTGGTATCGGGAATGGCGGTTTATCTGATTCAGGCTTCCCAACATGACTTAATGCAGCTGAGCATGGATGTCTATCCGCAGAATATCTTTCACGCCTTAGATATCTTGCTTAACTTCATTCTGCTAATCAGTTGTTCTCTGCTCATTGTGGTAGCCATCGATATTCCATTCCAGATCTGGCAACACGCAGATCAATTGAAGATGACCAAGCAAGAAGTGAAAGACGAATTTAAAGACACTGAAGGTAAGCCTGAAGTGAAAGGTCGAATTCGTATGTTGCAAAGGGAAGCGGCTCAGCGTCGTATGATGGCTGATGTACCTCAAGCGGACGTGATTGTCACCAACCCGGAACACTTCTCGGTGGCTTTGCGCTATAAGCAGAATCAAGATAAAGCGCCTATTGTGGTTGCTAAGGGCGTTGACCATATGGCGATGAAGATCCGTGAAATCGCCCGAGAACATGATATCTATATTGTTCCTGCACCACCGCTTGCGAGGGCGCTGTATCACACCACTGAGCTCGAACAACAAATTCCTGACGGTCTGTTTACCGCTGTAGCTCAAGTGCTTGCATATGTGTTCCAGCTAAAACAATATCGAAAACGTGGTGGTGAGAGGCCAAAACTGCAAGATTCTAATATGCCGATCCCACCTGATTTACGTCATTAGATCAATTACTTGAGCTCAGCCTTATGAAGCTTGATAATAGAGGCATTAATTGGCTTCTGTTTGCCAACAAAGCGCTGATAAATTGACGTTCGATATTGGTACAGTGTTTGCTATATCAATCCTGAACATTATAAGCCGGTCATGGTAAACCTGATCACTATAAACCTTGTTGCTAATAACGTTGGCAACATAGCTTAGCCCTGAGCCCAATTTGCTTGGCGAGAGGCGACAACATAGCGAAACTATCTAGATTTATGAAATTCTCCCTGCCTTTTGCGGACAAGCTACCAAAAATCCCTAACCGTGCCATGCCTGCAATTGGTGCGCCTGTTATGGTACTTGCCACGCTGGCGATGGTGGTGTTGCCGATTCCTGCGTTCTTGCTGGATATGTTCTTCACCTTCAACATCGCACTCGCTATGGTTGTGTTACTGGTATCGGTTTACACACGAAGACCTTTAGATTTCGCCGCTTTCCCGACCGTCCTTCTTATTGCGACTCTGCTTCGATTGGCTTTGAACGTTGCATCTACTCGTGTGGTTCTACTACACGGTCATGAAGGTGGCGATGCTGCGGGTAACGTGATTGAGGCCTTCGGTAACGTGGTTATCGGTGGTAACTACGCGGTTGGTTTAGTTGTGTTCTTGATCTTAATGATCATCAACTTCATGGTTGTTACCAAAGGTGCAGGCCGTATCTCGGAAGTAAGTGCACGTTTTACCTTGGATGCGTTACCGGGTAAACAAATGGCAATCGATGCCGATTTGAATGCGGGTTTGATCGACCAAGATCAGGCGCGTCTGCGACGTTTTGAAGTTACCAAAGAGGCCGACTTCTACGGTTCGATGGATGGTGCTTCGAAGTTCGTTAAAGGTGATGCGATAGCGGGTATTTTGATCCTGTTCATCAACATCATTGGTGGCTTGAGCATAGGTATGGCTCAATTTGGTTTGGGTTTCGGTGAAGCTATCGAGATCTACACGCTACTGACTATCGGTGATGGTCTGGTTGCACAAATTCCATCTCTATTACTGTCGATCGCTGCAGCGATGATGGTAACGCGTCAAAATACCGATGAAGACATGGGCCAACAGCTCATCTTCCAGATGTTCGACAATCCAAAAGCCTTGATGATCACTGCGGCGATTCTCGGTGTGATGGGTATTGTTCCGGGCATGCCACACTTCTCATTCTTGAGCCTAGCTGCAATAGCTGGTGGTGCGGCTTATTATATCGATAAGAAACAGAAGAAGAAGGCATTGGAGCCGAACCTCCCTGCAGCTGTTGAAGCCAGTGGAGAGACGGGGTCACAAAAAGAGCTTTCTTGGGATGACGTTCAACCTGTTGATATTATTGGTCTTGAAGTAGGCTACCGCTTGATTCCTCTGGTAGACAGAGACCAAGGCGGCGAACTACTAGAGCGCGTTAAAGGTGTACGTAAGAAGTTGTCTCAAGATTTCGGCTTCTTGATCCCAGCAGTACACATCCGTGACAACTTAGAACTGACACCAAACAGCTACCGAATCACCTTGATGGGGGTTGCAGTGGGTGAGGCTGAGATAAAACCGGATATGGAGCTCGCGATTAACCCAGGTCAAGTATACGGGATGATCGATGGTGAGCCGACCATCGATCCGGCATTTGGTCTTGAAGCGGTGTGGATTCGTGAGGAGCAACGTGAGCATGCACAGGCTCTTGGCTACACAGTAGTTGACTCGTCGACCGTGCTAGCAACTCATCTCAGCCAGCTGCTTACCAACAACGCGTCGCAGCTTATTGGTCATGAAGAGGTTCAGAATCTACTTGAGATGCTTAGCCGCTCAACACCTAAGTTGGTTGAAGGTTTTGTACCGGATCAGCTGCAGCTTGGTGTGGTAGTGAAAGTGCTACAAAACCTACTTAATGAAGCGATCCCAATCCGTGATATCCGAACCATAGTCCAAACTTTGTCGGAGTACTCAAGCAAGAGTCAAGAACCTGACATATTAACTGCGGCAGTTCGTATCTCGTTGAAACGATTAATTGTTCAGGAAATCAATGGGATAGAGGCAGAATTGCCTGTAATAACCCTAATTCCTGAGCTGGAACAAATCTTGCATCAAACCATGCAGGCATCCGGCGGAGAATCTGCTGGTATTGAACCTGGTTTAGCGGAACGTTTACAGACCTCTCTTAGCCAAGCGACTCAAGAGCAAGAGCTGAAAGGGGAGCCTGCAGTGCTACTGACTTCAGGCGTATTACGTTCGACTCTAGCTAAGTTCGTGAAGAACACGATCCCAAGCTTGAGAGTGCTGTCTTACCAAGAAATACCGGATGAAAAGCAGATACGTATAGTACAAGCTGTTGGTAATTAAGCCGCCTAATTAGAACGGACGATCGAATTGAAAATTAAACGATTTTTTGCAAAAGATATGCGAACTGCTCTGCTCCAAGTGAAAGAAGAACTTGGTTCAGACGCTGTGATCATGTCTAACAAAAAGGTCGCAGGTGGCGTGGAAATTGTTGCCGCTATTGATGGCGAATCTAGCCCGTCAACAGCGAGCCCAAGACTCAACAAACCTCAGCAGCCTGCGCATAACCAATACACGCAAATGGCCGCTCCTTCAGCTCCGGCAGGACGTCGCGAATTAGATGATGACAAGGTAAGCCTTCAGTCAAACTCTGAAGGTGGACGCTCAATGACGAAGCGCTTTGCAAACATGCTTAAGCAATACAGTCATGGTACGGATGATGAACCTCAGCACCGAGCTGAAAACGAAGACTCTCTGTCTGCATTACTCAATCGCCAATCTAGCAATAGCCACTTGTCGCACAACAGCCAGCCATCGAGCGGTAGTCTAGATTCAGCATTTGCTCGCGAAACCGGCCTTTCTAAATTGATTGCTGAAGATCGCCGAGTTGAGCGCCCAGCGCCTCGTTTGGATCCGACTCGCTATGATCGCGGCCGTGACAGTGGTCAATCCAAAGGCTCTGATACTGAAATGGAAACGATGCGCGAAGAGATGACTTCAATTCGCCGTCTGTTAGAGCATCAAGTGTCAGGACTGATGTGGCAAGAAGTTGAGCGTCGCGAACCACTGAGAGCCATGCTTATCAAACGTCTTGAACGTATGGGCGTGTCAGCAGAGCTTGCTGATCAGATGGCTTGTTACATTCCAGAAGATACCAAACCAGCTCGTGCATGGAAGGCGTTGTTAGCCTTGGTTGCTGACCAGATCTCCGTGACACAGAAAGATATTTTAAAACGCGGCGGAATTGTGGCTCTACTTGGCCCAACCGGCGTGGGTAAAACGACGACGGTTGCAAAGCTTGCGGCTCGCGCTGCCATGGAATATGGCGCAGACAACGTAGCACTAGTGACAACAGACACATATCGCATAGGTGCACATGAGCAGTTATCGATTTATGGTCGAATTATGGGTTGTCCTGTAAGAGTTGCTAAAGATTCTAGCGAACTGGCCGATGTAATATATCAGTTACGTAATCGTCGCCTGATTCTGGTCGATACTGCAGGTATGGGACAACGAGATGTTCGCCTATCTGAGCAGTTAGACACATTGATGCAAGAGAGTGGTTCCGTTATCAATAGCTACCTTGTTTTGCCGGCTACAGCGCAACGCAAAGTACTACAAGAAACAATTGAACACTTTAGAAGAATCCCGTTGTCGGGATGCATCATGACTAAATTGGATGAATCCCTCAGTCTTGGTGAATTCATCAGTGTCGTAATACAAAATGCATTACCAGTTGCTTACATAGCAAATGGTCAACGAGTTCCTGAAGATATCGTTATAGCTCAACCAAAGTACATGATTGCTAAGGCAAATGAGCTATTAGAGAAATCTACAGAGAATGAACCTCATTACTGGAATAGCGATTCTGAAGGGCTCTAGGCGGCGGATAAATATGAATGAAAATATGATACACGATCAAGCTAGCGGCCTCCGTCGCTTAACCAAGCCTTCAATCACCAAAGTTATTGCGGTAACGGGCGGTAAAGGTGGCGTTGGTAAATCTAACGTGACGTTAGGTATGGCTATTTGTATGGCGCGCCAAGGTAAAAAAGTCATGGTGCTTGATGCCGACTTAGGCCTTGCAAACGTCGATATCATGCTGGGTATTCGCTCTAAGCGAAACCTTGGACATGTGTTAGCGGGTGAGTGTGAACTCAAAGATGCGATTGTTGAAGGTCCGCACGGAATTAAAATTATTCCAGCGACTTCAGGCACTCAGAGCATGACAGAGCTATCACACGCACAACACGCTGGTTTGATTCGCGCATTTGGTACACTCGAAGACGAGATGGACATCTTGCTAGTAGATACCGCGGCTGGTATCTCGGACATGGTGATCAGTTTCTCAAGAGCCGCGCAAGATGTAGTGGTCGTGGTATGTGACGAACCTACCTCAATCACAGATGCATATGCGTTGATTAAGCTTTTGAGCAGAGAGCACCAAGTTCAGCGATTTAAAGTTGTCGCAAATATGGTCAGAAGCTACCGCGAAGGCCGAGAATTATTTGCAAAATTGACTTTGGTCACAGAGCGCTTCTTGAATGTGAGCCTCGAACTCGTAGCATGTATTCCTTTAGATGATAAAGTACGTCAATCAGTCAAGAGACAGAAAATCGTAGTCGACGCGTTTCCTCGCTCTCCAGCTGCATTGGCAATCAGCTCATTGGCAAATAAAGCATTGACCTGGCCAATACCAAAAACACCAAGTGGACACTTGGAGTTCTTTGTTGAAAGGCTGCTGAACCGTACTGAATTTGTAGAGGAACCATTTGGTGAATAAAGCGCTTACCTACGACCAACACGCTAATCACAATAGCCAACAGGCTTTTTTTGAGAAGTACTCTGTGTTGGTTAAACGTATCGCTCATCACTTGTTGGGGCGATTACCGCCTAATGTATTGGTTGATGACTTGATTCAAGCTGGCATGATTGGCTTGATTGAAGCGCAACAAAACTATGATGGTACCAAAGGCGCAAGCTTTGAGACGTATGCCGGTATTCGAATCCGTGGCGCAATGTTGGATGACATTCGCCGAGGAGATTGGGTGCCGAGATCGGTTCATAAAAACAATCGAGAAATCAGCAGTGCAATTGCGGAATTAGAGAGCACTCTCAACCGCGACCCAAGCGATGCCGAAGTGGCAAAGCACATGGGACTCAGTTTAGAGCAGTATCATAGTGCTTTAACTGATATTAATTGCTCAAGACTGGTCGGGATCGAAGATTTAGGCGTCTCAGATGATGTAATATCTCCGAATGAAGACTCTCAAGATAACGCGCCTTTTCAAGGGGTTGCTGATGAGTCATTCCGCCAAGCTTTGATCGATTCGATAAAACAGCTTCCGGAAAGAGAAGGCTTAGTGCTTTCGCTTTATTACGACGAAGAACTCAATTTAAAAGAGATTGGGGAAGTATTAGGTGTCAGCGAGTCTCGTGTCAGCCAAATATTGAGCCAATCTATGCAGCGTTTACGCACTAAATTAAGTGCTTGGACACAGAACGACTAACAACACTGATTTTTATTCAGTGGAGGCTAATTTGAACAAAAACATGAAAATTCTCATTGTTGATGATTTTTCAACGATGCGCCGAATTGTTAAAAACCTACTTCGCGACCTAGGTTTCAACAACACACAAGAAGCAGACGATGGCTTGACCGCGTTACCTATGCTGAAAAAAGGCGAATTTGATTTCGTGGTAACTGACTGGAACATGCCGGGCATGCAAGGTATCGACCTGCTAAAACACATTCGTGCAGATGCTGAACTGAAGCACCTTCCAGTGCTAATGATCACAGCAGAAGCGAAGCGTGAGCAGATCATCGAAGCTGCGCAAGCGGGTGTTAATGGTTACATTGTGAAGCCTTTCACTGCCGCAACTCTTAAAGAGAAACTAGATAAGATTTTTGAGCGCTTATAAGCATTAAAAATAACCTGTTTTAGGCGCTTCTAGAGAGACATTAACTTTTTAGTTTCCCGTTTTTCTCAAACGTTGAAGCGTCACAAATATGCGGAGTAAGGCCGAACTCAGGATGATTTCATTAGAACAAGCAAAAAAATTAGTAGAGCTGCTTGAAAACGATGAGCAGCAAGATGCTGATTCTCTTGTTAGAAGCATTTATGAAGACAACTTTAGTCTTCAAGACAATCCAATGCTTCAAGAAATAGGTAGTCTGACTCGCGACCTCCATGACTCTTTGACACAATTCAACTTTGACGAGCGCATTAGCGTTATCGCAAATGATGAAATCCCTGATGCAAGGGATCGCCTTCAGTATGTCATTGATAAAACGGAAGTTGCGGCAAATAAAACGATGGATGCTGTCGATCGCTGTATGCCAATCGCAGACAACCTACACGAGTGTTTACTTCAAGTAAGGCCTCAATGGAATGAACTGATGCATGGCCGCATTGAGCTGGCACAATTTAAAGCTTTATGTCACCGCATTGATGGATTGCTTGTCCAAGTAGAGGGCGATAGTACCGAACTACGTGGGCAACTGACTGAAATCTTGATGGCTCAGGATTTCCAAGATTTAACTGGGCAGATAATTAGCAAAGTTATTACCTTGGTGAATGAGGTTGAAGGGCGCTTGGTTGAGATTCTCACCGTATTTGGTGCGAATCAGATTGAGCCAACTCCGAAATCAGAGAAGAAAGCATCGATTGCTCCAGAAGGACCAATCATGAATCCAGAAGAGCGCGAAGACGCTGTTGCTTCTCAAGATGAAGTCGACGATTTGTTATCCAGTCTTGGATTTTAAAGGTAACGTATGAGCTACGATTTAGACGAAGATATTCTTCAGGACTTTTTAGTCGAAGCAGGAGAGATCCTTGAGCTTCTATCAGAGCAGCTGGTAGAACTTGAGAATAACCCTGACGACAAAGACCTATTAAATGCTATTTTCCGTGGTTTCCATACAGTAAAAGGTGGTGCTGGTTTCCTAGCATTAACTGAACTGGTGGATACTTGTCATGGTGCCGAGAATGTGTTCGACATTCTACGCAATGGCCAACGCAGCGTAACATCAGGTTTGATGGATACTATGCTGCAGGCGCTAGACACTGTTAATACACAGTTCCAAGCCGTGCAAGATCAGGAACCTTTAGTGCCAGCAGATCAAGCATTATTGGATGAGCTTCACCGTCTCTGTAAGCCAGAGTCAGCGGACGAAGTTGCACCAGTAGAAGCGCCTGCACCTGTTATCCCTGAGCCTATCGCTGTTGAACCTGAACCGGTCGTTGAAAGCTCAAGCATCAGCGCTTCTTCAGTAGACGATATCTCTGAAGATGAATTTGAGCGTCTGCTTGATGAACTTCATGGTAAAGGTGGTTCACCAACGTCATCTGCGGCTCCAACACCGCCGCCAGCACCAGCTGCACCACAACCTGTGGTTGATAGTGGTGATATCACTGACGACGAATTCGAAAAGTTATTGGACGAACTGCATGGCGCGGGTAACAGCCCGACAAGTGCGGGTTCGACGCCTCCACCACCGCCAGCTCCTCCTGTTGCTCCAGTTTCGGCGATGTCTGAAGGCGATGACCTGATGACAGACGAAGAGTTTGAGAAGTTACTTGACCAATTACATGGTTCAGGCAACGGTCCATCGGCTGAAGAGCTTGATGCTGCAACTAAGCCAGCAGAAGCGAAACCAGTGGCACCACAAGCTGCACCTAAGCCGCAACCAGCTGCTCCAGTAGCAGTTAAAGCTGAACCTACACCAAGTGCACCTGCGAAAGCGGAAGTGAAGGCGCCTGCTAAAAAGCAACAAGCCGAAGCGACCGTTCGTGTTGATACTTCTACGCTGGATACCATTATGAACATGGTTGGCGAATTGGTATTGGTTCGTAACCGATTGGTTAGCCTTGGTTTAAACAGCAACGACGAAGAAATGTCGAAAGCTGTTTCTAATCTAGATGTTGTTACTGCAGACCTACAAGGTGCGGTAATGAAGACTCGTATGCAACCGATCAAGAAAGTATTTGGTCGTTTCCCTCGAGTTGTCCGTGACCTTGCTCGTAGCCTGAAAAAAGACATCGTTCTTGAGATGCGCGGTGAAGAAACGGACCTAGACAAAAACCTAGTAGAAGCGCTAGCGGATCCACTGATTCACTTGGTGAGAAACTCAGTTGACCACGGTATTGAAATGCCGGAAGACCGAGTGATGGCGGGTAAATCAAGAACCGGTAAAGTGATTCTGTCTGCCTCTCAAGAGGGTGACCACATTGAACTGGCTATCGTTGATGACGGTGGCGGTATGGATCCAGATAAGCTTCGTGCTATTGCGGTCAAGCGTGGTCTGATGGATGAAGATGCTGCTTCTCGTTTATCAAATAAAGAGTGTTTCAACCTAATCTTCGCACCAGGCTTCTCTAGTAAAGAGCAGATCTCTGATATCTCTGGTCGTGGTGTAGGTATGGACGTTGTGAAAACAGCGATCAACACACTGAATGGCTCAATTGATATCGATTCTGAAATGGGGCAAGGCACTAAGATTACGATCAAGGTTCCACTGACACTAGCGATTCTACCTACCTTGATGGTTGGTGTTTCTGGCCACCCATTTGCACTGCCTTTGGCTTCGGTCAACGAGATTTTCCACCTAGATTTAAGCCGCACTAACGTGGTTGATGGCCAGTTGACCATCATCGTTCGCGATAAATCGATTCCACTGTTCTACTTGCAGAACTGGCTTGCACCGAAAGCCAGCGATGTTGAGCTACGTAAAGGACATGGTCATGTGGTTATCGTGCAACTAGGTAGCCAGCGTGTTGGTTTTGTTGTTGATACGCTTATCGGTCAAGAAGAAGTGGTTATCAAGCCGCTTGATAAACTGTTGCAAGGTACGCCAGGCATGGCAGGTGCAACAATTACAAGTGATGGTCACATTGCATTGATTCTAGATGTGCCGGACTTGTTGAAGCAGTACGCAGCTGCGTCAAGAATTTAATTTAAGGATAAATATGGCGATTAAAGTATTAGTCGTTGATGATTCGAGCTTTTTTCGTCGTCGAGTAAGCGAGATCATCAATTCAGAGGCTCGCCTAGAAGTCATCGATGTTGCGGTAAATGGTAAGGAAGCGGTAGAGAAAGCGAAACAGCTAAGACCTGACGTAATTACCATGGACATCGAAATGCCTGTCATGGACGGTATCACTGCCGTTCGTGAAATTATGGCGGCGTCTCCAACGCCTATTTTGATGTTTTCATCGCTAACGCATGACGGTGCTAAAGCGACATTAGATGCTCTAGATGCAGGTGCTTTAGACTTCCTACCTAAGAAGTTCGAAGACATCGCACGTAACCGCGATGATGCCGTTGCGTTACTTCAACAGCGTGTGATTCAGATTGCGGCTAAACGTGCTTTCATGCGTCGTGCACCAATTGCACCTAGAGTGACAGCAACAGCGTCAACATCAACGCCATTGCGTCAACCGGTTTCTAATGCTGCTCCAGCCGCTAGACCTGCTGCAGCAACCGCTGCGAAGTTCAGAGCCTCGGGCAAAAAGTATCAATTAACTGCCATTGGCACATCGACTGGCGGTCCTGTTGCGCTACAGAAGATTTTAACGCGCATCCCTGCGAACTACCCGCACCCGATTGTGCTAGTTCAGCATATGCCTGCGACTTTCACTGCGGCTTTTGCTAGTCGCTTGAACACCTTGTGTAAGATCGAAGTTCGCGAAGCTCAAGACGGAGACGTGTTGAAGCCTGGTGTTGCTTACCTTGCTCCGGGCGGCAAGCAGATGATGGTTGATGGTCGTGCAGGTTCGGCTCGCCTAAGAATTATTGATGGCGGCGATCGCATGAATTACAAACCATGTGTCGATGTGACTTTCGGCTCTGCAGCTAAGATCTACGGCGACAAAGTGTTGTCTATGATACTGACTGGCATGGGCGCAGATGGTCGTGAAGGTTCACGCATGTTGAAAACTGCGGGCTCGACTGTCTGGGCGCAAGATGAAGATAGCTGTGTTGTATATGGTATGCCTCAAGCTGTAGCAAAAGCTGGCATTTCTACCGAAGACCTACCTCTGGACCGCATCGCGGAACGGATCTTGGTTGAAGTTGGGTTAGCTTAGGTAAATCGCGATGATTGTTTGGAGTGTTGCAAACCAAAAAGGTGGTGTTGGTAAAACAACCACGACTGTGACCATGGCAGGCCTGCTTGCTCTAAAAGGGCACCGTGTGTTGCTGGTTGATACGGACCCACATGCATCACTGACCACCTATCTGGGTTACGACTCAGATACGGTGGAGTCTAGCTTGTTCGATCTGTTTCAGCTTAGTGAGTTTTCTGCGCAGACGGTTAGACCATTGACGTTACAAACCGAAGTTGAAGGCATCGATATCATTCCAGCACATATGTCACTGGCAACACTTGATCGTGTGATGGGAAATCGAAGCGGCATGGGATTAATCTTGAAGCGTGCTTTGGCCGCGTTGAAAGGTGATTACGACTATGTGTTGATCGACTGTCCGCCAATTCTTGGTGTGATGATGGTGAATGCCTTAGCGGCGAGTGATCGTATTTTGATTCCGGTACAGACCGAGTTTCTGGCGATGAAAGGTTTAGAGCGCATGATTCGCACGCTAACCATTATGCAGAAGTCTCGTAAAACACCGTTTAAGGTGACGATTGTCCCTACCATGTACGACAAACGAACCAAGGCATCGCTGCAAACTCTCACGCAGCTGAAAGATGATTATCCAAACCAAGTTTGGACATCAGCTGTACCGATTGATACCAAGTTTAGAGATGCAAGCTTAAAGCGCTTGCCAGCCTCTCACTTTGCGTCGGGTAGCCGAGGTGTATTTGCTTATAAACAGCTGCTTATTTATCTCGAAAGGTTGGCGATAAATGAGCGAGAATAAAGATTCAACAATAGCGAGACCAGGTCTATCGAGTGAACAAGCACTAGATGACTACTTTACTGCGCTATTAGGTGATGAAAGCTTTGAAACTGAAGAGTTTTTAGTTGACGAATCTGATGATGAGTCACATTCTGAAGAGCCAGAGCCAGAGCCAGAGCCAGAGCCAGAGCCAGAGCCAGAGCCAGAGCCAGAGCCAGAGCCAGAGCCAGAGCCAGAGCCAGAGCCAGAGCCAGAGCCAGAGCGTCAATTAGCGAGTCATCACTCAAGCTACGCCGAAATACGTGCAGCTGAGTTTGAAGTACCTAATCTAGAGGACGTTCAGAAGCTTCTGAGTCGGCTAGAGGCAACCAATGTTGTTGAGGACCTGAACCTCGATGAACTGATGGACCAGAACACGCAGAAAATCGCTCAGCAAGCAGACATGCAAATGTTTGATGCAGCGGTCGAGTCGGTTCAAGTCTCATTAGAACCAGAGATTCAAGACTGGAATCTTCCGGAACCAGATTTATCGATAGCGACAGAACCTCAAGTGGAACTGCAGCCAATCGAAGAACCAACAGCAGAAGCAGAGCTTCTAGTCGTTGAGCAGCAAGTTTCTGAAATCGAAGCCGATGCTCCTGACATTGAGTCCGCGACTGAGCCAGAAACACAAGCGGGCGGTGCAGGGCATTTTACTTCTTGGGAAAGTACGGCTCGAACAGAAGACTTCCAAGTTTTGTATTTCGATGTCAATGGCGTGACCTTCGCGGTACCGCTAGATGAACTGGGTGGCATCCATCGCCTCGAGGAGGTCAATCATATTATTGGCAAACCATCTTGGTACTTGGGGTTACAAACCAACCGAGATAGCCAGTTAGATGTGGTCGACACCGCAAAATGGGTGATGGCTGAGAAGTTAGCCAGTGACGAATACAAAGAAAACTATCAATATATAGTGATGCTTGGAGAAAGCTTATGGGGGCTTGCAAGCACTGAGCTTAAAGGCACCGAACTGCTGAATACTGACAAAGTACGTTGGCGAGAAATGGCAGGAAAACGCCCATGGCTCGCTGGTATGGTAAAAGAAAAAATGTGTGCTTTGATCCATGTCGAAGCATTAATCGCCATGCTAAATGCAGGGCTAGATGTAAAAGCATTGAGCTAGTACCACGATTGGTACAACAAAAGCATTAAGTTAATAATAGTGGTCGGTAACGACGGCAAGAGGATTATCTATGTCTCAAATGAGTGAAGTTGAAGTAAGAAAAGATCAAACGAATGACGAAGTACTTCAATGGGTAACATTCCAGCTAGAAGAAGAAACTTACGGCATCAATGTAATGCAAGTTCGTGAAGTACTGCGTTACAGTGAGATTGCTCCGGTACCAGGTGCTCCTGACTACGTTCTAGGTATTATTAACCTACGTGGTAACGTTGTTACTGTTATCGACACTCGCTCTCGCTTTGGTTTGATGCAAGGTGAAATCACGGATAACACTCGTATCATCGTTATTGAATCTGAGCGTCAAGTTATTGGCATCCTGGTTGATAGCGTTGCTGAAGTGGTTTACCTACGTTCTTCTGAAATCGATACAACACCAAGTGTTGGTACTGATGAAAGCGCGAAGTTCATCCAGGGCGTAAGCAACCGCGATGGCAAGCTGCTTATCTTAGTAGATTTGAACAAACTACTAAGCGAAGACGAATGGGATGAGATGGCTCACCTATAATGTTTGAAGCGCTTCCTTTAAGCCCTGCTGCACTGATTGCTGGAGTTGGGTTTTTTACGTTATTCATTGTGATTTTGATTAGCAAAGTAAAAAGTGCGATTCAAAAGCAATTGGATCAATCACGTCTGCAAGTCCGAAACTTGGACAAAGAGCTACAAAAGTCGAGTAAGCAATTGCTAGAAGTTCGCTCTGTTGTGGTTGGCCTTGGCCAGAAAGTGACTGAACAACAAGATCTAATCAAACACCTGAATGAACGTATTGTCGAACTGGAACATGCGGATACCGATGGACGTTTGTACACTCGTGCAACGAAAATGGTTCAGCTTGGCGCTGGGATTAACGAGTTAATTGAAGAATGTGAATTACCTAAAGCTGAAGCTGAGCTTATGATGTCTCTGCAGAATAAGCTTGCCGGTAAAGAGAAAATTCCTTCATTACGAAGCGACCCTTCCTCGTTTGATGAGCATCCCACCGCCTCTCGTGATCGCAGGGATCCACCTCGACGCCGTTAAATTGAGCGCTACTCGTGATAAACACATGCTGTTTGTTACACACTCCTCTAAAAAGAAGCTTCGGCTTCTTTTTTTGTGCCTGAGTAACTGTTTATAGAACGATGTTTATAAGTGCTTGTTACTATTGCAATATCTCATTTTTGGTCAAAATGTGTAAATTGTGATGCAGTAGTAACAGTTTCTTACCGACTTTGTTCTACTGAAAACGCCTAGTCCTGTTTTGTCACCATATTGGTGTGCTACTATACCCCTCTCATTACTCGACTAAATTTACCTATGCTAGAAGTCTCAAATTTAACTGCTATTCGTGACGAAAGGGTTCTGTTTGAATCGTTGTCTTTTCAATTGAAGCCAGGAGAACTGGTTCAAGTTGAAGGTCGAAACGGTACAGGAAAAACGACACTCCTTAGGATTATAACTGGTTTAGGTGATCGTGACGAAGGCACTATCTCTTGGGATGGCGAGCCAATCGAATCAAGTCGAGATGTGTATCATCAAAATCTGCTTTTTCTTGGCCATCAAACTGGCGTAAAACGTGAGCTTAGCGCTTATGAGAACCTCAGTTTCTACCAGTCAATCCATTGTGGAGAAACGAACAAGGAAGAGCTTTATCAAGCGCTTGCTCAGGTAGGGCTTGCAGGCCGAGAAGATGTGCCTGCGGGTCAATTGTCTGCTGGCCAACAGCGTCGCGTAGCTTTAGCTCGTCTTTGGTTGAGTAAGCAGATGTTGTGGATTCTCGACGAACCGTTGACTGCGATTGATAAGCAGGGCGTGAAGGTTCTAGAATCGCTTTTTTCTCAGCATGCGGATAACGGTGGGATTGTGCTACTCACTACCCACCAAGATATGTTTGCTGATAGCCCGAAACTAAGAAAAATAAAGTTGGGTGAGTAATATGATCTCTTCAATGACCACGATTATCCGACGTGAGCTGCTTATCGCTTTTCGACGCCAGGCGGATATCTTTAACCCGCTGTGGTTCTTCATTATTGTTATCACGCTTTTCCCTTTGAGTATCGGCCCAGAGCCAAACCTACTTGCACGTATTGCTGCGGGTATTGTTTGGGTTGCCGCGTTGCTTTCTGCATTGCTCTCTCTTGAGCGCCTATTTCGTGATGATTTTCAAGATGGCGCCCTTGAACAGATGATGCTGATGCCCATCCCGTTGCAGTTGGTAGTATTGTCCAAGGTCATAGCACACTGGTTATTGACCGGGTTACCATTAATTTTAATTAGCCCATTGTTGGCTGTTTTGTTGTCATTGGATTTTGACACTTGGCTCTCTGTTGTGATGACTCTGCTTGTCGGAACGCCTGCCTTGAGCTTTATTGGGGCGATTGGTGTTGCTTTGACGGTTGGGTTGCAGAAGGGCGGGGTGTTACTGAGCCTGCTAATTTTGCCGCTGTACATCCCTATTTTGATTTTCGCAACGTCAGCGATTGACGCTGCGGCGTTGGGCGTTGCATACAATGGTCAATTAGCGATTCTCGGCGCCATGTTGATGGGCGCAATGACGCTAACTCCTTTTGCGATCAGTGCCGCACTTCGCGTGAGTGTGAACTGATAACGGTACCAATATCGTATAGCTAAAGTGAACCAAAGTGTTCGATGAGACTCATAGAGTCAGCAAAACAAATAGCAGAACAAATATATTATTATAATTATAGCTTTAGTAGCTGTAAGCAATATGAAGTAAGAGTGAGATTACAACATGTGGAAATGGCTCCATCCCTATGCCAAAGCAGAAACGTCATACCAGCTTGCTGGTAAACTTCTGCCGTGGTTCTCAATCCTAGCGCTATTGTGTCTATCCGTTGGTACGGTGTGGGGCCTTGCGTTCGCACCTTCTGATTATCAACAGGGTGATAGTTTCCGAATTATCTACATTCACGTTCCTTCTGCCATTTGGTCGATGGGCGTATACATGTCGATGGCGATCGCAGCATTCATTGGATTGGTATGGCAGGTAAGACTATCTGACATGGCGGCGTTGGCGATGGCACCGATAGGCGCTGTGTTTACCTTTATCGCACTACTGACTGGTGCAGTTTGGGGTAAGCCAATGTGGGGCGCTTGGTGGGTTTGGGATGCACGCCTAACCTCAGAGTTGATTCTTCTATTCCTATACCTAGGTGTAATTGCACTGCACCACGCGTTTGATGACCAAAAAACAGCAGCAAAAGCGGCTGGTATTTTGGCTATTGTTGGCGTGATTAACCTCCCTATCATTCACTTCTCGGTAGAGTGGTGGAACACACTTCATCAAGGTGCGACGATCACTAAGTTCGCAAAACCTTCGATTTCAAGTGACATGTTATGGCCGCTTCTTCTTAACATCTTCGGCTTCGCTTTTTTCTTTGGCGCTCTGACCATGATTCGTTTCCGTAACGAAATCATCAGCAAAGAAAGTCATCGTCCATGGGTTCGCAAGCTTGCGGCTGATAAAGCGTAGTAGGGTAGGTAATTATGTATTTTGAATCTTTGAGTGATTTCTTTGCCATGGGTGGTTACGCCTCATACGTATGGAGTGCATTTGGAATCACATTTCTCTCGATGATCATCTTACTCGTGGTAAGCGTTCGTCGTGGTAAGCAATTACTAACTGAAGTACAAGCTAAGGTTGACCGTCAAGCTCGTATCGATGCAGCAAAAAATATGGAGAACACTCTATGAACCCAAGACGCAAAAAGAGGCTGGGCATTGTCTTAGCGATCTTTTTTGGTATCAGTGCAACTGTTGGATTGATTGTTTATGCACTTAACCAGAACATGGATCTGTTCTACACACCAACTGAACTTGTTAATGGTAAAGATGGTAAGAAACCTGAAGTTGGTCAACGCCTACGCATTGGTGGCATGGTTGTCGTTGGTTCTGTGAGCCGTGATAACGAATCATTGCGAGTTAGCTTCGATTTAGCTGATGTCGGCCCTAAAGTAACAATCTTATACGATGGTATCCTTCCTGATCTTTTCCGTGAAGGCCAAGGTATTGTTGCTCAAGGTGTCTTAAAAGACGCAACGACAATCGAAGCGTTTGAGGTGTTGGCAAAGCACGATGAAGAGTACATGCCTTCTGAAGTTGCGGAAGCAATGAAGAAAACACATGAGCCTTTGCAATACACGACTGAACAAAAAGAAGGAAAAGCTCAATGATAGCCGAGATCGGCCATTTTGCGATGATCCTGTCCTTGGGACTTGCATTGCTGCTAAGCGTGCTCCCACTGTATGGAGCCGCTCGAAATAATACATTACTGATGAACAGCGCACGACCTTTGTCGTGGGGTATGTTCGGATTCTTAGCGATTTCGTTTTTTATCTTGTGTTACGCGTTTTACACAAATGATTTTACGATTCAATACGTTGCAAGTAACTCAAACAGCCAACTACCTTGGTACTACCGAATTACGGCCGTTTGGGGTGCACACGAAGGTTCATTGTTGCTTTGGGTACTTATCCAAGCAGGTTGGACGGTAGCAGTAGCGACATTCAGCCGTGGAATGCCTCAAGAGTCTGTGGCTCGCGTATTGGCTATCATGGGTTTGATCACTGTCGGCTTCTTGCTGTTCATTATCGTAACGTCTAACCCATTCCTACGTACACTGCCTTTCTTCCCTGTTGATGGTCGTGACTTGAACCCGCTACTGCAAGATCCGGGTTTGATTATTCACCCACCGATGCTTTACATGGGTTATGTAGGTTTCTCAGTAGCATTCTCTTTTGCTATCGCTTCTCTAATGAGTGGTCGTTTGGATACGGCTTGGGCTCGTTGGTCTCGTCCTTGGACAATTGCGGCTTGGTTGTTCCTAACAATTGGTATCGCTCTAGGTTCTTGGTGGGCTTACTACGAACTTGGCTGGGGTGGCTGGTGGTTCTGGGATCCAGTAGAAAACGCATCGTTCATGCCTTGGCTGGCAGGTACAGCGCTAATGCACTCGCTTGCGGTTACAGAAAAGCGCGGCACGTTTAAAGCTTGGACAGTACTACTTGCAATTTCTGCATTCTCATTGAGCTTACTAGGCACTTTCTTAGTTCGTTCGGGCATCTTGGTATCGGTTCACGCGTTCGCGTCGGATCCGGCTCGCGGTATGTTTATTCTAGGCTTCTTAGTCTTCGTTATCGGTGGTTCACTATTGCTGTTCGCAGTGAAAGGTGCATCAGTACGTGTTCGTGGTAACTTCGATCTAGTCTCACGTGAAAACGCACTACTAGGTAACAACATCCTGTTGATTGCTGCGCTAGTGGTGGTGTTAGTTGGTACTCTGCTACCACTCGTTCACAAACAGTTAGGTTTGGGCTCGGTATCTATCGGTGCGCCATTCTTCGACATGTTGTTCTTCTGGTTAATGATTCCGTTCTCGTTCCTGTTGGGTATCGGTCCTCTTATCCGTTGGAAGCGTGACAACCTATCTAAGCTTGTTAAGCCAATGGTTATTTCGGGTGTATTCTCGCTAGGTTTGAGTGCGCTATTGGTGACGGTACTAGCTGATCGCTTCAGTGGTACTGCGTTTGCAGGCTGGGTGATGGCATTCTGGATCATCTTCATGCATGGCTTCGAACTGCATGAGCGTGCGACTCACCGTCATACGTTTATGAAAGGTCTGACTAAGCTACCACGCAGTCACTGGGCTATGGTGTGTGGTCACATCGGTTTAGCGGTAACTGTAATTGGTATCGCGATGGTACAGAACTACAGTATTGAACGTGATGTTCGTCTAGCACCGGGTGAGAGCTACCAGCTTGAAGAGTACGACTTCCTATTTACGGGTGTTCGTGACAAAGATGGTCCAAACTACGATGGCTACATTGCTGATTTTGACATCACAAAAGAAGGCAAGTACATCAACACGCTTCACGCAGAAAAACGTTTCTACACAACAGCTAAGTCTATGATGACAGAAGCGGCGATTGATCGTGGCGTAACACGTGACCTTTACATCGCTATGGGTGAACGTTTAGACGACAACAAATCTTGGGCTGTACGTATCTACTACAAACCGTTTGTACGTTGGATCTGGGCGGGTTCTTTGATCATGTCTCTTGGTGGTGCTATTGCTATCAGTGACCGTCGTTACCGTTTCCGTAAGCCATCTAAAAAGTCGGCTAAAGAGCAGGAGGCTTAACTCGAATGAACAAAAAGATTTTATTCATTCCATTGATTGCGTTCATGGTTCTAGCGGGAATCTTTGCAACGCAATTAGTGCGCAATCAGTCGGGCGATGACCCGACTAAACTTGAATCGGTATTAATTGGTAAACCAGTACCTCAGTTTGATCTAGAAGACTTAGAGCAACCAGGTAAGCTTCACGATCAAGCGATCTTCAAGGGCGAACCTCTACTGCTTAATGTGTGGGCTACTTGGTGTCCTACTTGTTACGCAGAGCACTCATACTTGAACAAGCTTGCTGACAAGGGCGTTAAGATCATTGGTTTGAACTATAAAGATGATCGTAATAAGGCTGTGGGTTGGCTAAAAGAGTTGGGTAACCCATACCTGATCAGTCTGTTCGACGGCAACGGCATGCTAGGTCTAGACCTTGGCGTTTATGGTGCTCCGGAGACTTTCCTAATCGACGCTAACGGTGTCGTTCGCTATCGACATGTGGGTGATGTGAACCCAACGAACTGGGCATCGACACTTGAGCCGATGTACAACGAGTTGTTGGAGGAAGCGAAATGATTAAGAAGGCTCTGATTACTTTATTTGCTACGTTTGCGATTTCAGCGACTGTGTCTGCAGCGCCTATCGAATTTCATGAATTCGATAACGCTGACCAAGAACAGCAGTTTAAAGAGCTGAGCAACACGCTGCGTTGTCCTAAATGTCAGAACAACACGATTGGTGACTCGAATGCTGAATTAGCGGTCGACTTGCGCCAGAAGGTGTACGAGATGACAAAAGATGGTAAGTCGAAGCAAGACATCATCGATTACATGATTGCTCGTTACGGTAACTTCGTGACTTACAATCCGCCACTAACACTTGCGACGTCGATCCTTTGGATTGGTCCATTTGCAGTGGTTGTGTTTGGATTTGGCTTGATCATTTTACGAAGCAGAAAGTCAAAATCACAAGCGGCAACAGAGTCAGATAAAGACTGGAATGCAGATAAAGAAGCACGTTTAAAAGCGTTACTCGACGAAGAGAACGACGGAGATAAACAGTAATGACTCTATTTTGGGTTTCGACCATTATTCTTTCGCTAGCGGCAATCTTGATGATTGTTCTGCCTTTTATCAATAAAAAGGCAAACAACGATGATGTGCTTCGCGATGAATTGAACAAAGCATTCTACAAAGATCGCCTTGATGAGTTAGAAGTAGAAGCAGAAGAAGGTCTTGTTGATAACCAACAGGAGCTGATCGCTGATTTGAAACAATCTCTGCTTGATGATGTTCCTGCTAAGCAAGAGATGAAAAAGACTCATATCTCGACGCTTGGCGTGGTTGTTCCGTCAATCATTTTGGTTGTTGCAGTTACCTACGGTATGTACTTTAAGTTTGGTGCGCTAGACAAGGTTCAACATTGGCAAGAGGTCAGCAATAACCTTCCTGAGCTATCCAAAAAGCTAATGTCATCAGAAGGTGGTACGCTAACTGATGATGAACTTGAAGATTTGACACTAGCACTACGTACTCGCTTGCATTACCAACCAAAAGATTCAACGGGTTGGTTGCTACTAGGTCGTATCGCGCTGGCTAACCGTGATGCACAAACCGCGATTGATGCGATGGAGCGTGCTTATAAGCTAGAGCCTAAAGACGAAGACGTTCAACTTGGTTTTGCACAAGCACTGATGTTGTCTCCAGATGAGGCAGAGCAAAACCAAGCTCGCTTGCTTCTAAGTCGTTTGGTTCAAAACGATTACGTTGATCTTCGTGTGTTCTCGCTACTCGCATTCGATGCATTTGAGCGTCAAGATTACCCAGGTGCGGTTAAGTACTGGAGCATCATGCAACAGATGATCGGTCCACAAGACAGCCGTTATGAAATGCTTTCTCGCAGCATCGAAAGTGCTCAGAAGAAAATGGGCGATGCAATGGGTGTTGACCAAGGCAAGAGTGTAGCAGTAACGCTTGATCTGTCTGCTGATGTGAACGCGGATCCTAATTCAGTGCTAGTTGTCTCTGTACACCGAGCGGATGGTTCGCCAATGCCTATCGCCGCAGCTCGTTACCCGTTGGGCTCTTTCCCTCGTACGGTTGTACTGGATGATGGTAACAGCATGATGCAAGGTCAAAAGCTGTCTAGCCTTGAAACTCTGATGGTTAGAGCTAGGCTTGATACAGATGGTAACGTTTCAACTCGCGATGGTGATTGGTACGGTGAGAGTGAAGTGGTTGAATTGGGTGAATCTGTGACCATTAATATCAATAAGCAATATTAATCATCATTTTGCATAGGTGTTAGCTATTCCGATTTATAAACAAACGGTATAGACTTACGCAAACAATTGAGGCCAGCGATTGCTGGCCTTTTTTATTATTCCTTATGGAAAAGGTGATATGTCTATCAGTGTTTTAAGACTCTCGAGTTTACTCTTTATCACAAGCTTAACGGTGGGCTGCTCTAGCGCGCCAGATGAAAGCAATAATGATAATCTCGAAACCTCTGAATACGTCGAAGAGTCCCACCCGAATGATCCTTTTGAAGGTTTCAACCGAGCGATGTGGAATATTAACTACGAGTATTTAGATCCTTATTTGGTTCGCCCTGTTTCTCTCGCTTATGTTGACTACACTCCTGTGCCGGTGCGTTCTGGTATCTCCAACTTTCTAGCCAACTTAGACGAACCATCAAGTATGGTGAATAACCTCATCATGGGTAATGGTGAGAAGGCGCTCGACCACTTTAACCGGTTTTGGATTAACTCGACATTTGGCCTGCTAGGCTTAATCGATATCGCCAGCGAAGCCGGGATCACCAAATATGATGATAAGTCCTTCTCTGATGCGATCGGTCATTACGGAGTAGGGAATGGTCCGTACTTTATGGTGCCAGGTTATGGTCCTTTAACAACACGTGAAGTGACTGAAACCGTTGATGGTCTGTATGTTCCTCTGTCTTTCTTGAACTTTTGGGCGAGCTTAGGCAAATGGGCTTTCGAAGGTATGGAAACACGTGCTCAGTTAGTTTCTCAAGAAGCGCTGCTGGACGATTCTCCAGACCCATACGCGTTAACACGTGATGTCTACATCCAACGTCGTGATTTTAAAGCTGAGATTGAACCAGAAGAGGTGGATCTTGAAGAAGAAGATTTCATCGATGGTTATCTAGAAGATTACTAGAAACACGATTTAGGAAACCGATAAAAGAAAGGCTCGATGTTGAAAACAACATCGAGCCTTTTTAATGCTTATGACTTTAGGTTAAGTCAATCAGATTAGAAGCGGTAGTTAGCTTGTACACCAACTAGCCAAACATTACCCGTTGTTGTACCAACAAATTGACCGCCAACTGCTTCTGCAGCGTCGTCAGATGCATAACCACGAGACTCAGTGATTGGCGCATCTTTAGCAATGATGTAAGTGAAACCAGCGTCTAATGAAAGTTGCTCAGACCATTGGTAACCAGCACCAATACTTAACCAAGTGCGATCTGTTTCTGGAATCGTGATAGTACGGTTTTTGTCACTTACTGCAGAAGTATCGTAAGCTACACCTGTACGCAGTGCTAGTTTAGGGTCAACTTGGTAAGTCGCGCCTAGAGCTAGTCGGTAGTTGTCTTCCCAGTTTTCTACTTTAACCGTTTGGCTACCGTAGTTGTTTAACTCTGCCTGCAGTTTCTCGAAAGAGCTCCAATCAGTCCAGTTGAAGCTAGCGTGAACGGCTAATGTTTCTGTTAGCTGATGGAAGCTCGCAAGCTCTGCCGTAGCTGGAAGAGCTAGCATCATATGACCGTTGTCGCGTTGACCTGGATTCAAGCCAAAACCAATACCTTCAGCGTGACCTTCTAGTTTAAACTCAACCTCTGATTTATAAGCGAAGCCGATACGGTTGTTCTCATTGATCTGCCAAGCGGTACCAACTTGCCAGCCCCAAGCTGTGTCATCACCTTCCATGTATTTAAGTGTTGTACCTGCAGGTACTGAGATTGGCATCTTGTTTGAATCAAGACCAATAGCATTTTTTGCTGGTGCAGTCGCGCCAAAGCTACCTTCGCCCATCACGTAGCGAATACCACCACCGATACTAACTTGCTCAATCACTTGGTAAGCAAAATTAAGGTTCGCTTCTTTAGTGATTACGCTTGCTTCATTACCGAAGTGAGAAGCATTGAAGTCGTCGCCTAGGTTAGTTTCCATGCCGTAGTTAGTACCAAAGGCAAAACCGATCGCAAACTTCTCGTTGTAACGATGAGAAATGTAAAGGTTCGGAATGATCGCGTCATCAGCGAAATCATTTGAAGATGCTTGGCTAGTACCTAGCGCTGGGTGTGCGTGGTTTACCTCACCTTTGACATCAATGTTTGGGTTTACGTAGATACCACCAACTGAAACTTGAGTACCTTCTAGATAAGTTAGCATTGCAGGGTTACGCCATTGTGCGTCTGCACCGTCAGCCATTGCTGCTTCACCAGCGTATGCACGACCTAGGCCTGTTGCTGAGTATTCTGCCAGTTGAAAGCCTGCTGCTTGAGTCACAGTAGAAGTTGAAAGTAGTCCAACTGCCACTGCAGTAGATAGAAGAGTCTTATTCATTTTCATTATTATGTTCGCTGAATCATAAGTATTTAGTGGCGTGATTCTACTTTTAGAGTCATTACTTTAAAAATGAAATTCGAGTAAAACAGTGTTTTAGGGATTAAATGACAAAATATGACTAATTATTAGGTTAATAGTCTGAATGTTTCGAGTGTGTTATCGGATTTGAGCGTACACTTGTAGCTATAAATAGCCTATGTAGGCTACAGCTGTAAGCTTAAATTGATGTTGGTCAGTAGTTTAGACAATAAAAAAGGGTCGCATAAAGCGACCCTTTGGGGATTTATAACCTAGCTTATATTAGAAGCTGCGGCTGTATTGTAGGCCTAGTAGGATTGCATCAGCGTGCGTTGTTGCGCTAACAGAAGTTGCGCCTAAGCTTTCTTCAACTTTAGTATCATCGCCTAGTAGGTAAGTGAAACCAAAGTCTACGTTAGAGTCGGTATTAATGTGGTATGTGAAACCAGCAGAGAACCACTGACGATCTGAATCTGGTACAGAGATAGAAGTTAGTGAATCTTGTGCACTTGTGTCGTACATGTAACCAGCACGAAGCGTCCAATCAGTGTTCAGGTAGTATGTACCACCAATAGCGTAGTGCCAACCATCTTGCCATTTGTAATCTTTCTGGTATGCACCTGTGCCGCCGCTTAATGCGTAAGCTAGTGTCGATTGAGTAGGATCTAACTTCTCGAAATCAATCGAGTCGAATGCACTCCAGCCAATCCATTGAACAGAGTAGTGAACAGCGAATTTAGTGTCTTCAATTTTGTGGAAACCAGAGAACTCTGCCATATCTGGTAGAGGTAATGTGATTTCTTGACCATTGTCATCTTCTGCAGTGAATTCAGGGCTGTAACGGTAAGATAAACCAAAACGGTTGTTTTCATCGAGCTCGTAAACTGTACCTACGTTGAAGCCAACAGCCCAACCAGTTGCACCATCTACGTCAAGTAGTTTTTGTCCTGCGGCTGGGCCAAAGCCTACACCAGCAGTACGCTTCATTGTGCCTTCACCGTAGATCAGGTCAAGACCTGCACCAAAGCTCCATTGGTCGTTTAGACGGTAAGAGCCTGCAAGACCGAAGTTGATGCTCATTACATCGGTTAAACCGCCATATTCGCTAGCTAGGTAATCATCTGAGAATTCAGTTTTAGTACCGAAGTTAGAGTAAGCGTTAACACCCCAAGCAAATTTTTCGTTAACAGGAACAATGAGGTGGATGTTTGGAGCCACTGAAGTATCACCAACATCATCAACGTTATCTACCGGCATAGCGCCGCCAAGAGTGTTGTAGCTAGCATCTTTTACTTCAATCATTGAAGTGATTGTTTCAAAACCAAGAGATAGCTCGGTTTTGTCAAATAGTGCCATTGCAGCAGGGTTACGTGCCATTACTGACGCGTTATCTGCGATTACTGCATCACCAGCGAAAGCACGGCCAATACCGGTTGCTGATTGTGCGTTAAGTTGGAAACCTGCTGCCATCGCTTGCGAAGACGCCAGTGTAATTGTTACTGCTAAAAGAGACTTTTTAAACAGACGCGTGTTGTTGGTAGTCATTCATTTATTCCTTTATATATCCGCCTCTACAGGGCGATTAATTTGAGCAATTGCTCAATGGTGGCTGATCCTATTCGCAAGTATACGATATACAAATCCGACCATTGGAAAATTTGAGTGGAAAATTATGGAAATGACGCCTATCTGGCACGAAAATGGTGCTAAATGCTGTTTTTTAGAGTTTTAACTCTAGAGTTATTTGTTTTGTGAATGGATTGGCGTTTTATTTATAAATAAAGCCCAGCAATATCAAGAATATAATTGCTGGGCCTTTAATTGAGGGGCTTTGAGAGCTGATTAGCTCATCGGTTTGATCATTTTTGTCAGCTTTTCTGAGATTTTAGAAACATCCTCGCCATTTTCACCAACGAGTATCAAACTGCTGTTATCAATTGGCGTTACCGAACCTGACATTCCTTTTTCGTCAAAGTCGACCGGTTTGTCTGTCGGGATGCTAGTTAGAAATAGCGTAACTTTGCCTTTTTCACCCTGGAATACCATGTGCACTGCGTTAGACTTCCCAAAACCACAATGGTTCAGGTAATAGACGTGGTATGGGAAAGCTTCATCAAACTGAAAAGCAAATGGGTTCATTTTTGCATTGATTTGCTGTGATGTAACTTGTTCATCGATGGTGCTCACAAAGCTTTTTTCATCGATAACATGTTTCATCGCTGTATCAGCCAAGCTTGCTTGTGCTGGAGATACTAATGCATTCCCCCAGTTTACTTGGCCAACCAATAGGCCAGCAACAAACGCTACAGAAGCAGCCATCGCCATTGCACGTCTCGCAAACGTAGGCCTTACGACTTTGCTCTCTTCGCTTGAGGTTTGATTGAACAGAATGCGATCGGCAAGATCATCTGGCACGTCTACATTCATTGCAGAGTGGATCTGTTTATCAAGCGATAGTACGTCATCTAAAAAGTTACTGTTAGCTTCACTGCTCGCGGCTGCATCAACAATATCTTGTGTGCGCTGTTTAGGTTCCGACAATACACGACGACGAAATTCTAAATCATCCATTATGTTGCCCCCTCTCTGCTTCTTCTGTATCCAGCATCTCTTTCAATTGGTTTCGAGCTCTGAATAAACGTGTCATCACCGTGTTTTTGTTGAGATCCAGAATATCCGCGATCTCGTCACCACTAAAACCACCAATCACTTGTAAGAAGAGAGGTTCACGGTAATCAATTTCAAGTTTCATGATCTGGACTTGCAACCATTGGTGTTGATGGTGCGGGTCATCACTGACACTAGCATCATTACCATGATCGTCGATATCAACCAGATCAAACTGTTTGCGTTCAAAACGTCGAGCATTCTCGCGGCGCAAGATAGTAATCAGCCAAGACTTCGCGGCTTTTTCATCTTGTAGGCTATCGAGTGATTTCCAAGCACGAAGGCAAGTTTCTTGCACTAAATCTTCGGCAATGCTTTTGTCTTTGCATAACCAATAGGCGTAGCGAAAAAGGTCACGATGATAGGCACGTACGAGTGCTTCGTATTTTCTTTGTTTGTCCATATCAGAGTTGACCGGACGCTTGGCTTTTTTCTTTCCAAACATTTTTATTATTGACACACGAGCCTCCATAATTGCTCTGCGTATAGCTGTCCTCTATACGTTGTGCTTCGTTTTATAATCTGTTTCGTCTTTAGAGCGAACGAGCGGCAGGAAATCGTAAAATCACATTAAAATTGATCTACTTCAAAATCTAAGACCCTGAAAAAGTTATAGTACACCTTGTCGTCTAGTTAGTCATTCGTGGCTAGCATGTTGAGCAAGACGGCACTTCCTTTTGAAGGCTGACTTTACTTTCTCCTAATCAGGAAACTGATTATTTCAATTGGCGTTAAGTTAATTGCTTTATACACATTCCGACCACACAGTATTGTGTGGTTTTTTTTTGCCTCAAGAAAACCAATCTCCTACACCGCTATAACAGTCTTTACTTACAATAGTTTAGTATCTTACGACAACCTTTCACCCCAAAAGGTTCGCCTGAATTTGCAGTTATATTTTCAGACAGTGAGATACTCGTATCACGTTTATTTAAACGCTCGTTTGATTTAATTAACAACTTCTTTACAATGCTTCAGGTCAGACCTCTTAACTTTAAGGAGAAACCATGGGCAAACAGGAAGTCAAAACGCGTTCTGGAGAACGTGTTGCCGTTGTCGCTGGATTACGAACCCCATTCGCTCGTCAGAGCACAGAATTTAGTCAAGTGCCTGCGGTCGACTTAGGCAAAATGGTTGTGAGCGAAATGCTTGCAAGAACTGATGTCGATCCTGCGCTTATCGAACAAGTCGTGTTCGGCCAAGTAGTGCAAATGCCAGAAGCACCGAACATCGCGCGTGAAATCGTGTTGGGCACAGGCATGGATATCAATACTGATGCCTACAGTGTGACTCGAGCATGTGCGACCAGCTTCCAAGCTGCAGTTAATGTGACTGAAAGCATTATGGCTGGCACGATTGATGTCGGTATTGCTGGTGGTGCAGATTCTTCTTCTGTATTGCCGATTGGTGTATCTAAAAAGCTTGCCGCTAACTTACTAGCGCTGAGCAAAACGAAAACCATGGGCCAAAAGCTGAAAATCCTCAAAACACTTTCAGTGAAAGACTTGATGCCAGTTCCGCCTGCGGTTGCTGAATACTCGACTGGTTTATCGATGGGCCAAACCGCTGAGCAGATGGCAAAGACACACGGTATTACTCGTGAAGCTCAAGATGCGCTTGCTCACCGTTCTCACTCTTTGGCTTCTCAAGCATGGAAAGAAGGCAAGATTAAAGATGAAGTAATGACGGCATTTCCGGCACCGTACAAAAAGTACCTAGCGGAAGATAACAACATTCGTCATGACTCTACGGTTGAAGGTTACGCCAAACTTCGCCCTGCGTTCGATAGAAAATACGGCAGTGTGACTGCTGCGAATGCAACGCCGCTGACTGATGGCGGTGCAGCTGTGATGTTGATGCGCGAAGGCAAAGCGAAAGAACTAGGCTTAGAAGTGCTGGGTTATATTCGTGGCTATGCGTTCTCAGCGATTGGTGTTGAAACGGATATGCTAATGGGCCCGACTTACGCGACCTCGCAAGTATTGAAAAATACTGGCTTAGAGCTATCGGACCTTACACTTATCGAGATGCATGAAGCCTTTGCAGCCCAAGTTCTAGCGAATGTGAAAATGTTTGCTAGTGATGAGTTCGCACAGAAGAATCTTGGTCGTGATAAAGCGATCGGTGAGATTGATATGGATAAGTTCAACGTGCTGGGCAGTTCAATTGCTTACGGTCACCCGTTTGCAGCAACTGGCGCGCGTATGATGACTCAAACATTACGTGAATTAAAACGTCGCGGTGGCGGCTTGGCACTGAATACAGCGTGTGCAGCTGGTGGTTTAGGTGCAGCAATGATCTTGGAGGTAGAATAATGTCTACGACTCTTGATGCAACAACAGAAAAAGAAGTAGTCACTAACGCGGAGTCAACTCCAGTGACTGAAGCACCGAAAAAGAAAGCGACCGCATTCTCTCTTAATATCGATGACCAAGACATTGCTTGGCTAGCGATTGATGTACCAGGCGAGAAAATGAACACGCTACAAGCGGCTTTTGCTGAAGAGATGAAAGCGATCTTTGAACAGCTAAAAGAAAAACAAAGCCGTGTTAAAGGCCTAATTGTTCACTCTCTTAAGCCAGATAACTTTATCGCGGGTGCAGACGTTCGAATGCTGGATGCGTGTAAAACCGCTGATGAAGCACAATCTCTAGCACGACAAGGTCAGGAGATGTTCCAAGCGTTGTCTGATCTTCCTTACCCAGTTGTTGCTGCAATTCATGGTCCGTGTCTTGGTGGCGGTTTAGAGCTCGCATTAGCGTGTGACTACCGTGTGTGTACCGATTCAGATAAGACGCGCCTTGGTCTGCCTGAAGTTCAGCTAGGTTTACTACCAGGTTCTGGTGGTACGCAACGCCTGCCTCGTTTAATTGGTTTGCTACCGTCACTTGACCTAATTCTTACTGGTAAGCAGCTGCGTGCTAAGAAAGCAAAATCGCTCGGCGTTGTGGATGCTTGTGTCCCAGATACGATTTTGCTTGAAGTAGCGAAAAGCTACGTTGAAAAGAATACGGGTAGCAAAAAAGGTAAGCGCCTTGCTTCTAAGAGCCAAGCTTCGACGAAAGAGAAACTTATCTCTCGCAACAGCCTTGGTCGTAAAGTGATTTTCGAACAAGCTGCGAAGAAGACTAATCAGAAAACTCGTGGTAACTACCCAGCAGCTGACGCGATTCTTGATGTGATTCGTTACGGCCTAGAGAACGGCTTTGAAAAAGGGCTTCAGTACGAAGCTAAGCGTTTCTCTGAGCTGGTCATGACATCTGAGTCAAAAGCGCTTCGTTCTATCTTCTTTGCAACCACTGAAATGAAGAAAGAACACGGTGCAGACGCAGAACCAAAAGCGGTTAAGCGCGTTGGTGTGTTAGGCGGCGGGCTTATGGGCGCAGGTATTAGCCATGTGAGCGTAGCTAAAGCAAAAGTACCGGTTCGTATTAAAGATGTATCAAATGATGGTGTCTTGAACGCGCTTAACTACAACTACAAGTTATTCGATAAGCAGCGCAAACGTCGTATTCTGAGCCGTGCAGGTCTTGAAAGTAAGATGCTTCAGCTTTCTGGTGGTATCGACTTTACGAGCTTTAACCACACAGACGTAGTGATCGAAGCGGTGTTTGAAGATCTTGACCTTAAGCAGTCAATGGTTGCAGACATTGAACAAAATGCGAAGCCAGAGACTATCTTCGCGACGAATACTTCATCATTGCCAATCCACAAGATTGCAGAGAAGGCGAAGCGCCCTGAAAACGTGGTAGGTCTTCACTACTTCAGCCCTGCAGAGAAAATGCCACTAGTTGAGGTTATCCCTCATGAAACAACATCAGAAGAGACTATCTCGACGGTAGTAGCATTGGCGAAGAAGCAAGGTAAAACGCCGATTGTTGTTAAAGACACGGCAGGTTTCTACGTAAACCGTATTCTTGCTCCATACATGAATGAAGCGGCGCATCTGCTACTAGCGAATGAGCCGATTGAAAAACTGGATAGTGCACTGCTAGATTTTGGTTTCCCAGTTGGTCCAATTACCTTGCTAGATGAGGTGGGTGTGGATATTGGTGCTAAGATCATCCCGATTCTAGTTAATGAGTTAGGTGACCGTTTCCAAGGCCCTGATGTGTTCGACATTCTTCTGAATGACAACCGTAAAGGCCGTAAGAGCGGTAAAGGTTTCTACACTTACAAAGGTAAGAAGAAGGAAGTCGACAAGTCTGTTTACAAGCTACTTAAGCTACAACCTGAGCCGAAACTAAGTGATAACGACATCGCAATGCGTTGCGTGTTACCTATGCTGAATGAAGCGGTTCGTTGTCTAGATGAAGGCATTATCCGCAGCCCTCGTGATGGCGATATTGGTGCTATCTTCGGTATTGGTTTCCCTCCATTCCTGGGCGGTCCGTTCCGTTACATGGAGCAAATTGGTATTAAGTCACTGGTTGAGATGATGAACGACTTTGCTGTTAAGTATGGCGATCGCTTCGCACCATGTGATGGCCTACTGACACGAGCTGGTCTGGATGAATCTTTCTACAAGTAATTCTCTAGTCAACTAAATATTGAGCCCGTATCAAGCAGTTGATGCGGGCTTTTTGTTTCTGGGCAGTTTGGAATATGTGAGATTCCCGACTCAGTCGTTCCTCCTTCTCGGGAATGACGGGGAGAGTTATTTATTCTGTAAGCTATTGTGCTTTACAGAATGGTAATCAAACGCATCTCAATCAAAACTAACGTCATCTCCTCAAGCGACGAAGGAGCGTAATAGGAGATCTGCTTTTTTATTGTTATCCCGTTAATTAGCCAAGCTCAGTATCTTTCGGGCGCAACTGGAACTCATCAATAGAGCCAATCTCGACACCTGCAGATAGTTTCTCTTCTTCGCTATGAGCGTTTCCGTGAGCGTGCATAATCAGTCGGTTAGCAGTTCGCGGCTTAAGCTGGCTGACCACAAAACGCATCATATCTGAGCGAGTGAGCCCTTTGAGCTCTTCTAGTACTCGTTCTCTCTGATTGAATTCCAAGTCCTTATTACCTATCGCGACCCATAAGCGCTGAGCTCGCCCTCGCAATGTCGTATCTGGTGTTGATATTTGATTCCAAAGACCTCGCTTACTGCTGTGCCATTGGTAGTCGTTCAGTTCCAACAATACCATGTAAAAGGCGTTGAGAAACTCATCGATCGAGACAAGCAAGTCAGCAGGGGCTGCATTCGGTGATTGTACATAAAGCACAATCCCAGGATGTCGATTGAGTGGCATGTTACCGGTGCCAACCATGTAGCCCAGTTGCTGCTTAGTGCGTATTTCATGGAAGAACGTCGCAGACATCAAATGGTTAGCTAACGAATACAGTGCAATATTCTTTGGCGAAATATCTGGGCATTGATAATAAACCACGATCGCCGAATCATCTTGATTGCAGACCACTTCACGTTGGAAACTACCGTTTTCACCCAACATGATCAGTGGACGTAGTGACTCTTCATAAGCCTGATCTTGAACTCGCAGTGCATCCTTGAGTGTTTCAGCCATCTTGTGAGCGTCTGCTTGTCGCCAATCACCATACACAAACATCTCAACATGCAGCTCAGCCAAAATGGATTGAACAAATGAGGAAAGTTCATCAACTTCAATCGTCTCGAGCGCTTCAATGAGCACCGCATAAGGTGGGTTGTTGGGCTGTAAAATACCCGTCATTGCGTTAAACAGTTGCGAAATGGGGCGGTCTTGCGACGCATTATTCCAGTTTCTAAGCAGTTGATGCTTAATGGTGTCGAAGCGTGTTGGACTAAAGTCGCGTGCCTGAAAGCGCTCTAGGATCATATTGAGCAGTTGTGGCTGCTTTTCGCTGAATCCTGAGAGTGTCAGTGTGACGCCACCTTGATGGGTATACATGTTATAACCCATGCCCGCTATTTCTGCTTGATAGGTCTCTTTTTCCAGAGAATCTAAGAACATCTCGACACATAAGCGTGTTTTAACGATATTTCTTGGGCTAGCGACCGAGTGTGGACTATCGATGGCGATATACACCACGCCCTTTGGTACTCTGAACTGGTGATCCTGTAGGTGCCACAGCTTAAAACCATCGAGCTCTTGTAATAGCTGCGGATGCTCAGCGTCGCCTTCAAGTTCTGCTGGGTCTAAGTCGTAGCAAATAAACGGGTTTTTACCGGGTAGCTCAAACTGCCAACCGGGATTAATGCAGGTGAAGCATTGTATTTGCTCACCCGTAAAAGGAGTCACCGAGTAAGGCGTAAAGTACCATTTTGCTTCTCTGTCATATTCAAAACCTTTGGCAATAATGGTCGCACGCATATTGTCGACGGTTAAGTAAGGAAGCAGTGAACGTTGTAGATCTTCGTCGAAATGCGACATTTTATAGTCGCCATACACCACATCTTGTTCTTGATAGTGCTGCATGTTGATAACCAAATGGCTGACGACATCGAGCGGTCTTGCTGGCTCTTGAAAACGGAAAGCGGATTCTAAAACGGCACGTTTTTCAAGGTAACGCCACTCTTCAATGCCTTGTTGTTCAATCAACTTGATATATTGGAACACCGCTTGGATGATGTGGTCTGCTTTGGTTAAGCCTTCGATAGTTAGTGAGCAACTCACCGTGAAATCACGATAGTTACTGCCGCTAGCGCCACCGCCAGCAGAGAGTGATGTTATCCAGCCTTTCTCTTTGAGCTGCATCATCAAACTGCCTTCACCTTCGTAACCTAATAGGTGTGCAAAGAATGACAGTGGTTTGACACCGTAGTGTTCATCCATGCTCGGCATAGGGAAGGTTAAAGTAAGTTTGCGGACATCCTTAATCGGTTCTACGTGTACCTGAACTCCAGTACTCAATTCGCCAACAATTGGCACCTCAACCTTTTTGCCTTGAAGGTTGTGATTGGGGATGGAGCTAAAGCGCTCCTCAACCCAGTTTTGCATCTCATCTAATGATTGATTGCCAGATAGCGTCAGGGTCATTAGGTCTGCAGAGTACTGTTGCTGGTGGAATGTGAGAATTTCTTCGCGAATGGTGACGCCATTTCTGTCACCTAACGTATCGATATTACCGACAGAAAACTTCGAGAATGGGTGGTTGTGATTAACCAGCTCTTTGGTAACTTGATAAAGGCGTCGCGCATCGTCGTTGAGTTTCATCTTGTATTCTGAATCAACGGCTTGGCGCTCTTTATCTAGCGCCTCTTCGTTAAATAGAGGGGCGGTAAAGAATTGGCTAAAGCGATCGAGAGCGGACTCAAAAGCATTCAATTCAACGTCAAAAAAGAAGCAGGTGTGCTCTGTTCCAGTCCAGGCATTATTGCTGCCACCATGTTGGCTGATAAAGCTTTGGAACTCTCCGACCTTTGGATACTTTTCAGTTCCTAGAAATAGCATATGCTCTAGGTAATGCGCTAAACCTTCTCGGTCGGCAGGATCATCAAAATGCCCGACATTAACGGCGAGTGCAGCTGCAGCTTTTTGAGCGCTATGGTCTTGAACCAAAAGTACTCGCAATCCGTTATGTAAGGTGAGGTAACGGTATTGATGTTCATCATTGGGGCTTAAATGCACTGGAGCATCTCCGAAGAAGGTGGTTTTTAAATTATGTACCCGATGGTTCGGCGTGCAAACCTTGTGATCATATTTTGGGATATGAAGTGCTTTTTTGGCGACTTCTGAATCACTTTGTCGATTTTTATCAGTGATTTATTTTCTTTTAACAAGATTGTTAAGAAAGTCGAACTCTTTAGCAAGTGACTTGATATAATTATTTATATAGACTGCGGCTCCCTCTGGATTGAGGGCCAAACGCTAAGTAGCGTATCGCTGATATGGGATATATCGACTTTCGAAATGTTACGTAGACAGGACTGAACATGAAAATATTCATAATGCGCCACGGTGAAGCAGAACATTTTGCTAACTCGGACGCAGAACGAGCGTTAACTAAGCGCGGTAAAATGGCGTCTCTTGCGGTGGCTCAAGCTGCAAACGAGCAGGGCATCAGCCAGTTCGATAAAGTACTAGTGAGCCCATACTTAAGGGCACAAGAAACGTGGTTAGAGATCTCTCAGGCGTTTTCTGGAAAGAAAGTGGAAACCTGCGATGACATCACGCCTTATGGAATGTCTGACGATGTGTTTGATTTGACCGTGGCAATGGCTGAAGTAGAAAAACTAGAGACCATTTTATTTGTTTCTCATTTACCTCTAGTGGGCTACTTAACTGCTGAGTTCGCAACCGGTATGGCGCCACCGATGTTCCCAACATCAGGTTTAGCGTGTATTGAATTCGACCTTGAGACACAAAAAGGCGAGCTGCTGTGGAACATCAACCCATAACTTAGGGTTTGATAGAACATAGAGCGACAGCCAGAATAGAAAAGGGCACCTCAGTAATTGAGGTGCCCTTTGTTATTTGGTGTGATGTGATCACGACTCGTTCTATTTCTCTGGAATAGAGAGCAAAACTAACAGTGCACCATTGCCGCCAAACTCAAGAGGCGCTTGGTGAAAAGCCATTACATCTGGATGTTGAGCCAACCACAAAGGCACTTTCTCTTTTAAGATGTGCTTACCGATGCCGTGCTGAACACAGGCACACGCGACACCTTCTTTGACACAATGTGCGATCATTGCGCCAAGCTCGCGTTTGGCTTCTTGTTGAGTCATGCCATGCATGTCTAGATAGACGTCTGGAACATAGACACCACGACGAAGTCGTTTCACTTCATACTTAGAGACATCGTCACGCGCATAGCGTGTTGGGCCCTCTTCGCTAAGGTGCGGAATGAACTCATCTGAGAAATAAAACTCGCTGTCACTGGCTTGTCTTGCCGTTCGAGTAATTTCTTTTTGTTTGGCATTTCTTTTTGGCTGCTGGATTATGGTATCCTGTTGCAACTTTTTAACGCCCTTTACTGCATCGCTGAACAGGGCGAAATCGTCATCGAAATCGGTGTCTTTTTTGCTCATCAGGTTATGAATTCTAATTTGAAACGTAATTAGCAGTATTGTAGCGCTTTTCGGAGACAATTTTGGATAAGATTTTTGTAGAAGAAGCGGTATCAGAACTACACACGCTTCAAGATGTGATTCGTTGGACTGTTAGCCGCTTCAATGCAGCGGGCCTATTTTATGGTCACGGCACTGATAATGCGTGGGATGAGGCGGTACAACTTATTTTACCAACTCTTTATCTGCCGATTGATGTTCCTTCACATGTATTGAACTCTCGCCTAACGAGCAGCGAGCGTCTACGCATTGTTGAGCGTGTAATCAAGCGTATCAATGATCGCACACCAACGGCTTACCTAACGAACAAAGCTTGGTTCTGTGGCCTTGAGTTCTTTGTTGATGAGCGTGTCCTTGTACCTCGTTCTCCAATTGGTGAGCTTATCGAAGCTCAATTCCAACCTTGGTTAACTGAAGAGCCGACTCGCATCATGGATCTATGTACGGGCAGTGGCTGTATTGCTATCGCTTGTGCACACGCATTCCCGGAAGCAGAAGTTGACGCAATTGACATCTCTACTGATGCATTGCAAGTTGCAGAGCAGAACGTTCAAGATCACGGCATGGAGCAGCAAGTGTTCCCGATCCGTTCAGATCTTTTCCGTGATCTGCCAAAAGAGAAATACAACCTGATCGTGTCTAACCCGCCATACGTGGACGAAGAAGACATGAACAGCCTGCCTGATGAGTTTACTCATGAGCCAGAACTTGGCCTAGCTGCTGGTTCTGACGGGCTTAAACTGGTTCGCCGTATCTTAGCTAACGCGCCAGACTACCTGACTGATGACGGTATTCTTATCTGTGAAGTAGGTAACTCAATGGTTCACATGATGGATCAGTACCCAGAGATTCCATTCACTTGGATTGAGTTCTCTAATGGTGGTCACGGTGTATTCATGATGACTCGCGAGCAGTTAGTTGCTTGTGCTGATGAGTTCTCGATCTACAAAGACTAATTAGCACAATGATTGAATTAAAGCCGCACTGAGTAGTGCGGCTTTTTTGTTTTTGGCGAGTCATGCTTGGTTTGTCTCTATCTTTGAACAAAGGCTTTACTATTTTTTATGGGGTTAGAATATTACGCTACTGGTTTGACGATTTTATAATGTGAAGTGCCGTTCATTACGAACGAAAGCAGTAGGGTGAAGTTGATCAAGTTGCACATCTAATTCATATTGGAGCTTAAAACTATATATTCTAGTGAGTTAAGGAGAATTCACGATGAGCTTTGATACATGGATTTACTATCTGCTAGCCGTGCTGATCTTGACGGCATCCCCAGGCCCAAGTTCTTTATTGTGCATGACCAAAGGTGTGCAATCGGGCTTCAAATTGTCGATATTTACAGCCTTGGGTAGCCTAACGGCGATTACCGGAATCCTCACGCTATCGTTTACGGGACTCGGTGTAATTATTGCCTCTTCGGAAGTGGTATTTAACGTCATTAAATGGACGGGTGCTGCTTATCTTATTTTCCTTGGATGGAAGTCGTTACGCTCGAGCCAGCAAGATTATGACCAACTACCGGGTCAGGAATCAGATTCTAAAGCTGTTACAGAGAGTATCCTTTCTCACTACGTAAGTGGTTTTATTGTTGGCGCCAGTAATCCTAAAGCCATTCTGTTTTTTACCGCACTTTTCCCACAGTTTATTGACCCATCACTCGCGTTGTTACCACAGTTTGCCGTCTTTGCCTCAACCTTTGCTGTGATGGAGCTGTCTTGGTTATTGGTGTACGCGTATTTAGGTGCTAAGTCGTCGAACTGGTTGTTTGCTAAAGGTCGTGCCAAGGTTTTCAATCGTGTGACAGGGGGCGTGTTTATTGGAGCTGGAGCGCTGCTTTCAACGACAAGTCGAGCTTAACTCTATGATTTATCAAAGAGGTGAATAGTTACATAAACTTCTTGGTGCTGTCATAAAAGGTTAACATTAATATGCTTGCTGCTTTTGACAAAAAGCCGATATATTGTAGTTACACCATCACGTTCTCAAGGAGAGGCATATGCAGCATCAAGAAATGATTCAACACAGCAACTTTGGCGTTATCAGCCGCACTTGGATTTTCTCTACTCTTTCTCTAGTGGGTATTCTTGCTCTAATGTAGTCAGCTTAATGGCTCTATATTTCCAGTTTTTATTATGAACATACTTGTAAAAAAGTTTTCAAAGTTAGAACTCTGTCTTCGATAAATGTGGCTTTTCTCAACAGCTTAGCCACTTAACTTCTTCTAAATTGCTTCTTTCCTTTAGCAAAGCCTTTCTCTTAATCGATCAAGCAAGCAACCTTCTCAGAAATTATCTATCCCTATAACCTGATCTGAAGTTGTTACTAAACTGTGATAATCTTAATTTATCTTTTATCTACAGTGTATCTCTCATGTCTGTCTGGGATTCTATTTCATTTAACAATCGATTTACTGCACTGCCTCGGCTGTTCTATACCCCAATCCAACCAACACCGTTAAGCAATGTCCAATGGCTCGCATGGAATAATAACCTTGCAACTGAACTCGGCTTTCCGTCATTTGAGAGCGCTTCAGAAGAATTGCTGGACACCTTATCTGGCAATGTTGAACCAGAGCAATTTTCTCCGTTAGCTATGAAATACGCAGGCCATCAGTTTGGCGCTTATAACCCTGATTTGGGCGATGGAAGAGGATTGTTGTTAGCTCAAGTTGTCGCTAAAAGTGGTGAAACGTTCGATTTACACCTTAAAGGTGCGGGTAAAACACCATACTCGAGAATGGGGGACGGGCGTGCGGTTATCCGATCGACTGTGCGTGAGTATCTATGCAGTGAAGCGATGGCGGGGCTGAATATTCCAACCACTCGTGCGTTGGCAATGATGACCAGTGACACGCCGGTTTATCGAGAGAAACAAGAGTGGGGCGCATTGTTGGTGCGTGCTTCTGAATCACACATCCGTTTCGGTCACTTTGAGCACCTGTTTTACACAAATCAGGTGGTTGAACATAAATTGTTGGCCGACAAAGTCATCGAGTGGCACTTCCCAGAGTGCTTAGATGAAGAAAAACCATACGCAGCTATGTTTAATCAAATTGTTGACCGCACCGCAGAGATGATTGCGTTGTGGCAAGCAAATGGTTTTGCTCACGGTGTGATGAACACGGATAACATGTCGATCATTGGACAAACCTTCGATTACGGTCCATTTGCCTTCCTAGATGAATATGATCCACGCTTGATCTGCAATCACTCCGATTACCAAGGGCGCTATGCCTTTAATCAACAGCCAAGAATCGGGATGTGGAATTTATCGGCGTTGGCACATGCGTTATCACCGTTAGTGGAGAGAGCTGATTTAGAAGCGGCATTGGAACAGTACGAGCCACAAATGAATGGTTACTTTAGTCAGTTGATGCGAAGAAAGCTCGGTTTGCTTTCCAAGCAAGAAGGTGACAGCCGCTTGTTTGAATCTATGTTCGAGTTAATGTCGCAAAACAAAGTGGATTACCCTAGGTTCTTTAGAACTCTGTCGAATCTAGACACTGTGCCCGCTCAGGAAGTCATTGATTTAGTCATCGACCGTGATGCTGCGAAGTTATGGGTAGATAACTATTTGCAACGTTGTGAGCTTGAAGATAGTTCATCTACAGAGCGCTGCGAAAAGATGAGGCAGGTAAACCCTAAATACATTCTCAGGAACTATTTGGCTCAACTTGCGATTGAAAAGGCCGAACGTGGTGATAGCAGCGATGTTGATGCTCTGATGGTGGTACTCGCGGACCCATATGCAGAACACCCCGACTACGAATACTTAGCAGCCTTGCCACCGGAATGGGGCAAAGGCATGGAGATCAGCTGTTCGTCTTAAATCGGCTTATCAGTACAAAACCAACAGATAGCGGTCGCTTAGTTGTGATCTCTATCTGTTTGTTCTTCTAATTTTACAAACATATCAATAATCAAATACTCGACCTGCCTATACACTATGTGAATAAGTTGTAAATTTTATAGGTTTGGGCGATGCCAACAAATACTCGAATTCTCGTGGTGGATGATGATCAAGAAATCCGCGAGTTACTGGAAGAGTACCTTTCAAAATCGGGCTTCGATGTCTCTTCGGTTGGAGATGGGGCTGAACTAGAAACTCATCTACAAAGCCAAGGTTATCCTGACCTTATACTTCTAGACGTGATGCTTCCTGGTGACGATGGGTTTACCTTGTGTCAGCGCGTTCGTAAAAACTCTAATGTGCCCATCATTATGCTGACTGCGGTATCGGATGAAACTGATCAGATCATTGGTTTGGAAATTGGTGCCGATGACTACATCGCCAAACCGTTCAGTCCCCGCCAGTTAATGGCTCGTATTAAGGCCTTGCTACGACGTGTTCAAGTGGTCGATGACAAGCCGAGTAACACATTACCTAAACAGATCATCTTTGGTGATTGGACGCTCGATACTCTTGCGCACCGAATCTCACACAATGAAAGCGCTGAAGAGATGGATTTATCGGGCAGTGATTTTTCACTGTTAATGCTGTTTCTAACTCGCCCAAATGAGGTGTTAGACCGAGACACCATCTCTTTTGCGACCAGAGGACGTGAAGCACTGCCTTTCGAGCGCGGCATTGATGTGCAGCTTAGTCGATTGAGAAGCCGACTAGGTGATAGCGCTAAATACCCACACTACATCAAAACCATGCGTGGCAATGGCTATATATTGGCTGTACCTGTGCATTATGAGCACTGAGTAGAAGAACTGCGTATGAAGTGGTTGAGAAGCTTAAAGCCAAATTCTTTGGTTGCTCGAACCTTACTTTTGACCTTGCTAGCCGTCGTCATTGCACAAGGCATTGCAACGTCGATTTGGTATAGTGAATCCAAACAGAAAGAGTTAGAAGGTATTCGTTCGGCTTCATCGAGCATGGCGAACATGTTTGCTTCAACAGTGACCTTCTTTCAGTCTTTGCCCGTCAAGTATCGCCACATCGTGTTAGACCAAATCCGCAATATGGGTGGGACGCGATTCTTCGTCTCTTTCAATAAAGAGGCATTGATTGTTGAACCAATCCCCGATACCCGTTTAAAAACCGCATCGATAGAAGCGATAGAGAGTGTCTTGAGTAGCAAGCTCAATAAGGTGGAATCGGTGCGCGTCGATTTCTCTCGCCCAGAGCATCTTCGCTTACTTAAAAATGATATCTACTTGAGCGATCTCCCGCGATCGTGGGCCCATCATACCTTAACCTTAGAGCCTCTTAATCCGCCGATTCTGGTTGTTCAGATTGAGTTAGCCAGTCATGAATGGGTTTACATCGCGGCGCTGTTACCTGCACCTTACGTAAAACTCGATGACACTATTCTCGGTCGTGAGCAGGTGATCTTCTTACTCTCATCAACGCTGATTCTACTGGTGTTGACTTACCTAATGATTCGCCGCCAAGTGCGCCCGCTTAAAAAGCTCGCAAGGGCCGCCAACGAGATGAGTATGGATATTCAGCAGCCGCCACTTAACGAAGAGGGGGCGACTGAATTGGTCACTGCGACTCGGGCGTTTAATCGCATGCAGCAGCGTATTCGTCGTTATGTAGCAGACAGGGAGCATCTCTTCTCAGCTATTTCTCATGATTTAAAGACACCCATAACTCGACTGAGGCTCAGAGCTGAGCTGTTGGAAAGCGAAGTTAAGAAAGAGAAGTTCAACAAGGATCTGGATGAGCTAGAGATGATGGTCAAAGGTGCTCTGCAAGCAGTAAGAGATACGGACCTTCATGAAAACAACGCCGTTATCGACCTTAATGACATGGTTGCCTCTGTTATTGAATCGCATAACCAGCACCAAACCTTAGTGGAGTTTGAACCCATTGTAGTTGAGCCGTTAGTCGCAAAGCCGTTAGCGATTAAACGTGTGCTGACCAATCTTATCGACAATGCAGTGAAATACGGTACAGCCGCTAAGGTCGATATCAATAGCGACTCTGTGTGGGTCATCGTGACGATTCAGGACCGCGGCAAAGGAATCCCAGTAGACAAACTTGAGTTGGTATTTGAACCCTACTTTAGGCTCGCGACCGACGATCAAGGACACGGTTTAGGGCTTGGAATCTGTCGAAATATCCTGCACGGACACGGCGGAGATCTCATTATTCGCAACTCCCCTCAAGGTGGCTTAGAAGCCAAAGTCTATATCCCGCGTGGCCTAGAAGTGTAATGTAACAATTGCGTTACATTGGGCTTACCTTTTGTTTCAATCTTATAAATCAGAATAAGTAGACTCTTTATTGAACCGGGCGTCGAGTCCGCTAAACATGGAAGATTATAATGAAAATCAATAAAACCCTACTTACTCTATCTCTTCTTGCTGCCTCAACATTTTCTCAAGCTGGTGAAGTGGAAGTGCTTCACTGGTGGACTGCTGGTGGTGAAGCTAAATCCGCTGCAGTACTTAAAGAGATGATTGAAGAGCAAGGTCATACTTGGAAAGATTTCGCTGTTGCTGGTGGCGGCGGTGAAAGTGCGATGACCGTTTTAAAAACACGAGCAGTATCTGGTAACCCGCCATCTGCCGCGCAGATCAAAGGTCATGATATTCAGGAGTGGGGTGGTTTAGGTTTTCTAACGTCTCTCGATGCAACCGCGAAACAAGAAAAGTGGGATGACTTACTGCCCGCTGTCGTCACCAAAGTAATGAAATGGGACGGCGAGTACGTAGCGGTTCCTGTGAACGTTCACCGTGTTAACTGGCTTTGGGCAAACCCAGAAGTACTCGAAAAATCGGGTGTGACGGTTCCAACGACATTAGATGAGTTCTTTGTTGCTGCGGACAAAATCAAAGCTGCAGGTTTTATTCCTCTAGCGCACGGCGGTCAACCTTGGCAAGACGCGACAGTCTTCGAAGCGGTGGCACTTGATGTACTTGGCAGTGAAGACTACAACAAGGCGTTCGTTGATTTGGATATGGACGTTTTATCTGGCGAAAAAATGGTGGAAGTGTTCACCAAGTTCAAAAAGATGCGTGACTACATCGACAGCAATTCTCCAGGTCGTGACTGGAACGTAGCAACTTCAATGGTTATCAATGGTGAAGCGGCAATGCAAATCATGGGTGACTGGGCGAAGGGCGAGTTTACCGCTGCGGGCAAAGTGCCAGGTAAAGACTATATCTGTGCACCAGCTCCGGGTACTGACGGCCAATTTACCTTCAATATCGATAGCTTTGCTTTCTTCGAGCTAGGCGATAAAGAGAATCAAAAAGCGCAACAAGATCTTGCGAAAACCATTCTTACTAAAGACTTCCAAGAGGTCTTCAACCTAAACAAAGGCTCGATTCCAGTTCGTCTCGATATGGATATGTCTAAGTTTGACCAATGTGCGTTGGACTCAATGGCAACCTTCAAAGCGAGTGCGGAATCTGGTGACCTTGTACCGAGTATGGCTCACGGCCTATCTACAACAAGCTACGCTCAAGGTGCCATCTATGACGTTGTGACTAACTTCTTCAACGAAAAAAATGCTGATCCTAAAGAGGCAGCAACTAAGTTAGCGAAAGCAGTAAAAGCGGCTATCTAAGATAGCTTGGTAAGCAACATGAACAGAACGCGAGTTGCTGATTATGTCGCTTATCCCTAACCCCCAGGGTGGGTAGGTTCGTAGGGAACCTATCCGCTCTTCACCTCAATTCTGATATGCGTGATGCTGATGTGGTGCCGAGAGGTAAGCCATTGGCTCAATTGTGCAACAAGGAAAAGTTATGGAGCATGTTTTGACTGAGTCGACTCCAAAACCGACAAGGAGCCAGCCTGCACCAAAGCCCAGTTTTGCTGACAGGTTACAACATTGGTTACCTAAGATTGTGCTGGCACCGACCGCGTTGGTGACCGTGGTATGTATCTACGGCTATATATTCTGGACGGCAGCGCTGTCGTTTACTAATTCTCGATTTCTACCTAGCTTCAATTTTGTTGGCTTTGCTCAATATGAAAAGCTGATGGAGAACGATCGCTGGATAACCTCAATCACCAACCTCGGTGTATTTGGGATCCTATTCATGGTGATTGCTATTGTGTTGGGTGTCGGTTTAGCGATTTTGCTTGACCAGAATATCCGTCAAGAAGGTGCGATTCGTACCATTTACCTTTACCCAATGGCACTGTCATTCATTGTGACGGGTACGGCATGGAAGTGGATTCTGAATCCAGGTCTAGGTATTGAAAAGCTGATGCAAGATTGGGGCTTTACCGATTTTAAATTTGACTGGTTGGTCGATTCTGAAATGGCGGTTTATACCTTAGTGATTGCCGCACTTTGGCAGTCGTCAGGCTTTGTGATGGCGATGTTCTTAGCTGGTCTGCGAGGTATCGACTCTTCGATCATTAAAGCGGCGCAAATTGACGGTGCAAGCTTACCCACTATTTATCTCAAAATCATTTTACCTTGCTTGCGACCTGTGGTTTTCAGCGCGGTGATCATAACTTCTCACATTGCGATTAAGAGCTTCGACCTTGTGACAGCGATGACGGCAGGTGGCCCAGGTTATTCATCGGATCTTCCAGCGCTATTTATGTATGCACACTCATTTACACGCGGACAAATCGGCCTCGGTGCGGCCAGTGCCATAATGATGCTAGCCGGAATTCTAGCGATTTTGGTGCCTTATCTTTACTCAGAGCTTAGGGAGAAAAAGTCATGATGAGCAACATCAACTTTGCTCGAATGTTTATCTATTCGGTGCTGTTTTTCTTCTGCTTGGTTTATCTAATGCCGCTGTTCGTAATGGTACTAACCTCATTCAAAACCTTGCCAGATATTAAGGCAGGTAACTTGATGAGTTTACCCAAAGAGTGGGTGTTCGATGCTTGGTATAAAGCGTGGGACAGCGCTTGTACTGGCGTGAAGTGTGAAGGGGTGAAAGGCTATTTCTGGAACTCGTTCCAAATGGTGATTCCTGCGGTCGCTATCTCAACACTACTAGGCGCATTCAATGGCTATGTTGTCACTAAGTGGCAGTTCCGTGGCTCAAACCTGTTTTTTAGTTTGCTGCTGTTCGGTTGTTTCATTCCATTCCAAGTGGTGCTGTTACCTATGGCTACAGTGCTGGGCAAGATGGGTTTAGCAAACACAACAATTGGACTGGTACTTGTGCACGTTATCTATGGCATGGCGTTTACGACGCTGTTCTTCCGTAACTTCTATATCTCGATTCCAGATGAATTGATCAAAGCAGCAAAACTGGATGGTGCAGGCTTCTTTACCATCTTCTTCAAGATCTTATTACCGATCTCAACACCTATCATCATGGTGACGGTGATCTGGCAGTTTACCGCTATCTGGAACGATTTCTTATTCGGGGTGGTGTATTCCGGCTCAGAGACTCAGCCTATCACCGTAGCATTAAATAACTTAGTCAACACCAGCACGGGCGTTAAAGAGTACAACGTCGATATGGCTGCTGCGATCATCGCCGCACTGCCAACATTGTTGGTGTATGTCTTCGCAGGAAAATACTTTGTTCGTGGCCTAACGGCAGGATCAGTAAAAGGATAATTACCCATGGCAACATTAGATTTAAAACAGATCCGTAAAACCTATCGCAACGCGGACAACGAAACGTTAAAGGGCATCGACATTAGTATCGATTCGGGGGAGTTCTTGATACTTGTCGGCCCTTCGGGGTGTGGAAAATCCACCCTAATGAACACCATTGCTGGGCTTGAAAGCATTAGCTCGGGTGAAATCGTGATTGATGGTGTCGACGTGGCTCAGGTCGAACCTAAAGACCGCGACATCGCGATGGTTTTTCAATCTTATGCGCTATATCCAAACATGACGGTTCGCGACAATATCGCCTTCGGCTTGAAGATCCGCAAGATGCCGCAGGACGAGATCGATGCCGAAGTGAATCGAGTTGCTGAAATGCTGCAAATCGAACAACTGCTGGACCGCAAACCATCACAGCTATCGGGTGGTCAGCGTCAGCGTGTGGCGATGGGGCGTGCGCTGGCGCGTCGTCCTAAGTTGTACTTGTTTGATGAGCCGCTTTCTAACCTAGATGCCAAGCTGCGTGTGGAAATGCGCCATCAGATTAAGCGCCTACATCAAAAGCTCAACACTACGATTGTTTATGTAACCCATGACCAAATCGAGGCGATGACGCTGGCTGACCGTATTGCAGTAATGAAAGATGGTGAACTGCAGCAACTCGGTACGCCGCAAGAGATCTATACTAAGCCAAGCAACATGTTTGTGGCGGGCTTTATGGGTTCGCCATCGATGAACTTCATCAAGACTATGGTGGATCTCGATGAAGAGCAGAACCCGATCATCAAGGTTATTGGTACAGCGGATCAAGAGCATCATATTCGACTGCCGAAAAGCATGCGAGAACAAGATGGTAAAGAAGTGGTGATCGGCCTACGCCCTGAACACATTACTGAGCAGCAAGGAGATGACCTGTCGGCAACCACTAAACTAGACTTGCAGTTGGAAGTGTTAGAACCGACAGGGCCAGATACGATTGCGATGGTGAAGGTAAATGACCAAGAAGTGGCGTGTCGCTTATCACCGGAATTTGAAGTGTCGGTAGGGCAGATGGCACCGCTGCATTTCGACCTGTCGAAAGCGGTATTCTTTGATGCGCAGACTGAAGCGAGAATTGATTTCTAGTTTTTGAGTCGGTCGCTCAATTAAAGGCTAAGCTTAAAATAAGGCAGTATCACCAATTCGTAATTGATAATGTGATGCTGCCTTTTTGTTGTTTTAGCTCGTTTTATTTCCTCATGAAAACAGAGGGATAAACGAGATAATCAGATTAACTGAAATAATATCGCCAATTAGTCACGGTTAGCTCTATAAAGCGGACTGAGAACAGCGTAGGATCGCGCTACTTTAGACCCAATACTAGGTGCACTTTTGTGCATAGACAGAATAAAACATGAAACTAACAGCAAAACCCTCCGCTAGTAACGCTCTACTTATCTCTATTACGACACCCGATTTTAAAGGTGACGAAGCAAAAGAGTCTCTTGCTGAACTTGCTCGATTAGTGACAACCCTAGGGTTTAAAGTGGTCGGTACTCAGTCACAACACCACAGTTCAACCCAACGACAAAACGTGCTGGGTGCCGGTAAGCTTGCAGAAATTGCCCACCTAACCGGTTACCAAGGTTCGATTCAAGAAGTGGAAGACGAAGATTTCATCGATGAGTCTTTTGATTTTCATGCTGGGATTGATGAGCTCGATTTTGACGACCTGCCATCTGAAGAGATGGAGTTTGGTACCGCTGATGTTGTGGTATTTGACTGTGATTTGAGCCCTTCTCAATTGCGTAACGTGGAAGCTCACTTGGGTGTCGAGGTGTTTGACCGAACCGGTATCATCATCGAAATTTTCAGTCGCCACGCTCGTACTCGTACTGCACGTCTGCAAGTTGAAATCGCTCGCCTAAATTACTTAGTACCTCGACTTCGTGAAACCGCCGACGGTGACAAAGAACGTCAAATGGGTCAGGGTGCTGGTGAAACCTCACTAGAGCTTGACCGTCGTAAAGTACGTGACCAAATTGCTGCGCTTAAGCGTGAGCTGGTAAGCGTACAAGATGAAATGAAGAACCGACGCACAAAGCGTTCGGAGCTTTTCACCGTTGCTCTAGTCGGTTACACCAATGCGGGTAAATCTTCGATGATGCGTGCAATGACCGCAACCGAAGTGAGTGGTGAAGACAAGCTGTTCGCAACCCTAGATACTACAGTTCGTGCGCTTCAGCCGATCACTCAGCCGCGTATTCTTGTGTCAGATACGGTTGGTTTCATCAAGAAGCTGCCACATGATCTGGTTGCTTCATTCCACTCAACGCTCGCAGAAGCGCATGATGCGTCCTTGCTGCTTTATGTGGTTGATGCATCTGATGCTTCATTCCGCGCTCAGCTCGATGTAGTACACGAAGTATTGGCGCAAGTTGGCGTTGAAGACAGTGAAAAACTCTTGGTACTGAACAAGTGCGATAGATTGAGTGAGGAGCAGCAGCTTGCGTTGATGGACGAATTCCCAGATGCGATGCTGACGTCAACTCGCGACCCACTGGATATCACCAAGCTTCATAAGTACATCGTGGGCGTGGCAGAGCAAGGGATGATTGAAGAAGAGATCACGATTCCTTATTCTGGACAAGGCATCATCGGCGAGATCCGCTCAAACATGAGCGTGGTGAAAGAAGAGTACGACTACGAGTGCATTAAGCTGACGGTACGTTCAAGTGCCATTGATTTAGCACGACTTAAAAAGCGTATGCAGAACTCGTAATCATCTGATTCAGACAATATTTCAATATCCTATTGAGATAGCCAGTTCTAGAGAATCTCTATTAAGGCTGCCACTTTGTTGACCGAAGTGGTGGCCTTTATTTTTCCTCCTTACCTCAATTTGTCCTCTAAACCTCTATTTCATCATTGATAGTTTGGTCAACTCTCACCCATTTATAAATATTTTATGGGTCATTTTCCACCCATTAATATTATTAGCTGAGCTGCTTGGTGAGCGACTCGATATTGCTAAGCCTTATGGTTAAAGGATTGTTAATGGTTTGTGTCAATGTGGCGCACTAATTGCCTTAGTGAAAGCACGCAGTTCCCATTGAAGGGCTGCTTTGTTTACTAAGGAGAATAATAATGTTTAAGCCTCTTACCCTGCTGTCTGTATCTGCTCTGGCACTCACCAGTTTTAATGCTGCTGCAAACTGTGACCCAGGTGAAATCGTGATTAAATTCAGTCACGTAACCAACACGGATAAGCACCCGAAAGGCATCGCTGCTTCTTTACTTGAAGAGCGAGTAAACACGGAAATGAATGGTAAAGCTTGTATGCAAGTTTTCCCTAACTCGACGCTTTACGATGATAACAAGGTACTGGAAGCCCTGTTAAATGGTGATGTTCAAATGGCGGCACCTTCGCTGTCTAAATTTGAGAAGTTCACTAAGAAATACCGCATTTTTGACCTTCCGTTCCTGTTTGAAGATGTAGAAGCCGTTGACCGTTTCCAAAACTCAGAATCTGGTGAAAAGCTGAAGAACGCAATGAAGCGTCGTGGCCTTCAAGGCTTGGCATTCTGGCACAATGGCATGAAGCAGATGTCTGCTAACAAACCGCTTATCAGCCCTGAAGATGCGGAAGGCTTGAAGTTCCGTGTTCAAGCATCAGACGTATTGGTGGCTCAGTTTGAGCAGTTAGGTGCTAACCCACAGAAGATGTCTTTCAAAGAAGTGTACGGTGGCCTGCAAACTAAGGTTATCGATGGCCAAGAAAACACATGGTCAAACATCTACGGTAAGAAGTTCTTCGAAGTACAAGACGGCGTGACTGAAACCAATCACGGCATTCTGGATTACCTAGTCGTAACGTCAAACGACTTCTGGAAAGACCTACCTGAAGATGTACGCAAACAGCTTGGCACCATCGTTCAAGAAGTCTCTGAGACGCGTAATGCGGAATCTTCAAAAGTTAACCTAGCCAACAAAAACAACATCATCGAAGCTGGTGGTGAGGTTCGTACGTTGACGCCTGAACAGCGTCAAGCATGGGTAACGGCACTTCAACCAGTATGGAAGAAGTTTGAAAAAGACATCGGTTCAGATCTTATCGATGCAGCATTAGCTTCAAACCAATAACACCGCTATAGGGTGGCGGCTCCCTACCGCTGCCCTTTATTAAAACAATTATAAGCGGAGAATTTTATGGAACAGTCTCAAATGGAACAGTCTTTATTTTCCAAAGTCGGAAGAGTCACCGATTTAATTGAAGAGTCTTTAATAGCCTTCTTTCTGGGTGCAATGACCCTACTTACTTTTGCGAACGTGGTCTTTCGATACGCGTTCAACGACAACATTTTATGGGCATTAGAACTGACGGTATTCATGTTCGCATGGATGGTATTAGTAGGCGCTTCTTACGGCGTTAAAAAGCACTTTCACATTGGTGTTGATGTCATCATTAACCTTGCCCCTGAAAAGTTACGTAAAGTGTACGCGTTAATTGCCGTCACTAGTTGCCTTGCCTTTTCAATCTTACTTCTCATTGGTTCATGGAACTATTGGTACCCATTCGCGACCGATCGCGCATGGTATGAAACCGATGATATCCCAATGCCAGAGATGCTGCAGTTTCTTGCTGACTGGCTGAATGAAGGCGAGCGCTACGAAAAGTTGCCACGCTTTATTCCTTACATGGCACTGCCAATTGGTATGGCATTACTAACGTTCCGATTCATCCAAATTGCTTACCAAGTTGTGACGGGCAAACTCGATCGCATGATTGCAGGTCATGAAGCCGAAGAAGAGCTGGATGCGTTGAAAGCGGATGTGCTTGCGGGTTCTGACGAAGACGCGACTGCAGTATTGGATTCGACTACGAACAACAAGACTAACGTGTCGGGTACAAAGCCTAACGGTAAGGAAGACTAATCATGGCAATGTTATTTCTATTTTTGATGGTAATTGCTTTTATGTTGGTCGGTGTGCCAATTGCGATTTCCTTAGGTTTATCAAGCATCCTGTTTTTGTTGATGCATTCAGATGCTTCATTGGCATCGGTCGCACAAACACTGTTTAATGCCTTTGCAGGTCACTACACACTATTAGCGATTCCTTTCTTTATCTTGGCATCTAGCTTTATGTCTACTGGTGGCGTGGCGAAACGTATTATTCGTTTCGCTATCGCTATGGTTGGCTGGTTCCGTGGTGGCTTGGCGATGGCGTCGGTTGTGGCATGTATGATGTTCGCTGCGCTGTCTGGCTCTTCACCTGCTACGGTAGTGGCAATCGGTAGTATCGTTATCGCAGGTATGATTAAAAATGGTTACTCAAAAGAGTTTGCTGCAGGCGTTATCTGTAATGCCGGTACTTTGGGTATCTTGATTCCGCCATCGATCGTAATGGTGGTTTACGCAGCAGCAACCGATGTATCGGTAGGTCGTATGTTCCTTGGTGGCGTGATTCCGGGCTTACTGGCTGGCGTGATGCTGATGATTGCTATCTACATTGCAGCTCGCATTAAGAAGATCCCAGCTCAGCCGTTTGTGGGTTGGGGCGAGATGTTCGCAGCTGCTAAAGATGCAAGCTGGGGGCTGCTACTGATTGTCATCATTCTTGGTGGTATCTACGGCGGTATCTTTACTCCGACCGAGGCAGCGGCAGTGGCAGCGGTGTACGCCTTCTTTATTGCCAACTTTATCTATAAAGATATGGGGCCGTTCGCTGATAAGAACAACACCAAGCCAGCGATAGTTAAAGTGTTCCAAACCTTCTTCCATAAAGACACTAAAGATACGCTTTATGACGCAGGTAAGCTGACGATCATGCTGCTGTTCATCATTGCGAACGCTCTGATTTTAAAGCACGTTCTGACAGAAGAACGTATTCCACAAATGATTACCGAGTCGATGCTATCGGCGGGTCTTGGCCCAATCACCTTCTTGATTGTGGTGAACGTACTGCTGTTGATTGGTGGTCAGTTTATGGAGCCATCTGGTCTATTGATCATTGTTGCACCACTGGTTTTCCCAATCGCGATTGCACTCGGTATTGACCCAATCCACTTAGGTATCATGATGGTGGTGAACATGGAGATAGGCATGATAACGCCGCCTGTTGGGCTTAACCTATTTGTGACCGCTGGTGTCGCTAAGATGTCGATGATGAATGTGGTGAAGGCGGCGCTGCCGTGGGTTGGTGTGATGTTCTTGTTCTTGATAATCGTAACTTACGTGCCTTGGGTATCAACATGGCTACCTACAACATTGATGGGACCGGAGATAATAACTAAGTAGTTGTTTGAACGTTTCATTGGCATGGAATTCAACCCATAAAAAATGAGGAGGTCTTTAGACCTCCTCATCTATATGTCGTCCTCGCTTAACATGAGGATTGATCTGTTCGTATAGCGCTCTTTTCGCTTCTAATTCTGGCGTGTTTAAGTCGAGATGTTCATCGGTATAATAAATGCCATCTAGCTCGAAAGTATCGCTAATCGAGGGAACTCTAGTTTTCTCACCCATAGCCATATCCTTATTACATTTGTTGCATAACGTCCTGTTATTGAAATAAGTATAGGTGATCTTGCTCGCAAATCTAATTTAGTTTGATTCTACCTTAAATGACTCTTTGGATAGCTGATGTTTTTGCATCTTATCGTAGAGTGTTTTTCTTGGTAGTTGCAGCCTTTCCATAGTCTCTTTAATACTACCGTTACATTCGATAAGCACCTGCTTTAACGTGTTTTTTTCAAATTCTGATACCAACTCGGCCAAAGACAATTCTTGGGCGTTTGAATTGGTGTTATCTGATAAGTGAGAAAGCTTACCCAATAGTACAAAACGCTCGGCAGTATTACGCAATTCACGGACATTTCCCGGCCAATCATGCGCTAAAAGGGCGTGTAGTTCGGCTTGTGGAAGAGCTGGGGCGGTTTTGCCATAGCGAGCGGCAGCCACCAACAAGAAGTGGTGGAAAAGGGCTGGGATGTCTTCTTGTCTGCTTCTTAACGGTGGTAAATCTAAGGTCACAACGTTAAGTCGATAATAGAGATCCTGGCGGAAAGTACCTTCTTCAGCAGCCTTCTTTAGGTCGACTTTAGTGGCCGCAATCACGCGGATATCCAGAGGTACTAATCCGTTTGAGCCCACCCGCTCGATAACGCGTTCTTGCAACACACGTAGTAGGCGTATCTGTGCTTGCATCGGCATGGACTCTATTTCATCCAAGAACAGGGTTCCTCCTTGAGCAAACTCAAATTTACCCACACGTTTGCTCTCGGCGCCTGTGAATGCGCCTTTTTCATGGCCGTAGAGCTCACTTTCAATTAGGTTTTCAGGAACGGCACCACAGTTTACAGCGACAAAGTTTTGTTCTCTGCGGCTGCTTTGCTCATGCAGGGAGCGCGCGACCAGCTCTTTACCTGTGCCTGTCTCTCCAAATAACAAGATATCGGCGTTGGTGTCGGCGACATGGGTAATCACAGAGCGAAGCTCAGTCATGGACTGAGTATCACCAATGATTCTCGGCCCAAGAGTTTTACTGGCTTTGAGTGAGCGCTTGAGTTCAAGGTTTTCCAAGGTCAGCTGGCGCTTTTCAATGGCGCGTTTGGTTGTCTCGATTAAGCGCTCATTGGCAAAAGGCTTCTCGATAAAATCGTAGGCGCCGTCTTGAATCGCTTGTACCGCCATCGAGATGTCACCGTGTCCTGTGATCATGATGACGGGAATCTCTTTGTCTTTATGCATGACAGTGTTGAGCAAGTCATGGCCAGAGATACCGGGTAGACAAATATCGGTAATGATCACATGAGGTAACCCGTTCTCTTGAATCGCAAGCAAAGCTGATTCCGCATCGGGAAAGAATTCGGCGTCAATATCCGCGAGCTCAAAGCTCTGCTCAATCGCTATTCTTAGGTCAGATTCATCATCAATGAAGTAGACGTGACACATAGTTATTCCTTTACTCTTTTCTACTAATTATTGCTGAGTTCTTAGTTCGCTCTTAATTGGTGGGCGAATCTCAGTCTGTTGTTTTTGCTTCGCGTGTTGGTGCTTATTCTTTTGTCTTTGCAGTTCTTGCTCTTACTATTGCTCAATAACGGGTAACTCTATGCTAAATCGAGCACCACCTTGTGGACTGGTTCCTGTCGTGAGCTTGCCGTTAATCCCACTGATGATTTGCTGAGATATCGATAAACCTAATCCAAGTCCGTTCTTCTTTGTCGTGTGGAAAGGCTCGAAAAAGTTACCGCTTGATGAAGACGTAAAGCCAGGCCCGTTGTCATCAATGTGAATCAGTAGCGTGCTAACTTTAACCTCATCCGTTTCTTTGAGTTCTAACAATATGGCTAATTGCTTATCGTCTTGGCTTTCCATTGCCTGAACTGCATTGGTGAGCAAGTTGATAATCACCTGCTCCAGTTGAATAGCGTTAGCGAGTACACAGGCATCAAAAGTTTCAGGTAGCTCATTAAGATTAACTCGCTCGCTTTTGAATTGTGGCTTCATCAGCTCTTTAGAAGAGTGAAGAACAGGAAGTATTTGTAAGGTGTGCAGCTCTTCGGCGGTCGACTTTTTAGCAAATGAACGAAGCTGGTGGCTGATTTTCGCCATGCGATCGGTGAGTGCAGATATCCGCGACAAGTTGTCATCGACTCGATCGATTTTCTCTTTAGCCAGAAACAGTCGCCCATTGTCGGCGTAGCTGCGAATGGCCGCGAGAGGGTTGTTCAACTCATGGCTAATACTGGCTGACATCTGACCTAATACTGCTAGCTTGGCTGCTTGAATGAGCTCGTCTTGGGTGTGTCTCAATACTCGCTCGGTCTCGATACGTTGCTTGATCTCTCCATGCAACTCTGAGGTTCTTTCGAGTACTTGAAACTCTAGCTTTTGGTTAGCTTCAGACTGTAGTCGGTCTATCTGAGCGCGTCGGTGTTGGCGATGGAGGTTAAGCTGGATGACCAGATAAATGATCGCAAATACTAAGCTCAATACCACCATGTAGGCGACCAAATCCCACCAAACCAAGTGTGTGGGAGAGAAGACCCTGACCGTTAATCCAGGGTCAGGCAGAAAGCGTGAAGAGGTAAAAAACTTTTCTCTAACTAAAGGATGAGATGAACGAATGCTGCTGGTCGCTCCCTCTAGATCGCCAGAGAAATGAAGGCTTTCAATCTGGGTATCGAGATATTGCTGGTTCTCGCGGATGCGAGCCTGTTGTGCATTATCGAGAGGCTGAAGACTTTTGAATAGCCATTCAGGGTTGCTCGACATAAAGATAATCTGATCTTTATCATCCGCGACAAAAAAACTCTGTTTACCCTGCCAGCTTGCTTCTATCGAAGATAAATCCATTTTTACCACAATTACGCCAATGATTTCAGCAGCATAAGAGACCGGATAAGAGTAATAGTAGCCTCTCTTTCCTGACGTCGAACCTAAAGCAAAGTACTGCTTTTCATGCCCTTGAATGGCTTGTTGGTAATAAGGGCGAAAGGCAAAGTTACGCCCAACAAAAGAATGTTTTAGGTCCCAGTTACTGGCTGCGATAGTGGTACCGATGCTATCCAATAAATAGGTGTCAGACGCCTGAATCACAGTGTTGACGTGCTCTAGATAACGATTGGTGAGTTCTATTTGAGCAGTGTTGCTTGGCGAGTGTAGGGCATCAATCAGCTCTTTATCCTTCGAAAGCAGCTCAGGGATATGAGCGAACTTATCCAATTGGCTGGCAATGTGGACGGAAAAGCGGTCTAAGTTAGATTGGTGATCATTTAACAAACTTTGATGGCTCGTATTCCATACCCAGTGACCACCAAGGATCATCAAGACGCTGTAGGCGATCAATAATAGAATACGAATTCTCGAAGCTTGAAACATGCTGGTTCTCCGCTAAATCGGGGCGACAATATAAAGCCTGCTTTCTCTCATTCATCACAGCAATTAGCGGTAGTTTTTGCTGAAAATAGAGAGCCAGCAGATGGAATTAGGTTAAGGCTTTGTAACGGAGATTGTTGAAAAAGTTATCGACTCTGAGGGGTAAAACAAGAGCAAGATCTCTTTTTAAGGTTTTTAGCAAAAAAAGCCCTCGATTCCCTTGAAAAAGTCGCTATTGTCCCCATTTCTGTTGTGCTAAGTGATGTTCTGAACGTTTTTGTATCATTTAGTTGGACGAATTTAGAGCATTCATCATCAAGCAGAGGTGAACGGCTCGACAGAGATTAAACAGATCGCTAGAATGTCGCGTCTAAAATTTCTGTCCTGAGGCTAATCGGAGATACCTTTCTTGTTTCCGAAAACAAGCTTCGCTGCTTTTTAATAGCGAGTGAAAACTGAGCTCTTAACAAGTATGTGAAGATGAAGATATCGCTGATTAGTCTGGTGTTTGGTTGAATGATCAATTCAAACATCAATGCTCGATTTTAAATTAGGTGTTCGGATAGAGCACTACACAAGGATGCAGCCAACAACGCCGGCTTTTGAATTAAAGCTAAGTTACGGCTCATATGCTCAGATTACTGAGCCAGTTTTGAGGTTTATATAATGCAAGTTACTGTTGAAACGCTAGAAGGCCTAGAGCGCCGTCTTAATATTACTGTTCCTGCTGCTAACATCGAAGATGCAGTTACAGCTGAACTACGCAACATCGCGAAAAACCGTCGTTTCGATGGTTTCCGTAAAGGCAAAGTGCCAATGAAGATGGTTGCTAAAATGTACGGCAAAGCAGTACGTCAAGACGTGATGGGCGAAGTAATGCAACGTCACTTCATCGAAGCGATCGTTAAAGAGAAAATCAACCCAGCTGGCGCACCAACTTTCGCACCAGTTGAAAACAACGAAGGCGCTGACCTAGTATTCAACGCAACTTTTGAAGTTTACCCAGAAGTTGAGCTGAAAGGTCTAGAAAACATCACTGTTGAGAAGCCAGCAGTAGAAGTTAAAGACGCAGACGTTGAAGAGATGATCGAAACTCTACGTAAGCAACAAGCAACTTGGACTGAAGTTGACACTGCAGCTGACGCTGGTTCTCGTACAACTATCGACTTCGTTGGTTCTATCGACGGTGAAGAGTTCGAAGGCGGTAAAGCTGAGAACTTCCCACTAGAGATGGGCGCTGGTCGCATGATCCCTGGTTTTGAAGACGGTATCGTTGGTAAAACAGCAGGTATGGAATTCGAAATCGACGTAAACTTCCCAGAAGATTACCACGCTGAAAACCTAAAAGGTAAAGCAGCTAAGTTTGCAATCAAAGTAAACAAAGTTGAAGCTCGTGAACTTCCAGAACTAAACGAAGAATTCGTTGCTAAGTTCGGCGCAACTGACGGCGTTGAAGGTCTTAAAGCTGAAGTTCGTAAGAACATGGAGCGTGAGCTTAAGCAAGCTGTTAAGAACCGCATCAAAGAGCAAGCTATCGACGGTCTAGTTAACGAAAACAACATCGACGTACCTTCTGCTCTAATCGATCAAGAGATCGGTGTTCTACGTCAACAAGCTGCTCAACGTTTCGGTGGCAACACTGAAGCTGCTGACCAACTTCCACGTGAGCTGTTCGAAGAGCAAGCTAAACGTCGCGTAGTTGTAGGTCTTCTACTTGGTGAAGTAATCAAGACTGAAGAGCTAAAAGCTGACGACGAGAAAGTTAAAGCTATCATCGAAGAGATGGCTACAGCATACGAAGATCCATCTGAAGTTATTGCTTACTACGAGCAAAACGAGCAAATGATGAACAACATGCGCAACGTTGCTCTAGAAGAGCAAGCTATTGATGCAATCATCGCTAAAGCTCAAGTTTCTGATAAAGAAGTTAGCTTCAACGAGCTAATGAATCAGCAACCTGCTTAATATAGTAATATCTGACGTAGAAGGTTGACGTACGGTCAACAATTCTGCTAACAATGGTCCGTATGATTTTATCATTCGGGCCATTTATTTTAGGGACATAAGAATATGAGCTACCAAGAAAAAAATACAATGCCATCGATTATGGACGCACTAGTTCCTATGGTGGTTGAACAGACTTCCCGTGGTGAACGTTCTTACGATATTTATTCTCGTCTATTAAAAGAACGAATCATTTTCTTAACAGGTCAAGTGGAAGACCACATGGCAAATCTTGTCGTGGCTCAACTGCTTTTCTTGGAATCTGAAAACCCAGACAAAGATATCTACCTTTACATCAACTCGCCGGGCGGCAGCGTAACAGCTGGTATGTCAATCTACGACACAATGCAGTTCATCAAGCCAAACGTGAGCACAGTATGTATGGGTCAAGCTTGTTCTATGGGTGCATTCTTACTAGCGGGTGGTACTCCAGGTAAGCGTCACGTGCTTCCAAACTCACGCGTAATGATTCACCAGCCACTTGGCGGCTTCCAAGGCCAAGCGTCTGATATTCAGATTCACGCGCAAGAGATCTTAACGATCAAACAGAAGCTAAACAAGCTATTGGCAGAACACACTGGTCAGCCTCTAGAAGTTGTTGAGCGTGATACAGATCGTGACAATTTCATGTCTGCTGATCAAGCAGTAGAATACGGTTTAGTGGATTCAGTTCTTAATCACCGCGGTCAATAATTGCAGGGCAATTGTTTGACGCAAAGTGATGCAAATTGATATACACTCAAACCATAGAGAGTAAAGGCTAAGAGGTTAGCGAATGACAGATAAAAGCAAAGAGGGTGGTAGCGGTAAACTGCTTTACTGCTCTTTCTGTGGCAAAAGCCAGCACGAAGTTCGCAAGTTAATCGCAGGTCCTTCTGTTTACATTTGTGATGAATGTGTCGATCTTTGTAACGACATTATTCGTGAAGAAATCAAAGATGTTCTTCCTAAGAAAGAATCTGAATCGCTGCCAACGCCGCGTGAGATTCGTGAGCACCTTGATGACTATGTAATCGGTCAAGAATACGCGAAAAAAGTGCTAGCAGTTGCAGTATATAACCACTACAAGCGTTTACGTAATGGTGATACGACAGCTGAAGGCGTAGAACTAGGTAAGAGTAACATCCTTCTTATCGGTCCTACCGGTAGTGGTAAAACGCTACTGGCTGAAACACTGGCTCGTTTCCTAGACGTTCCTTTCACAATGGCAGACGCAACTACGCTAACCGAAGCGGGTTACGTGGGTGAAGATGTTGAAAACATCATCCAGAAGTTGCTTCAGAAGTGTGATTACGACGTAGCGAAAGCGGAACGCGGCATTGTTTACATCGATGAAATCGACAAGATTTCTCGTAAAGCTGAAAACCCATCAATCACGCGTGACGTGTCTGGTGAAGGTGTGCAGCAAGCTCTACTAAAACTTGTTGAAGGTACAGTTGCTTCTGTTCCACCACAAGGTGGTCGTAAGCATCCACAGCAAGAGTTCTTGCAAGTGGACACGTCTAAGATTCTATTTATCTGTGGTGGTGCATTTGCCGGCCTAGATAAAGTGATTGAACAGCGTGTAGAAACAGGTTCAGGTATCGGCTTTGGCGCTGAAGTGCGTTCAAAAGACGAAACTAAAACTATTGGTGAACTGTTCACTCAAGTAGAACCTGAAGATCTAGTGAAGTACGGTTTAATCCCAGAATTCATTGGTCGTCTACCTGTTACGACAACACTGACAGAGCTTGATGAAGAAGCGCTAATCCAAATCCTTTGTGAGCCGAAGAATGCACTGACTAAACAGTACGCAGCATTATTTGAGCTAGAGGATACAGAACTAGAATTCCGCGAAGACGCGTTACGTGCGATTGCTAAGAAAGCGATGAGCCGTAAAACGGGTGCTCGTGGTCTACGTTCTATCTTGGAGGGTGTTCTACTAGAAACGATGTACGAACTGCCATCTTCAACTGATGTAAGCAAAGTTGTGATTGATGAGTCGGTAATCAATGGTGAGTCAGAGCCACTGTTGATTTACAGCAACTCAGACAATCAAGCAGCTGTTGCTGAGTAGGTCTTTTTTAGACAAGTCGCTCAAATTGAAAAAGGAGGTAAGCAATTACCTCCTTTTTTTTATTCTTCCATTGAATCCAGTCGTTTAAGCCCCATATACTGCTTTATAAGTTAAAGCGGAAGAGAGAAATATATGAACTTGGAACGTTCCGAGCGTATCGAAATCCCCGTGCTACCTCTACGTGATGTAGTGGTTTACCCACACATGGTTATTCCATTGTTTGTTGGTCGTGAAAAATCGATTACTTGCCTAGAGTCGGCAATGGAAGCTAACAAACAAGTACTACTTGTTGCGCAGAAAGAAGCGGACACTGATGAGCCTTCAATTGACGACCTATTTAAAGTAGGTACCGTCGCTACCATTCTTCAGTTACTTAAGCTCCCTGATGGTACGGTTAAAGTACTTGTTGAAGGTCAGCAACGTGCAAAAATTCACGAGTTCAAAGAGAGTGAATTTTTCCTAGCGGATGCCGAATACGTTGTTACCTCAGAACTTGACGAAAAAGAACAAGAAGTGGTTGTTCGCAGCGCGATCAATCAATTCGAAGGCTTTATTAAGCTAAACAAAAAGATCCCGCCAGAGGTTCTAACCTCTCTGAATGGGATTGATGAAGCTGCTCGTCTTGCAGATACCATCGCAGCACACATGCCACTTAAACTGGTAGACAAACAGCACGTACTAGAGATTCTAGATGTGACTGAGCGTCTAGAGTTCCTGATGGGCCAAATGGAATCAGAAATTGATATCCTGCAGGTTGAAAAACGCATCCGTGGCCGTGTTAAGAAGCAGATGGAAAAATCTCAGCGTGAGTACTACCTGAATGAGCAAATGAAAGCGATTCAGAAAGAACTTGGCGAGATGGACGACGCTCCAGACGAATTTGAGACTCTGAAGAAGAAGATCGAAGAGTCAAAAATGCCTCAAGAAGCTCGTGAAAAAACCGAGCAAGAACTGCAAAAACTGAAAATGATGTCGCCAATGTCTGCTGAAGCAACAGTAGTACGTAGTTACATCGATTGGATGGTTGGCGTTCCTTGGGCTAAGCGCTCAAAAGTTAAGAAGAATCTAGCGAAAGCGGAAGAGATCTTAAACGAAGACCACTACGGTCTAGAGCGTGTTAAAGAACGTATTCTTGAGTACTTGGCGGTACAGAACCGCATCAATAAGCTGAAAGGTCCAATCCTTTGCCTTGTTGGTCCTCCAGGTGTGGGTAAAACATCACTGGGTCGCTCTATCGCAGCTGCTACAGGTCGTAAGTACACACGTATGGCACTAGGTGGCGTTCGTGATGAAGCTGAGATTCGTGGTCACCGTCGTACCTACATCGGTTCTCTTCCGGGTAAATTAATCCAGAAGATGTCTAAAGTTGGTGTTAAGAATCCACTGTTCCTATTAGATGAAATCGACAAGATGTCTTCTGATATGCGTGGCGACCCATCTTCAGCACTACTAGAGGTACTCGATCCAGAGCAAAACAACGCGTTTAACGATCACTACCTAGAAGTAGATTACGATCTGTCAGACGTTATGTTCGTTGCGACTTCTAACTCGATGGACATTCCTGGCCCGCTACTGGACCGTATGGAAGTGATCCGTCTGTCTGGTTACACAGAAGATGAAAAGCTGAATATTGCTAAGAGCCACTTGCTAGACAAACAAGTTAAGCGCAATGGTCTTAAGCCTTACGAAATTGAGATTGAAGACTCTGCAATCATCGGCATTATCCGTTACTACACGCGTGAAGCGGGTGTACGTAGCCTAGAGCGTGAAATCTCTAAGATCTGCCGTAAAGCAGTGAAGAACATCCTGCTAGACAGCGACCTTAAGTCTGTAACGGTTAACATGGATAACCTGAAAGAGTACTTAGGCGTTCAACGTCATGACTTCGGTAAAGCGGATGAGAGCAACCGTATTGGTCAGGTAACAGGCCTAGCGTGGACTCAAGTTGGTGGCGATCTGCTAACTATCGAAACCGAAGCAATGCCAGGTAAAGGTAAGCTGACGCAAACCGGTTCTCTTGGCGATGTGATGAAAGAGTCGATTCAAGCTGCGATGACCGTGGTTCGTTCTCGTGCTGAAAAACTGGGTATCAACTCAGATTTCTACGAGAAACGCGATATTCACGTTCACGTACCAGAAGGTGCAACACCGAAAGATGGCCCAAGTGCGGGTATCGCGATGTGTACTGCACTTGTCTCTAGCTTAACGGGTAACCCTGTGAAAGCTGAGGTAGGTATGACAGGTGAAATTACCCTGCGTGGTGAAGTTCTACCTATTGGTGGCTTGAAAGAAAAACTGCTTGCTGCGCACCGTGGTGGCATCAAAACAGTACTGATTCCGAAAGACAACGAGCGTGATTTGGAAGAGATTCCAGACAACGTAATCGCTGACTTGAAGGTGATCCCGGTTCAGTGGATTGATGAAGTACTGAAAGTCGCGCTAGAACGAGATCCATCAGGGGTCGAGTTTGACGTGAAAAAATAGTGATGCATAGCAAAAATAAGTAAAGAATTACGCTGATAGGCCCGAAAAGGCTTGTCAGCGTTTTTTTTGGACGCTAAGTTATTGATCAAAGCGGCAGCCCTTTTGCAATAAGGCTTGCGGCTAAATTAAAACCAAAATGGAACGTACAGTCATCGAGAAGTAGTCACAGATGACACATAGGGGAAAAACAGTGAATAAAACACAACTAGTAGAATCAATCGCAGAAAACGCAGACATCTCTAAAGCTTCAGCTGGCCGCGCTCTAGACGCATTCATCGAAGCAGTTGGTACAACACTACAATCAGGCGATCAAGTTGCACTTGTTGGCTTCGGTACTTTCAGTGTTCGTACTCGTGCAGCTCGTACAGGTCGTAACCCAAAAACTGGTGAAGAGATCCAAATCGCAGAAGCTAAAGTACCTGGCTTTAAAGCGGGTAAAGCACTTAAAGACGCATGTAACTAATTTCTACTGCTGAAACCTCTATTTGAAAGAGGGGAAGGCAGTAAAATGCGTTTACTGTTTGAAAAATGATGTTTCATTCTTAAACAGTATATGTGCGAAGCACATTGAACTAATTTAAATTATGCGCATCCTACTGATGCGCATTTCTTTTTCTGATAATATCGCGTGAATAGATTTTTATTTTGAAGCCAATGCTTCATATCCGGAGAGCACTTAAATTATGATGGATCGATTACGCGAAGGCGTGAATAGCATCGCGGTAAAAATTATCCTTGGGTTGATTATCCTGTCATTCGTATTCGCAGGTGTAGGCAGCTACATCACCGGTGGCGGTAACAACGCAGCAGCTAAAGTTGGCAATACAGAAATCGGTCGTGGTGAGTTCGAACAAGCTTACCAAAACGAACGTAATCGCATGCAATCTCAGCTTGGCGATTACTTTGCTCAAATGCTTGCAGACCCTGCATACGTAGAGTCTTTCCGTAAATCAGTACTTGATCGCATGATCAACGACGTTCTACTTGAGCAGCAAGCAGAGTCTCTAGGCCTGCGAATCAGTGATTCTCAAATCCGTACAATGATTCTAGAAATGCCTCAGTTCCAAACTGCTGGTCAATTCGACCAAGAAGTTTACCAAGCAGCACTACGTCGTGCAGGTTTCAGCGCAGAAAGCTTCGCTGAATACATGCGTCGTGACCTAATGCGTAATCAGCTTGTAACTGCACTTCAAGGCAGTGAGTTTGTTCTTCAAGGCGAAATCGACACACAAAGCAAGCTGATTGCACAAACTCGTGATATTCGTACAGTAACCCTTTCTGTTGCTGACCTTGCGAAAAACGTTGAGCTAACTGACGAGCAAATCGAACAGTACTACACTGAAAACCCTCTAGCGTACACTCGTCCAGAGCAAGCTAAAGTGTCTTACATTGAACTTTCTGCTGAAGCACTTAAGTCTCAGCTTGAAGTAAGCGACGAAGAAGCACAAAAATACTACCAAGAGCACTTAGATAAGTACTCAACGGCAGAGCAACGTAAAGTTAGTCATATCCTTGTTGAAGGCGACGACGAAGCGAAAGCGCAAGCAATCCTAGACGAGCTAAACGCAGGCGCTGATTTTGCTACGCTAGCGGAAGAGAAATCTGACGACTTCGGTAGTGCAGACGTTGGCGGTGACCTAGGTTGGATCGAACGTGATGTTATGGACCCAGCATTCGAAGAGGCAGCTTTCGCACTTCAGAACGTTGGTGATACTACTGGTTTGGTTAAGTCTGACTTCGGCTACCACATCATCAAGCTAGACGAACTAAAAGCGCCTGAATCTCAGCCATACGCAGAAGTAGCAGCGGAGATTAAACAAGAACTTCTAGACCAACACGCAGTAGACCAGTTCTACGAAATGCAAACTGAGCTAGAAAAAGTAGCGTTTGAATTCCCTGACTCACTAGATGATTCTGCAGAAGCTATCAACGCTAAGATCACAACAACAGATTTCATCTCTCAAGTAGATGCACCTGAAGTGTTGAAGACGCCTGCAGTAATGCAAGCTATCTTGAGCCCTGAAGTGAAAGAAGATGGCCTAAACTCTGAAGTTATCGAAGTCGCTCCTGAGCACGTAATCGTTGTACGTGTTGAAGAGACTCGTGATGAGACAGTTCTTCCTCTTGAAGAAGTACAAGATCAAGTTGTAGCTGCGCTATCAGCTGTTAAAGCGGAAGAGCAAGCTGTTGAGCTAGGTGTTTCTCTAGTTAACGACCTTAAAGCTGGTAACGAAGCAGTACTAGCTGAAAACAACCTTGAGTTCACTGAGCTTGAGACAATTGACCGTAACTCTCCACTAGCTGCGTCTGTGTTCGCTCTAGCGAAGCCAGAAGAAGGCAAAGTGGTATTCGGCCAATCTAAAGACCAAAACGGCAACATCGTTGTTGTAGAGCTGTCTAAAGTAACGGCTGAAATTAACCCTGCATACAGCACTCAAATCGGTGCTCAGTTAGAGCGTGTTGGTAATCAGCAAGATCTGACTAACGTATTAAACGTACTACGCAAAAACGCAGACGTTGAATACTACGTTGTAGGCCAAGGTCAATAATCATCAATTATCTCGCTAGTTGAACTCCAAAACAGATTTGTGAGCCAACAAGCAAGCTGATGAAAATAAGATGTATAACAAAGCGGGTCACTTAGGTGGCCCGCTTTATTTTTATCTGGCGATCATGTTATCTCTTGCTGCAAATGCATAAGTTACCTTTTTTCATAAAGGAATGGATTATGCGCACCTTATATTCAACACTACTTCTTTCATTTTTGATTTTCTTAAGCCCTGCCGCATTTGCAGACAGCCCAACCAAGGCTGAACTCTACGAAGGTATTGAGATTACAGTAAACATTAATACCGCGACCGCAGAGGAACTATCAGCGTTACTGGTAGGTGTAGGTGACAAGAAGGCTAAAGATATTGTCGACTACAGAACTGAGCACGGCGCGTTTGCTAGTGCTGACGACTTGGTGAGTGTGAAAGGGATTGGTGAGGCTACGGTTGAAAAGAATCGCGAAAGGATCCTGCTTTAGTTCGCTTTTTTACTCATGAAAAATGAAACAATAGCCATGGACCCGCCTGCCAGTGCACCTGCTAGGTGGGCTTCAATGGCCACTCTCGCGTTAATCAGTTCACCAGTTGTGCTAGAAGGACCAATAAGCTGCTCCCAAGCGATTTTAGCGACTAATCCTAAGACCAACAGCCAACTCGATTTCCTGCCGTTTAACGCCTCTCTGAGAGCGAATAAACCAAACAATCCGTGCAGTGTTCCCGACAAGCCTACATAAATCTGAATACTTGAAAGTAACAGAGCCAATCCTGTGACTAAGCTGATTAAAGCTAACGCAGAGATAAGTTGTTTTCGTGTCGGTTGAAATAGGTAGCTGATGATCCACAGGCCTGCTAGATTCATTAGCAGGTGTGAGTAGTTGGTATGTGAAAAGTTTCCTGTTAGGATCCGCCACCATTGTCCATCGACAATCGCACTTTTATCCCAAACGACCCAAGCTTGCACTGGCTCTAGTTGGAATATGACGCATAAAAGTGAAGTGAAAATTAAAACAGGGTACACATTACATCCATGTCTCGTTATTGCCCCCAATGCAGCAAGGCTTTGAAAGCTTGTATTTGTCAGTGGGTTACACCACTAGAATCGAACGTTGAGCTTATCATTCTTCAGCACCCATCAGAAGAGCATCGTCCGATGGGAACCGCGCGTATTCTCTCGTTATCTTTAAAAAACAGCGTAACGATCGTCGGTGAGGATTTTTCAGACAATGAGCAACTGAATGCGATGTTGGCTGATGAGCAATATCAGCACGTGATTTTGTACCCGAGTGAACATTCTGTGTCTGTCGAGTCTGTAGCACGCCCTAATAAAAAGCTGCGTGTGATTCTGTTGGATGGAACTTGGAAGAAGGCATTCAAGATGTGGCGAGTGTCTAGCAATTTGCATGCGCTAAGTACCGTCCATCTACCAAAAGATCTCAAAGGCAATTACCGAATCCGTAAAGCGCCAAGCGAAAATAGTTTGTCGACGGTAGAAGCTGGGTACCATTTGCTGAACTTATTAGAAGGTGACCGAGATTTCAGTCCACTGCTAACGGCATTTGACCAAATGATTCAGTTTCAAATCAATCAAATGCCGCCGGGCGTATTTGAGAAAAACTACTTAGCGTAATCTCACCAATACTTGTCTGAATGTGCTGAGTCCAAGTAGCGCAAGTAAGTCTAGAACTCGGTATGTGCTGAAAACAGCTGTTGGTGCATCTTCTGAGCAAGGTCATCGGTCATTGATGAGATGTAATCGGCGATCACGCGCATCTTTCTTGATTCGTCTTGATGTTGTAGCCACTGTTTCTTAATCGGAAGTGGCAACAGGCGTTCAGGATCGGCGCTGAAGGCTTCAAACATATCCATGATGATCTGCTGACCTTTGTACTCAATAACTTGAACCTGCGGCACTTGAATCACGAATTCGCTGACGAAGTGTTTCAGCTTATCGAGGGTAGCATCCATGCTTGGCTCCAATACGGCATTGTAGGCAAGCAGTGCGTTCTCAAAACTTTCATCAACGGGCTTAATCGAGATACTCGTCAGCAGCGCGTTTACAATCCCACCAATGGCATCTTTTCGGCGGTACTGCTCGCCAGAGAACAACATTTCTGTAATGGAGTCTAGGTGCTCACAGATCCACGGATCAGCCATCTCTTTTAACTGCGGATAAGCCGATTCAACCCACTGCGCTTTAGTCACTGAACCCAGCACGATCGCATCTTCCAAGTCATGTACACCGTAGGCGATGTCGTCCGCAAGCTCCATGATGGAACAGTCGAGTGACTTGTACTTGGTCTTGTTATGTTCAAGTGGCTCTGTGTGTGATTTTCTCTTCTGTTTGAGAAGTTGTTGATCGTTAGCAGAAAGCGGCTCAAGTACCCAGTTGAAGAGTGCTTCGTCATGGTCGTAGATACCTTTCGCAGGCATCCAATCTTTGGCACGGAGCTGTCGTTGATGTTTAACTGGCTCTGGTTGCTCTTTTGCCTCAACCTCACTGAGTAGCGAAGGGTATTTGATTAGCCCTAATAGCGTGCGTCGAGACAGGTTCATTCCGTGATGTTCAGTATAAGGTTCTAGCTGCGTGACAATACGAAACGTTTGGGCATTGCCTTCAAAGCCACCGTGTTCACGCATCATGTAGTTGAGTGCGACTTCACCACCATGTCCATAAGGTGGGTGGCCGATGTCGTGAGCCAGGCATAAAGAATCAATTAGGCTATCGGAAGGCAGTAGGTCTCGAAACTCAGGTTGTTTTTTCTTGAGCTGCGCAACAATACCAGTGCCAAGCTGTGCTGCTTCTAGCGAGTGGGTTAAGCGCGTGCGGTGAAAGTCATTAACCGTGGTACCGTGCACTTGAGTTTTTGCTTGTAGTCGACGGAAAGCGGCAGAATGAAGCACGCGTGCTCGGTCGCGTTGATAAGGGCTGCGGTGATCATCACGTCTTATTTTGTGTTCATCGTCATTTCGATGTTGCCACTCTTGTTCGAGTACAAAAGAAGGTTCGAGTTGAGAATTCAAAATATCACCTATCAAATTGATTTTATTTAACTAATTACAAGCAACTTATACCCAGCTAGCTTATCTCGTCTAGTGATAATTCAAAGCTTGGGGCAAAGGTGGTGAGAAAGTAGTCCATTTCAGGACTTTTGCGCTGTTCGAGAGTCTCTTCTAGCCGACGTTTGGCTTGTTCATACTCATGGTTGCCCGCACTGAGCTCTTCTAAACATTTGAGATACGCACAGATAGTGTCGGCTTGTTTTACGATGTTTTGCTCTTCTTTACTGGCGGTGCCAGAGATTAAGAAGGGGGCGAAGTCGTCTTGAAACTCTTCTGGCAGCATCGAAAGCAGCCTTTGTTCTGCAGCGGCTTCTATCTTCTTATACTCTTGGGCGATATCAGGGTTGAAGTATTTGACTGGAGTAGGCAAATCACCAGTCAGTACTTCACTGGTGTCATGGTACATCCCGATTAGGGCAATGTGTTCTGGATTGAGTTTGCCATCAAACTTTTTGTTTTTGATAAGTGCCAAGGCATGGGCAACGAATGCGACCTGTAGGCTATGTTCTGAAATATTCTCGCTTGAGACGGAGCGCATCAGAGGCCAGCGCTGGATAAGCTTCATACGTGCGAGGTGGGCGAAGAAATGGCTCTGTTTCATAAGTGTCCTATCTAGAGAGTGCTCCACTCGTACGTTTTGTTTGTTACAAACTGCACGAGACAGCGGATACAAAAAAGGCTCCTAAACTGGAGCCTTTTAAGCATAGAAGTGAATGAATACAAGTTAAAGTCTTTTAAAACAGCAAATTGTAGCCATCTCTCTTTGTGCTGATTAACCTTCGATAAGGTCGTCTTGATTGTAAGTCTGCAAGAAGCGCTCTAGACGACCAATTGCGACTTCAAGGTCTTCAATGTGTGGCAGAGTCACAATACGGAAGTGGTCAGGCTTAGGCCAGTTGAAGCCCGTACCTTGTACTAACAGTACTTTTTCTTGCTTTAGGAAATCGAGTACGAATTTCTGATCGTCTTTGATGTTGTACATCTCGGTATCGATTTTCGGGAACAGGTACATCGCGCCCTTTGGCTTCACACAAGAAACACCAGGGATCTTGTTAATCAGTTCCCATGCTCGGTCACGCTGCTCAAGTAGGCGGCCGCCAGGCAGGATCAGTTCATTGATACTCTGATAGCCACCCAATGCCGTTTGGATTGCGTGCTGCATTGGTACGTTGGCACACAAACGCATAGAGGCAAGCATTTCTAAACCTTCAACATAACCTTTGGCTAAATGTTTAGGGCCCGTTAGGAACATCCAACCACCACGGAAACCACAAACACGGTAAGCTTTAGATAGGCCGTTGAACGTTACCATCAGTACGTCTTCAGCAAGCGTTGCCACAGAAGTATGTACAGCACCGTCGTAAAGGACTTTGTCGTAAATCTCATCAGCGAAGATGATTAGGCCGTGTTCACGTGCAATCTCGACAACTTGCAGTAGGAAATCACGGCTGTAAACCGCACCTGTAGGGTTGTTCGGGTTGATAAGAACGATGCCGCGAGTCTTCGGTGAGATCTTTGCGCGCATGTCATCCAGATCTGGGTACCAGTCTGCATCTTCATCACACATGTAGTGAACCGGAGTACCACCAGAAAGTGCCACTGACGCTGTCCATAGTGGGTAGTCTGGAGCGGGAACTAAGATTTCATCACCATTATCCAGTAGCGCTTGCATAGACATAACGATAAGCTCTGAAGCACCGTTACCAATGTAAACGTCTTCTACGTCAAGATTGCGTAGGCCTTTTTTCTGGTAGTGTTGAACAACCGCTTTACGGGCTGAATAGATGCCTTTTGAGTCGCAGTAACCTTGAGATGTCGGCAGGTTACGGATTACGTCAACAAGGATTTCATCAGGGGCGTCAAAACCAAATGGGGCGGGGTTACCAATATTAAGCTTTAGTATTTTATGCCCTTCTTCTTCCATGCGCTTAGCATGTTTGAGTACAGGCCCCCTGATTTCGTAGCATACGCTGTTGAGTTTTGACGACATCCCGATATTTTGCATTGCCGATTTCCTGAAATTAATTTAAATACTTTATTAAAGTACCGCAAAATGGCGTTTGATAGAATAAAAATCTGATGAATGTCGCATTTCAGTGTTACGTTTGGTCCTTTTGTTGTCACCCTTTTCTAAGTTTTAATTCATCGCTTTTATGGTTATTGTCTAAAATGATAGAGGGGCTCGCTTAAAGTCACAGGAATGTTGAAAAGATATCGGACATTCTTGATCTAAGTGGGTGCTACCCATAAAGTATCAAACTAATATAATAAGAATTTAGATGTGAACGAGGTCGATTTGTCACATTTCCAGCAAACTATCTCTGCTTTGATTGAGCGAGTACAAAATGCCCAAGCAAGCGAAGTTCGTTGTGTTGAAGTTCTCACGCAAAAACCATCGTTTGCATTTATCGAATGGCTTCATGCTCAACCACTTTTTCCTAAGTTTTACTGGCAGTCACGCGACACTCGTGAAGAGGTGGTTGCACTTGGTCAGTTACACACATTTTCAGATCCAGCACCCGCGTATGCGATTCTTGGTGAAGACCAACGAATCTGGGGTGGACGTTCATTTGACGGTCACACTGAAAAAAATCGCCGTTGCATGGAGTCTTTTTTCTTTCTTCCTCAGATAGAATTGATCCGCTTTGACGATACTTGGTCGCTGGCCGTTAACTTATCACCTGATCGCGTTGCGTCTATTAATGCTCTGAATAAGCTGTCTGTTGATGCTGCGATACTGGCTCCCTTGTCTGCGCATATTGAACAGATTAACCACGTTCCAGAAAGAGAACAGTGGGGCGGTTTGGTTGAGAAAGTACTCAAAGGCATCAGTGACGAAGAATATAAGAAGGTGGTTTTGGCGCGTAAAACGACGCTAAGGCTTGATGCGCCTATTTGTGCCGCTCAACTCCTTAAAGCGAGCTATCTGCAAAATCATCACAGCTTCCACTTTATGCTGGTATTGGATTCGAAACACAGCTTTATTGGCTCGACGCCTGAGCGCCTATATAGCCGACATGGCACTGAGCTCGATACAGAGGCACTGGCTGGGACTATTGGTCGTGGCGAGAACGCGACCGAGGATATGGAGCTAGCCAATTGGCTTTCTCAAGACACTAAAAACCTCAATGAGAACCAATATGTGGTCGACGATATCATTGAGCGTCTCACGCCTCATTCGCAATCCGTGCACGTAGAGAAAGAAGCGCGCCTGGTTCGTTTGCGCAAGGTACAACACCTAAAACGCAATATTCACGCGCAGCTTAATAACGGCGTTAATGGCGTTCAGTTGCTTGCCGCTTTACAACCTACAGCAGCAGTCGCAGGACTACCGCGTAAAGAAGCAATGGACTTCATTCTTGAACACGAACCGTTTGCTAGAGGCTGGTATGCTGGCTCTGTCGGTTACATCAGTCACCAACGAGCGGAATTCTGTGTGGCGATTCGAAGTGCATTAATTGTAAACGATCAAGTACAGCTGTTTGCAGGTGCGGGGATCGTACCTGGATCGGTAGCAGAGCATGAGTGGCAAGAACTGAATAAGAAGATGTCGACCTTGCTTAGCCTGATTTCTGATCATCCACCATTGGGTGTGGCATCATGAGTCACGACCAAGCTGTATTAAACAGAGTTTGGTGTAACACATTACTTGAAGAGCTTGTCCGCAGCGGTGTTGAACATGTTTGCATCGCGCCAGGCTCTCGTTCAACACCATTAACACTCGAAGCCGAAGCTAACTCTAAGCTAACCTTACATACGCACTTTGATGAGCGCGGACTTGGCTTCCTTGCTTTAGGCTTAGCTAAGGCGAGCAACAAGCCAGTTGCGGTGATTGTTACGTCCGGTACTGCTGTAGCTAACCTTCTACCAGCGACCGCTGAATCTGGATTAACGCGTGAAAAGCTAATCTTGCTGACCTCTGATCGACCAATTGATTTAGTCGACTGTGGTGCTAACCAAGCGATTCAGCAACAGGGTATCTTTTCGTCCCACGTTGAAACGGCATTAAACCTTCCAAGCCCAACGACACAAGTTTCTTTGAATTGGCTTTTGACATCGGTTGATAACGCACTGGAGAAACAGCGCAGCGTCGGTGGGGCTATTCACATCAACTGCCCGTTCCCAGAACCTCTTTATTCCGCTAATAGCGCCGAGATGTATGCGGATTATACAAAGAGCGTGGCAGCTTGGAGAGCTTCAAACAGCCTTTACTCCAACACTTATTTACCCAGTCATTTAAACGCTCAGCCTGTTTCAGCAAGTGATTATGTCGCTCGTAAAGGCGCAGTGATTATTGGTTCTATCGAGAATGAAGCTGCAGTTAAAGCCAAGCAGTTTGCGACAGCTTTGGGCTGGCCGGTATTCTGTGACCCTCAATCGGGTGTCAGCAGTGATTGGAAACACTATGATCTGTGGATGCAAAGTGACGCAGCCAAAGCGCAGCTTAGTCAGTGTGATTTTATTATCCAGTTTGGTGAGCGCATCGTATCTAAGCGTCTTAACCAATGGGTAAAAAGGCAAGTCGCTTCATTTTGTTCATCGCAGTACATCGTTGTCTCACCCGATGCACATCGTATTAATCAAGATCATCTGCCTCAAACTCACATCGTCATTGATATCGAGCATTGGTTATCAGAGCAACACCTACCGACACTGTTGGGAGAACATGCTGGCTGGGCGGCACCGTTGGCGGAAGTCGCGAACACCGTTCAACAATTGGCATTGGCGCAAATCTCTAATAATGATCAACTTACAGAGCTGAGCGTTGCCGTTGACTTGTCGTCTAGACTTAAAGGCAGAGAGTTATTTGTGGGAAATAGCTTGATGGTAAGGCTGGTGGATATGTTGTCATCAATATCTGCGAGTCAAGTATACAGCAACCGTGGTGCCTCGGGCATTGATGGCTTGGTGGCGACAGCTGCGGGCGTGGTGAAAGCTAATCGAAACCCTTTGATGATGTTGATTGGCGATACCTCTTTGCTGTACGACCTCAACTCGCTAGCGCTACTCACTCACAACACAACGCCAATGGTTATTGTGGTTACCAATAACGATGGTGGAGCGATTTTTGATTTGTTGCCGGTACCTGAGCAACAAAAACAGTCACTTTATCAGATGCCTCATGGTTTCAGCTTTGAGCATGCCGCTGCACAATTCAAGCTCGATTATGCTGCCCCTGAAACCCTTAACTGTTACCAAACGCTCATCGAAAAACATTTCGAACAAGGTCAAGGTACTTTGCTCGTGGAAGTTAAGACGCCTCCCGAACAAGCGTCTACTTTGCTGAAGCAATTCAGCTCAATGCTCACCGAGGCATTAGCCTAAGGACTTTACATGCTTTACTCCAATTACTACCCAGCTGCGCAAGTACCTTCTGACAAACCTTTGCTTGTTTTTTTACATGGTTTACTCGGAAGCGGGGATGATTGGAGTGCATGTCACCCCTTCCTCGAAGATTTTCCTCGTCTTTGCATAGATTTACCCGGACACGGACAAAGCCGTTTTATCGATCCTGTAGGCTTTGAACACTGCTGCACCAAGATTGTTCAGTGCATCACTTCTCAGTTGGAGGAGAACGATCTTCCTGCAGATTATCCTATCGTGGTGATTGGCTACTCAATGGGAGGAAGGCTCGCCATGTATGGGGTGACAAGCCCTTGCTTTGAAACACTGAATCTTGAAAAAGTCATCATCGAAGGTGGTAACTTTGGCTTGGAGTGTGACGAAGAAAGAGCACAAAGGTTAGTACATGATACGCAATGGGCCGTGCGCTTTGCACAGCAGTCGATTGAGGATGTTTTAGACGATTGGTACCAACAAAGCGTCTTTTCTTCACTAAATCATGAGCAAAGACAAACTTTGGTCATAAAGCGTAGTGGTAACCTTGGAGTATCCGTAGCAAATATGTTGTTATCTACTTCGTTAGCGAAGCAACCTGATTTACGTGCTACATTAAAATCTCATGAGCATCTTTTGCACTATGTGTGTGGTGAAAAAGATCGTAAATTCATGGAGCTAGCTGAGAATAGTGGCTTTGAATATAGTCAGGTTGATTACGCTGGTCATAATGTTCATTTTGAACAACCAGAGATGTTTTCAAACTTGATTATCCAATGTATCGCCAGTCGTTGATGAACTGACTGAGCGTGTCTCTCGTATCAAGCGCTATAGAAAGCAGAGCAACACCGTCGCGACTCTACACTAGTCGCGCTCTCTAATAGAACAATGGGAATCACCATGGCTAAAACAGTAGGCATCACAGAAGAAGAACTTTACGCAGCCGTTAACTGGCGCGATGAAAGCAGTCAATATGAAGATATTCAATACCACAAGTCTGATGACGGTATTGCGAAAATCACGATTGCTCGCCCTCAAGTGCACAATGCGTTCCGTCCACAAACCGTAAAAGAGATGATTAATGCTCTGGCTGACGCTCGTTACGACGAGAAAGTTGGCGTAATCATTCTAACGGGCCTTGGTGAGAAGGCGTTCTGTTCTGGTGGTGACCAAAGTATTCGTGGTGACTACGGCGGCTACAAAGATGATTCAGGTACTCACCACCTGAACGTGCTTGATTTCCAACGCCAAATCCGTACTTGTCCTAAGCCAGTAATCGCAGCGGTATCGGGTTGGGCTGTAGGTGGTGGTCACGTGCTTCATATGATGGCTGACCTTACTATTGCAGCAGACAACGCTCAATTTGGTCAGACTGGCCCTAAAGTGGGTTCGTTCGATGGCGGTTGGGGCGCTTCTTACATGGCTCGTATCGTTGGTCAGAAGAAAGCGCGTGAAATCTGGTTCCTATGCCGTTTCTACGATGCTCAAGAAGCATTGGATATGGGCTTGGTGAACACGGTTGTGCCTGTCGCTGACCTAGAAAAAGAAACCGTTCGTTGGTGTCGTGAAGTTCTGCAACACAGCCCAATGGCGCTACGTTGTCTGAAAGCAGCGCTAAATGCCGACTGTGATGGCCAAGCAGGTCTGCAAGAGCTTGCAGGTAATGCAACCATGATGTTCTACATGACAGAGGAAGGCCAAGAAGGCCGTAATGCGTTTAACGAGAAACGTCGACCTGATTTCGACAAATTCCCGCGTAACCCATAGTTTTATCCTCTTCAGAATGAGTCGCTAAATAGCGGCTCGTTTTGTTTTAATGTTCCCGTTTTTTAGGAAACCTTATGAATTCAATGAATTCCCAGCGTCACGCTAAACTGTATCGTTATCAACTACCTATGGATAGTGGCGTGGTGCTGCGTGATAATAAGTTGAACGAACGTGTTGGCTACATTATCCATCTTGAGTGTGATGGTCAGTCTGGTTTTGGCGAAGTCGCACCGTTGCCGGGCTTTAGCCAAGAAGATGCCGAGCAAGCTGGCATTCAGTTACAAAATGAGCTAGAGCTTTGGAGTCACAACAAACCTAATACCCCATTCGATGAACTTTATCCGTCAGTGGCGTTTGGTTTTTCAATGGCGTTGATGGAGCTTCAAGGCGAACTCAATGCGGAAGGTAACTACCAAGCTGCACCTCTATGTACTGGTGACCCAGATGAATTGATCCCTGTGCTTAATGAGATGGAAGGTGAGAAGGTCGCTAAAGTCAAAGTGGGTCTTTACGAAGCGATCCGCGATGGGATGCTGGTGAGCTTATTCCTTGAATCGATTCCTGATTTAACGCTACGACTTGATGCTAACCGAGCGTGGAAGTCTGAAAAAGCGAAGCAGTTCATCAAATACATTTCGCCATCACTTCGTCAGCGCATTAGCTTTATTGAAGAGCCTTGCCAAAAGCCAGAAGATAGCTTGGCTTTTGCCATCGACCACGGTGTAGCAATTGCTTGGGACGAAACATTGCAAGAAGCGGTGCGTAAGCCTGAGTTTGATTTAAGTGATTTAACTGGTGTTAAGGCTGTGGTAATTAAACCAACCTTAATCGGCTCGGTAGAGCGTTGTGTGGCGATCATTGAACGTGCACAGCAACTTGGTATTAAGCCTGTTCTAAGCTCAAGTATTGAGTCGAGCCTTGGCTTAACTCAGATTGCGCGATTGGCACAGCAGTACTTGCCTAATGAAGTGCCGGGGCTTGATACGATTGGTTTGTATCAACAACAGCTAGAAGTGGCATGGCCAGGTTGCCAACTTCCTGTTGCGACGCTTGAACAGCAGCAGCTGATTTGGTCTTCATAAGCCGATTGGCCGGCTGACTCAATCAGTTTTCAATCTTTAACTTGGTTATCTTATGATGCGCCTACAATCTAATCATCACCCGCTCTGGGTACAGTGGGCGCAGCTGAACCCACATCAAACAGCATTCGTTACTCCCAACCGTGCTTACACTTGGCTGCAAGTTGTGGCGTTAGTGAGTGATTACCAACAACAGTTATCAGAACAAGGCCTCTCTCAAGGCGATGTGTTGACCATTGTTGGTAAGAACCAAGCCGAAGTGATCCCCGTTTATCTAGCGGCACTGAACCTAGGTGTGCTTTGCGCGTTCACTATGCCTCAACCTTCAGCTCGCTTAACGCAAAAGCTTGAATCGCTTTATAGGCCGTCGGATAGACGTTACTTATGGCTCTTAGAAAGTGGTGGTTTAATTCAATCGGACTTTACTGAACCAAACACTAAGTTACTTACATTGCCTTGTTTGATTGATTTGAATGTTGATGACAAGCCAGCAGCAACGGCAGAGCTTTCCTGTTTCAGTCCTCAAAACCTCGCGAGTATCGTATTTACTTCAGGTTCTACCGGAAATCCTAAAGCGGTGGCTCACACACTTGAGCAGCACTTATGTTCTGCTGCCGGGTTACTGGACGCTTTCCAATTTAAAGGCAGTGATACGTGGCTGCTAAGTTTACCTACGTACCATGTGTCGGGGCTGGCGATTGTTCATCGTTGGCTCGTTGCTGGTGGCTGTATAAAAATGGGTATTGGTCAGCTTGAGTCAGATATAAAGGGGTGTAGTCATGCTTCGTTGGTCGCTACTCAACTACATAGGTTATTAAAGAGTAAGCAAGCACTTACTTTAACTCATGTGCTGTTAGGCGGTAGCCATATTCCAGAAGCACTTGGCCTTGAAGCTCAGCAAATGGGGATTGAGACTTGGCTTGGTTATGGCATGACGGAAGCGGCCTCAACGGTGACGGCAAAGCCTGTTGATGCGAGCAGCACTGCAGGTTTTGTGCTTAATCATCGTCAATTGAAAATTGAAAATCAACGTATCTATATTGGAGGCAATACCCTCGCTTCTGGTTACTACTATCAAGGCATTTTAACCCCATTAGTGGATGAGAATGGCTGGTTTAATAGTAAAGATCTTGGTCAATGGAATGGCGAGCAAGTATCGATTATTGGTAGAGCTGACAATCAGTTTATTTCTGGCGGTGAGAATATTCATTGTGAAGAAATAGAGCGATCACTTAGCCAGCTGCCCGAGGTTAAGCAAGCCTTTATCATTCCCGTTGAAGACAGTGAATTTGGTTTTAGACCTGTTGCGATTATTGACTGTGATGAAATGCCAACCAAAGCGTGGTTTGCCGAGCAGCTACAAGGAAATCTGGAGCGATTTAAGTTGCCTATCGACTACTACCGCATGCCAGAGCAAGAACAATTAGGCATCAAGGTATCGAGAGCGGGATTGGCGCAGTGGTTACAAGAGGTTCGTTCTAAATAAAACGAAGCGCAATACACGGTGACTAGTCGTAATTGCGCTTCAGGGGGTTGTGATGGTGGTGAAGCCATCACAAATTCTTACTATCTTATCTTGTCATCAAAGGTATCTTGTTAAGCGAGAGCCTTCTTCATTTGTTCTGCGACCTTATCCACTTTTCCTAAGCCAATGATAACTTGCAGTCCACCTTTACCCACCGGAACCACACCTGCTGCTCCTAGTTTCTTCAGTTTGTCACTGTCGGCGATTGAAGAGTCTTTTACCGTTAGGCGTAGGCGAGTGATGCAGTTATCAACTTCTAGGATGTTGTCTGCACCGCCAATCGCTTCAATGTAGTTGTTAGTTAGGTTCACGAGTGCTTCAGGGGATGCAGTCTCGCCTTCAGCTTCCATCTCTTCACCACGACCTGGAGTACGTAGGTTGAATTTGATGATAGCGAAGCGGAAGATGCAGTAGTACAGCGCGAAGAACACAACACCTTGAACCAATAGCATGTACCAGTTTACTGCTAGTGGGTTTTGGCTAGACAGAACCAGGTCAACAAACCCTGCTGAGAATCCGAAGCCTGCCATCCATTCCATGCTTGCCGCAATGTAAAGTGATAGACCTGTTAGCACAGCGTGCAGTAGGAACAGTACCGGAGCCAAGAACATGAAGCTGAACTCTAGCGGCTCTGTAATACCTGTGAAGAATGAAGCCATAGCCGCCGCAAGCATGATAGCGAATACTTGGTTCTTATTTTTCGCATCAGAGCAGTGGTACATAGCCAATGCTGCTGCCGGTAGACCAAACATCATGATTGGGAAGAAGCCCGCTTGGTACATACCTGTTTTACCAGGGATACCTGTGCCGTTAGCAATAGATTGCGCGCCGCCCAAGAAATTTGGAATGTCGTTAATACCAACAACGTCGAACCAGAACACTGGGTACAGTGCGTGGTGCATACCTACGGATAGGAACAAGCGGTTGAAGAAACCAAATAGACCCGCACCGACCGCGCCCATGCTCTCTAGCTTGATACCTAGCACGATAAGTGCGTCGTAAACTGCAGGCCAGATGTAAAGAAGAGCAAATGAAAGCGCCATACCTGCAACCGAAGTCAGGATAGGAACTAAGCGTTTACCGCTGAAGAATGCGAGAGCTTGAGGCAATTCAACGGTCGAGTAGCGGTTGTAGATCTCAGCAGAGATGATACCCACGATAATACCGACAAATTGGTTGCTGATTTTTCCAAAAGCGGCTGGCACTTCACTTGCCTCAACATTAAGCAACTGTGCGACTGAGCCTGGGTTTAGCAACGTGGTGACGACAAGGAACATCACGAAACCAGACAGCGCCGCGGAGCCATTTTTGTCTCGGCTTAAGCCAAATGCGACACCGACAGCAAAGAGAACTGCCATGTTATCGATGATTGCACCGCCAGATTTGATCAAGAATGCGGCCAAAATACTTTCCGAACCCCATCCAACAGGATCCAACCAGTAGCCAATACCCATAAGGATTGCGGCAGCTGGCAGTGTGGCTACGGGAACCATCAATGCCTTACCTACTTTTTGCATATACCCAAGTATATTCATACGTGCCCCTAAATTTTTAAATTAATTTTTTTAATGTTTCTGCGCATCAGTATTTGCAACCAAATATTGATCAATGCAGTATTTTAAGTAACTGCGGCTATTAGAAACTTATTTCTTAATGCAAACAAACGAAACGGGTAGTACCATGAATTAAAATTTTTAATGCATGAGTGCTTATGGCAAACCATCAGTCTTTACTTAGAAATCTTCATACCTTTAATGTCGCAGCAGAGAAAATGAGCTTTACGCTGGCTGCTAAAAAGCTTCATTTAACACAAGGAGCGGTGAGTCATCGCATTAAGGTGTTAGAAGGTGAGCTTGGCTTTAACTTGTTTGTACGAGGCACACGCAAGCTTGAGTTGACCGAAGAAGGTCAGCGCTTTCAACGAACTTTGTCTAAGTCGTTAAGCTCGATTTTTGGTGAGATTGAAGACATTACCAACACCGATCTCTATGGGCAGATCAATATTGGTACTAGCCCGGCGTTTGCTAATAGTTGGTTGTTGCCTAGGCTTGCGGACTTTAAGAAAAGATACCCTAAATTTAATCTCAATATCTTCTCGCAAGAGGAACAGGATTTTCACCAAAACCATCTTGATATAGCTATCTATTACGGTGCGGAAGATCTTAAAGACATGCACCGACAACGCCTGTTTGGTGAAAAATACATTCCGGTTTGTACGCCGAGTTATGCCGCAGAACACAAAATCTTTGATGATGGTCTAGAGTCGCTTCATAGGATTAACTTTATTCATGCGTTAGGCTCCGACGTCTGGCAGCGCTGGATTAAGCACAATCATTTGGATGTGAATCTGTTCGAGCAGTTTTATTGTGTGAGCCACCGAGATATGGGCGTTAAGAGTGCTCTCTGTAATATTGGCGTTGCGATGGGGCGCTATCACTTCGTGAAGCAGTACATTGAGACGGGAGAGCTGATTACGCCTTACCCAAGCATGGAGACAGATAAAGGGTATGATCTTATCTGCCCACTCGGTACCGAAAAGCGGCCTAAAGTAAGAACTTTTATCAAATGGTTAGAAGGGCAGTTGAACTAGGTTAGTTAATTTAGCAATTAGATAGTTCAAAACAGAATTTATTATCTTTATAACCATCCATCATAATAAGCCATATAAATAACGGATTATAGAATAAGGTCTTATTATGAAAATTGCCCTCATCATTGCAGTGCTACTGCAGATAGGCCAAGCTATCACATCGTCGGGGCTGACGCGTTCGTTAGCTGAACTTACTGCATTTGTGTTAGTTGTGGTATTGGTTTTGATGAAAAGAGAGAGCAAGAAGAGTGATAAGCCCCTGTTTGAATAGCGATTTGGTTAAAAAGTTTCAAAAACGATAAAGGCAAAGCCCATATGAGCTTTGCCTTTTTTGTTTCGATATTCGAGCTTCGTTATTTTGTTAGAGATTTAACTCCGTAGAGGTTATGCGAGGGTCAACCACGCTAATGAACCTGTAGAAATCATCACCCACATCGTAATACCAAACATCAACGGTTTTGGTCCCGCCGCTTTCAGTTTCTCTACAGAGATACCGCAGCCAATTAAAAATAGGCACACAACCAATGCACGCTTAGACACGTCAAAGATGCCTTGGTATACCACTTCAAATTGTGGCAATAAGTCGCTGACTGCGATAGCCGCGCAGTAGAAGAAAATGAAGTAAGGCACGGTAATCTTCTTTTGATCACTCTTGAAGATCATTGCGCTGACCAACGCGATTGGGATGATCCATAGCGCACGAGCGAGCTTAAGTGTTGTCGCGGTCGTCAGTGCTTCTTCACCATATGCAGATGCGGCACCAACAACTGAAGAAGTATCGTGAATCGCGATGGCTGCCCAGGTACCGAACGTTTGTTGGCTCAATTCAAGCGCATGACCAATCATCGGGAATAAGAACAGTGCTACAGAGTTCAATACAAAGACGGTAGCCAATGCTAAACCAATCTGTTCGTCTTCTGCTTTGATGGCTGGGGCGACCGCAGCAATCGCACTACCACCACAAATTGCAGTACCAGAAGAAATCAGGTAACCCGTAGTACGGTCCAGCCCTATACGTTTTGCTAAGAACCAGCCAATAACCAATGTGCCGATGATAGTGGTAATGATCAAACCAATACCGTCACCAGTCACCGCTAGTGCTTTCTCAAACTGAATGCCAAAGCCCAAGCCGACAATTGAGTAGGCCAGTAGCTTTTTAGTGATTTTTCCAACCTCTACGTTTTCAGGCACTAAGCCTAAGCTTGCAAGCAGAAAACCGACAACCAGCGCGGTAGGTGAACTTACCCATGGGGTTAAGCAAAATAGAGCAGCGAGATAAAATGGAATGGATTTATTCATTTTCATTATATTGTTTTTATCGTTTCTGGTTATGGCAGCGTAGCGAAGACTATACGCTTAACTTGATGATAAGTAAGTCTAAATGAATTGAACAAACGTTAAGAAAAACTAAACGTCTGTTCAGGAGGGGCATTTGGACCTATTTTAAGCTAATTACCTTTGAGAGCCACGCAGATCAGCAACGGCCTGACGCAGGGTTTCACAAGAGGCGTCGGCCGGCGAAATTGGCTCACCTGCTTCGATCTCTAGCTTGGTCCAGAAACGAGTCGGTAATCCTTTGCATGCTCGACCTTTATAGCGGCTAAAGTAGCTGCCCCATAATCCTTTGAGAGCCATTGGAATGACTGGTACGGGAGAGCGTCGGATAATCAGCTCCATGCCACGCATGAATTCCGCAACCTCGCCATCTGAGGTGAGTTTACCTTCCGGGAAGATACACACGATATGACCTTCATGCAGTGCTTGTTCGACCTCGTTGAAAGCGTTGCGAATCGAGCGGCGGTTGGTGGATGAGATAGGAATCACTCCAGCTCTTTTCAAGAAGCGTCTTAATGGTGGAAGCTTGGCATAGTCTTCTTCCATGACAAAACGAATCAGGCGAGGACATACCGCGCTGAGCAGGAGTGCATCCATATAGCTGACGTGGTTACAAACAATCAACGCTCCACCATTCTCAGGCAGGTTGTGCAGATTCTTGTGCTTAACGCGGTACATGGTGTGAGTGACGACCCAAGTGAAGAAGCGGAAGGCGTAAATGGGTACCTGATAGAACAGGTAAAGCATCACGAAAGTGTTCAATAGCGCCAGCAGTATAAACAGCTGTGGGATGGATAGTTCAAGCACGCTTAAGCATACGATGCCCATCACAGCGCTACCTACCATGAACAGCGAGTTGTAGATATTTAGCCCTGCAATTACTTGAGCACGTTCGTCTGGTTTCGCGCGTAACTGCATCAGTGAATAAAGCGGCACAATAAAGATACCACCAGAGATGCCAAGCAGCAGTAGATAAGCAAACAACGGCCATAGCTCTGAATAAGTCACAAATTGCTGAAAAGAGCTAAACTCGGGCAAAGACTCAGGGATGGATGTCGCCATCAACAAGCCAAAAATTGAAATTCCTAAACTGCCCATTGGCACAATGCCAATCTCAATTCGGTGATTTGAAAGCTTGTCACAGGCTAGAGAGCCAATGGCAATACCCACAGAGAATAGAGCCAGCAAAAAGGCAACCGAACTCTCAGTGCCATTCAAATGCAGCTTAGTGAAATTTGGGAATTGGGTTAAATAGGTAGCGCCTAGGAACCAAAACCAGCTGATAGACATTAAAGCCTGGAAGGTTGGGCGGTCTTTTTTTGCAATCGCGAGTGTTGCTTTGGTCAGCTTGATTGGCTGCCATTTCACTTTAAGATCTGGCGCATTGCTTGGTGCTTCAGGAATAAAGCAGCTTGATACATAGCCAAGTACAGCAAATGACACTATACAAATTGCTGCAACCAGCTTCGCGCTCTCTTCCGATGCAATAATACCGGCACCCAAAGTACCAATCAGAATGGCTAGAAATGTACCTGTCTCAACTAATGCGTTACCTGAAACGAGTTCTTTTGTTTTTAGTTGCTGAGGGAGTAGCGCATATTTTACTGGTCCGAAGAAGGCACTCTGCGTCCCCATTAGAAACAGAAGTAGAAGTAAGATCCCGTAGCTTTCGTAGATAAAACCAATCGCACCCAGCGACATGATCACCACTTCAAGCAGCTTCACTTTACGGATAAACCAAGATTTTTCGTATTTGTCAGCCAGTACGCCAGCCAAAGCAGAGAACAGGAAGAAGGGCAGAATAAATAAGCCAGCCGCCAAATTTATGAATAGGTTGCTGGAGATAGGTAGTGTGTCTACGCTTGCGAAAGCAACAAACAGCAACAGAACATTTTTGAAGATGTTGTCGTTAAAGGCTCCCAGAAACTGGGTAATAAAATAGGGTAGGAACCTTTTTTGCGTTAACAGCGAAGATTGGCTGCTGTTGTTCATTGTCTTTCCTTGAATGCTTACCAGTTGGTTAAGTAGTTTGAGACTAGGTTATTAATCAACTCTTTACCATCGATAGGCTCAGATGCGAAAAACTTATCGTCAACACTCAGAAGTGTAATTCCGTGCACGCCAGACCATAATACGCGGCTCGCTTTAACAACTTCGCTTTCCGTATGTTCAGGTGCAATTGCGATTAACAATTGCTCTAGCATGCCAGTCATCTTATCAATACGGTTGGATTGCCATTCAGGTAGGTTTTCACCGTTCATGTTGTGTTCAAAGATAAGCTGCCAACGGTGTGGGTGCTTTTGCGCAAAGTCATGGTAGCAGTATGCAAGATTAAATAATGCTTGTTGCGCATTGCTTGATTGTTCAACGGCAGCTGCAGATTCAGCCGCGAGTTCATCTAGTGTTTTGGCGACGACATGAAGAAGCAAAAGGTTGTAGTTACCGAAAACATTTACCAGGGTACTTGGTACATAACCAATCATGTTCGCGATTTTTCGTAGGCTCAACTCGTGATAGGAGTGCTGCTCTAAAAAATCTGTCACTGTATTTAAAGTCAGCTGGATCAATTGTTCTCGAGTGTGGTCGTTTCTGCGTGCCATGAGTAGTTTCTAGTAAATGAACATCGTTCAATATTTTAATGCTGCCCCTGAGTGCCGTCAATCCTTTCGCTAGTTTAGTAATCAACTAATCGCCGCAATATTATGAAACATGTGTAAACACAGTGAATATTTCATTGTGCTTTGTTAACGAGTATGATTAAGGTGTCGAAAGATAAAGAAACCTATAAAGGATAATAATGAAACGATTTTTCTCACTAGTCGCGATTCTGATGGTATCAGTCGCGGTGACACCAATCGCGGAAGCGAAAAAGTTTGGTGGTGGTAAGTCTTTTGGTAAGAGTTTCAAAACGGCTCCTGCACCCAAACAGCAACAACAGAACACGAATTCAATCCGACAAGATCAAGCAGGTAAGAACACAGCGGCTAACTCTAGCAAGAAAGGCCTAATGGGCGGTCTGCTAGGCGGTTTACTTGCAGGTGGTCTACTAGCAGCATTCTTCGGTGGCGCATTTGAAGGTATCCAGTTCATGGATATTCTGATTATGGGTCTGATTGCTTTCCTAGCGTTTAAGTTCCTACGTGGCATGCTTGGCGCGAAGCAGGGGTCTATGAATCAGCAGAATGCACGTGGCCAACAGCCAGCATTCGGCGGTATGGGACAAAACAAGTTTGAACAACCAACGCAACAGCCAAATGTTCATAACTTCGAGCAAGCACAACCTCAATCACAAGGCACTGCTGGTGGCTTTGGTTTTGGTGCACAAAGCGATGTTCCACATAACTACCCACCGGGTTTTGATCAAGCGGCATTCATCAACGGCTCTCGTGAGCACTACCGTACACTGCAAGGTGCATGGAACCACAACGAGCTAAGCACGATTGAAGAGTACGTGTCTCCAAGCCTTTTCGAAGACCTAAAAGCTGAGCGTAGCAAGCTAGACGGTGATCAGCACACAGACGTAATGTACGTTGATGCTGAAATCGTTCGTGCAGACCATGACGGCAGCAAAGCACAGCTAAGCCTACAGTTTAGCGGTCGCTACCGTGATTCTGCGGAAGGTATCGAAGAAGACATCACTGATATCTGGCACTTAGAGCGTGATCTAACAACTGACAACGCACCTTGGTTGATTGTTGGTATTCAAGGTTAATCTCTGGCACGGCTAACAGAATAAGTTAGTAAACCAGTGCTTTGATTATTGAAAGCCCCTGCAGGGAAATCTGTAGGGGCTTTTTTGTGTCTGGTCGTTTACTCTGCAAGTGTCTGGAAGAGAACGAGTTAGGGAAGGCTTGGGAATAAGGTGGGCTAACCTCAATGCAAGTTACTCACTTTTAATATTTCTAATTAGTTACGTAACTAAATGAAACCGAGGAGTTGGTTGATATGACGAGGTTTTTTGAGCCTATATTAGAGCCTGAACTTTCATCGCAGCAGATACAGAACATCGTGGATGATTGCGAAGACCCTGTTTCGACAAACTGCTTAGGTTGCGCAGCTTATTTGGTTTGTAAGCGTCATATGGAAGTTTGGAGTGATTGATTCATCGGTAAGTTCAAAGGTATCAACTACCTTACGATAAGATCGGTATTGCAGTGTTCTAACGTTTAGAAGAGAAGTTACGCTGAGAGATATGGAATGTTAGAAACGAAAAAAGCCAACTCAATGAGTTGGCTTTTCGATTTTCCAATTAAGGATAATATGGTGGAGGGAGACGGATTCGAACCATCGAAGGCAGTGCCGGCAGATTTACAGTCTGCTCCCTTTGGCCACTCGGGAACCCCTCCAGGGTGTGTCTTACTCTTCACAAAGTAAGCCTAAATTGATGTTTTCCCATAAAGCCCATCAACTAGGTTGTTCTCTTAACTCTTAGGTAGAGGTAAGAAGAGTATGGTGGAGGGAGACGGATTCGAACCATCGAAGGCAGTGCCGGCAGATTTACAGTCTGCTCCCTTTGGCCACTCGGGAACCCCTCCAGGGTGTGTCTTACTCTTCACAAAGTAAGCCTAAATTGATGTTTTCCCATAAGCCCATCAATCAGGTTGTTCTCTTAACTCTTAGGTAGAGGTAAGAAGAATATGGTGGAGGGAGACGGATTCGAACCATCGAAGGCAGTGCCGGCAGATTTACAGTCTGCTCCCTTTGGCCACTCGGGAACCCCTCCAGGGTGTGTCTTACTTTTCACAAAGTAAGCCTAAATTGATGTTTTCCCATAAGCCCATCAACTAGGTTGGTCTCTTAACTCCTAGGTAGAGGTAAGAAGAATATGGTGGAGGGAGACGGATTCGAACCATCGAAGGCAGTGCCGGCAGATTTACAGTCTGCTCCCTTTGGCCACTCGGGAACCCCTCCAGGGTGTGTCTTACTCTTCACAAAGTAAGCCTAAATTGATGTTTTCCCATAAGCCCATCAACTAGGTTGGTCTCTTAACTCTAGGTAGAGGTAAGAAGAATATGGTGGAGGGAGACGGATTCGAACCATCGAAGGCAGTGCCGGCAGATTTACAGTCTGCTCCCTTTGGCCACTCGGGAACCCCTCCAGGGTGTGTCTTACTCTTCACAAAGTAAGCCTAAATTGATGTTTTCCCATAAGCCCATCAATTAGGTTGTTCTCTTAACTCTAAGGTAGAGATAAGAAGAATATGGTGGAGGGAGACGGATTCGAACCATCGAAGGCAGTGCCGGCAGATTTACAGTCTGCTCCCTTTGGCCACTCGGGAACCCCTCCAGGGTGTGTCTTACTTTTCACAAAGTAAGCCTAAATTGATGTTTTCCCATAAGCCCATCAACTAGGTTGGTCTCTTAACTCTTAGGTAGAGGTAAGAAGAAATATGGTGGAGGGAGACGGATTCGAACCATCGAAGGCAGTGCCGGCAGATTTACAGTCTGCTCCCTTTGGCCACTCGGGAACCCCTCCAGGGTGTTTTTCCTAACTCATAATGGATAGGCTAAAGAGATGTTTTTCCCAACGCATCTCTCAAGTGCGGAGCGCATCATAGCAAACACGTTAAACCTGTAAAGGGTTTTTCTTATGGTTTTGTGTTAAATGCTGCCTTTTTGGGCAAAGATGGCGAAAAGTACGCATATTGCTCGTGAAGTGAACATCTGTACTAAGGTTTACGTACTGGTGGGTAACGCCTTGAGGTTATTGGCTTTCTGTCTTGCTGTTGTTTTGGATAAACCACCACGAAACGTAAACGAAATTTAATCTAGATTTACACTTCTTGACGTTACAGCATTCATCAGTTGATAGAATACGGTTAATTTCATTTATAGAGAATAATACCAATCGTAGTAAGTAACTTGTCGTTCTAGCTTATTAAAATGCTCGACAGCTGCGTTAGGATTTTTGATTGTAGGATAACTACTTATCGAAGCTATCCTGTTGAAAAGAGCAGCCTTGTTTTCAAGCCTTTTTCCTACGCTATTGCTGACCACTTACTCACTGTGATTGCTACAAAACTTACTTGCAGACCATAATTATGAAAAATAAATCTGTTTTAACCCTGCTGAGCTTGTCTATTCTTATGGCGTCTCCAGCCGTACTTGCAAAGCGCATGGGCCCGAGCACTGTCACTGTTGTTACTGAGCAGGTTGATATTCACCAAGTTAGCCAATCCCTTTCTCTAGTTGGAAAACTAGAAGCTGAGCAATCAGTGATGATCACTTCTGAGGTGGCTGGACGCGTTGACTCTATCAACATTAAAGCGAATCAAGATGTGACTAAAGGTCAGATGTTGGTTCAGTTAGATGACGATAAGGCAAAAGCTGCAGTTGCAGAAGCGCAAGCGTATCTAAAAGACGAGAAACGTAAACTAGCGGAATTTGAACGCTTGGTGAAACGTAACGCGATCACGCAAACCGAAATTGACGCACAGAAAACCAATGTAGAGATCGCCAACGCTCGTTTGGCGGCAGCAAATGCCAACCTAAAAGATCTTCACATTAGTGCACCATTCTCAGGTACAGTCGGTTTCATCGATTTTAGCCGCGGCAAAATGGTGACCGCGGGTACTGAACTGGTAACCCTAGATGACCTTTCAGTCATGCAGTTAGACCTTCAGATCCCTGAACGTTACCTTTCTAAGCTATCTAAAGGTATGAAAGTGACAGCTCGCACCAGTGCATGGGGAGATACAGAATTTACAGGTTCAGTGGTTGGCATTGATTCTCGTATCAACGCAGAGACATTAAACCTTCGAGTTCGAATTAATTTCGACAACAACAATGATTATCTAAAGCCGGGCATGTTGGTGTCGGCGGCGATGGACTTCCCACCAATTGAAGCACCAATCATTCCCGTTCAAGCCCTGGAGTACTCAGGTACTAAACGCTTTGTTTATGTGGTTGGTGAAGATAACAAGGCAACGCGAACGGAAGTCTTCCTTGGTGCTCGTATCGACAACGAAGTTGTGATTGAAAAGGGTATCGAGATTGGCCAGAAAATTGTCGTTCAGGGCATCGTGAACATGCGTGATGGTGTTCAGGTTCAGGAACTTGCTATAAACCGACCGGCTGACTCAGCAACCGAGAAAACAGCACAAGAAGGCGCTAACTAATGTTGTTATCTGATGTTTCAGTAAAGAGACCGGTAGCAGCTGTCGTATTGAGCTTGCTATTGGTTGTGTTTGGTATTGTTTCTTTTAGTAAGCTTGCCGTTCGTGAGATGCCTGATATCGAAAGCCCTGTGGTATCGATCAGCACGCGTTACGAAGGCGCATCAGCGACCATCATCGAGAGTCAAATAACCTCCAATCTTGAAGACCAATTATCCGGTATCAGTGGTATTGATGAGATCGAGTCCACCACTCGCAACGGTATGTCGCGTATTACGATTACCTTTGAATTGGGTTACGACCTGAATACTGGAGTGAGTGACGTTCGTGACGCCGTTGCTCGTGCACAGCGCTCTCTGCCTGACGAAGCTGATGACCCGATTGTTTACAAGAACAACGGTAGTGGTGAGGCTTCGGTTTACATCAACCTAAGCTCTACTGAGATGGACCGAACGCAGTTGACCGATTACACAGAGCGTGTATTGATTGACCGATTTAGTTTGATCTCCGGCGTAAGTTCGGTGGATATCTCGGGTGGCTTGTACAAAGTCATGTACGTGAAGCTAAAGCCTGCTGAAATGGCTGGGCGTGGGGTTACTACATCTGATATTACGTCTGCATTGAACAATGAGAATATCGAGAGCCCGGGCGGTGAAGTTCGTAATGACGCGATCGTGATGTCGGTTCGTACCGCTCGTTCATACACAGAAGCGGAAGATTTTGAATACCTAGTGGTCAAGCGCGCTTCTGACAACACGCCGATTTATCTTAAAGATGTCGCTGATGTTTACATTGGCGCAGAGAACGAAAACTCGACCTTTAAGAGTGATGGCGTTGTTAACGTCAGTATGGGTATCGTGCCTCAGTCAGATGCCAACCCACTTGAGGTTGCTGACTTAGTACACAAAGAAGTGGAAGCGATTCAGAAGTTCTTGCCAGATGGTACGCGTTTGGCTGTCGATTATGACTCGACCGTGTTCATCGACCGTTCTATTTCAGAGGTGTACAGCACACTCTTTATCACGGGTGGCTTGGTTATCCTCGTACTGTACATCTTTATCGGTCAAGCTCGTGCCACGCTTATCCCTGCGGTAACCGTACCTGTATCTTTGATCTCGTCGTTTATTGCGGCTTACTACTTCGGTTTCTCCATCAACCTGATTACCTTGATGGCACTTATTCTATCGATTGGCTTGGTAGTTGATGATGCAATCGTGGTGGTTGAGAACATTTTCCACCACATTGAACGTGGTGAGTCGCCACTGCTTGCGGCCTATAAAGGGACACGAGAGGTTGGCTTCGCGGTAATCGCAACGACACTTGTATTAGTGATGGTATTCCTACCAATCTCGTTCATGGACGGTATGGTTGGCCTTCTGTTTACCGAGTTCTCTGTATTGCTTGCTATGTCGGTGATCTTCTCGTCGCTAGTCGCATTGACACTAACGCCAGTGCTAGGCAGTAAGATCTTAAAAGCGAACGTGAAACCAAACCGCTTTAACCTGTTTGTTGAACGTGTATTTGGCAAATTAGAATCTGGATACCGCTCGGTATTACGCCGCGCGTTAAATTGGCGTTGGGCTGCTCCTATCATCATTATCGCATGCTTGGGTGGTAGCTATGGTTTGATGCAACAAGTGCCTGCGCAGCTGACTCCGCAAGAAGACCGTGGTGTTATCTTTGCGTTTGTCCGTGGTGCTGATGCAACCAGTTATAACCGCATGTCTGCCAACATGGACATTGTTGAAGAACGTCTAATGCCATTGCTTGGTCAAGGCTTCTTGAAGTCATTCAGCATTCAATCACCAGCATTTGGTGGTAATGCCGGTGACCAAACGGGCTTTGTTATCATGATCCTCGAAGATTGGGACGAGCGTGACGTGACCGCGCAAGAAGCGCTGAATGAAGTTCGTAAGTCACTAGCCGGTATTCCTGATGTACGAGTGTTTCCATTCATGCCCGGTTTCCGAGGCGGGTCGAGTGAACCAGTACAATTCGTGCTTGGTGGCTCAGATTACTCTGAACTGCAAAAGTGGGCAGAGATCTTAAAGCAAGCCGCTGAAGATTCGCCGATGATGGAAGGCGCAGATATTGACTACTCAGAGAAAACGCCTGAGCTACTGGTTACTGTAGACAAGCAGCGTGCAGCAGAGCTGGGTGTGAGTGTTTCTGACATTTCCGACACCTTAGAAATCATGCTGGGCGGTCGCAGTGAGACAACCTTTGTGGAACGTGGTGAAGAATACGATGTTTACCTGCGTGGTGACGAAAACAGCTTCAACAATGCCAATGACTTGAGCCAAATCTATATGCGAACTCAGTCTGGTGAGTTGGTGACGCTAGATACTTTGACTCACATTGAAGAAGTCGCATCATCGATTCGTTTGTCTCACTACAACAAGCAGAAGTCGATAACGATTAAAGCTAACCTGATGGAAGGTTACACGTTAGGTGAAGCTCTGGATTTTCTTGATGAACAAGCGATTGAGCAACTACCGGGTGATATTTCGGTAAGCTATTCGGGCGAGTCTAAAGACTTCAAAGAGAACCAATCGAGTATCTTAGTTGTGTTTGCATTAGCGATGTTGGTGGCGTACTTGGTATTGGCGGCGCAGTTCGAGAGCTTCATTAACCCGTTAGTGGTGATGTTCACTGTACCTATGGGTATCTTTGGTGGCTTCTTGGGCTTGGTAGTGATGAGTCAGGGGCTCAACGTCTACAGCCAGATTGGTATGATCATGTTGATCGGTATGGTAACCAAAAACGGTATCTTGATCGTTGAGTTTGCTAACCAACTGCGTGACCGCGGTATTGAGTTTGAAAAAGCCATCATTGATGCTTCTGCTCGACGCTTACGACCAATCATGATGACGGCATTTACCACGCTAGCAGGTGCTATCCCATTGATTACCTCAACAGGTGCGGGTTATGAAAGCCGTGTAGCAGTAGGTACGGTTATCTTCTTTGGTATGGGCTTTGCGACCTTGGTAACTCTATTCGTAATCCCAGCGATGTATCGATTGATTTCTGGTACCACTCGTTCACCTGGTCACGTCGAAGCGGTGCTCAACAAAGAGCTAAGCCATGACAACATAGGTCGAACTAGCCACGGTTAATTTAGTGGTATAGACAAGTAATTGATGAAAGCCCGACAACTTACTCGTTGTCGGGCTCTTTATTTGGTACTGCGAATGGTGCCAGAAAAGAGTGAGACTCTATTGCTCTTTCAGGTATTTAATGGTTTCGAGCAATTCTTCCATAGAGCGGTGGCCTCTTAGTTTCACCATATAGCGCCCATTAATAATAAAGCTCGGAATGCTGCTAATCGACGCTTGCTCGGTTTTAGAAACAGCATCTTCCATAAACTTAGCCCATTGCTGTTGTTGGTCTTGAGTCATGTCTTCTTGTTTCACAAGGTTGTGTTCTTTGAAAAAAGCATCGATATCCGTTTCTTGAAGTGGGTTTTTAGTTTGAACCAGCGAGAATAACTCACTCAAAAGTTCATGAGACAGAACTGGCTTTTGAGCCAATACGGTGTAGTAAATACCCGCAGCTTGTAAGGTCGAGTCGTTAAAAATCACGTGAGTACGATGCAATTCCAGTTCACCAGAGCCTTCCTTATCTTTAAGTAACTCTGTCATCTGCCAACAAGGCATGCAGGTCAATGAAAAGAATTTGTCTACTTGATACTCGGTCGAATAAGGTTTTTCTAAAAGCGTGTATTGTTTTCCCTCTGATGGAGATGCATAAGCAGTAGCGCTTAGGATAAGAGAAGCTAAAAGGATAAATACGTTTTGTAATCGTTTCATGAGAGTTCCGGTTTATCTGTGAATGTTTTGAAAAGCCTGCGTTTGCTCCTAGCGAAATGCGGGCTTTTTTTGTATAACAATATCTGCTCAATACATTAAAAAATGAAAACTATTAAGGGACACCAAAGTGGCTGAATTTAAATACAAAGATCTTTCTCAAGAAGAACAAGACAAGCTGGATGCAGCAACCTTTCGTCGCCTATTAGCACACTTAGACAACAACAAAGATGTTCAGAACATTGATCTGATGATCTTGGCTGGCTTCTGTCGTAACTGCTTCAGCAAGTGGTACAAAGCAGAAGCGGAACAACAAGGCTTAGATCTTGATATCGATGATGCTCGTGAGCGTGTTTATGGCATGACTTACGATGAGTGGAAACAAAACTACCAACCAAAAGCAACACCAGAGCAACTGGCTGCTTTTGAAGCGAAGCAGAAGCCAGAATAGCCTTGGCTTATCGCTAACTAAAGACACACAAAAAGAGCCCATTAAGGGCTCTTTTTTATTTGAAAGCTTGTGCTTTTCTTGGCGCTTAAGCTAGCTCACCCGTTTGAGAGAAAGCTTCTAATTTTGCTGCGTAAGGTTGTAGGTCGCCAATGTTGTTGTTCACCCACTCGTCATTGAAGTAAGTGTCTAGGTAACGCTCGCCGCTATCACAAAGCAGAGTCACGATAGAGCCTTTCTCTCCACGCGCTTTCATTTCACTTGCCAGTTGAAGCACACCGTACATGTTGGTACCCGTAGATGCGCCAACCTTACGGCCTAGAATGTCAGATAACCAATGTGTCGTTGCAATACTTGCCGCGTCTGGGATCTTACGCATTTCGTCAACCACACCTGGAATAAAGCTTGGTTCTGCACGAGGGCGACCAATGCCTTCAATTTTGCTGAATGTGCTGCCTTTTACTTCTGTATTGCCTGTTTTGTAATACTCGTGGAAAACTGAGTTTTCAGGGTCGACAACGCAAAGCTTAGTCTCATGCTGTTGGTAACGAATGAAACGGCCGATCGTTGCTGAAGTACCACCAGTACCCGGGCTCATTACAACCCAAGTTGGAACCGGGTGATCTTCCATCTGCATCTGATTGAAAATCGAGTTTGCGATGTTGTTGTTACCACGCCAGTCGGTTGCGCGCTCAGCGTAAGTAAATTGGTCCATGTAATGACCATTAAGTTCCGCTGCTAAACGGCGAGACTCATCGTAAATTTGGTCAGAGCGGTCAACTAGGTGTGCTTGGCCGCCGTAAAATTCAATTTGCTCGATCTTTTTCTTCGCTGTGCACTTTGGCATTACCGCGATAAATGGAAGGCCAAGTAGGCGAGCGAAGTAAGCTTCAGACACTGCCGTACTACCAGATGAAGATTCAATGATCGTAGTTTCTGGGCCAACCCAACCGTTACAGATAGCGTATAAGAACAGAGAGCGCGCCAAACGGTGCTTCAAAGAGCCTGTTGGGTGTGTACTTTCATCTTTAAGGTAAATATCAATGCCTTCAATGCTTGGAAGGTCTAGTTTGATAAGGTGCGTATCCGCAGAGCGTTGGTAGTCCGCTTCAATTTTACGAATCGCGTTGTTAATCCATTGATGGTCAGTGCACATAATCGTTCTCCTGATCGAGTGTAGGAATTTTTTGTAATTGGTATGGTTTTAATTTAGCTAGATCTGGAGAGAAAAACTTTGCCATATTTGCTTTATTTTGACTAAAATGTAGAAAATTATTCTATTTAAAAGCGATTTGGTGAAAGTGTGATAGATGCCGTAGATAAAAAAATATTAGCGTTATTACAAGAAGACAGCACCCTGTCATTGAACGACATTTCTGAAGCAGTCAACCTCACCACAACGCCTTGCTGGAAACGTTTAAAGCGTTTGGAAGAGAATGGCATCATCGAAAAAAGAGTGGCATTGCTGAACCCTGAAAAGTTAGATCTTTCTTTTACCGCGTTCGTATTGGTGAAAACCAGCGATCATTCTCATGAGTGGTATGGTCGTTTTGTGAATACTGTGTCGGAATTCCCAGAAGTGATGGAGTTCTACCGCATGGCGGGCGAGTACGATTACATGATGAAGGTGCAGGTTAAAGACATGAAGTGCTTTGATGAGTTCTATAAGCGCTTGGTTAATAGTGTGGATGGTATATCAAACGTTACTTCTACGTTTGCGATGGAGCCATTAAAGTACACCACCGCGCTACCGCTATAACCATTTTAAAGATTGTGTTTCGAGTTTAGATATCGCCTCTGCGATGAAGAAAAGGATTATTCATGTTTGCAAAAGTTTCTACTGCTATTCAGCTCGTGTTAGCTATCGCCATTTTTTACCTTGGCTACACCATTTATTCATTCACCAATAAAGTCGGTGAAATTGTCGATACCTATCCTCAGGTTATTGAGGATCTTTCCGTGCTCACCAAAGAGCTAAAAGTCGAAGAGTTTCTGATACTGGCGGAGCACGTCGACGAGTTGGCACCACAGATGTTGAGTACCGTTGAAGATGTAAGAAAGACGGTAGAGAAGGTGAACAAAACGGTCGCATCGGTCGACAGTAAAATTCCAGCTATCCTAGACGAAGTGAAAAATGTTCGAGTTGAAGTCGGACAGGTGAGAACGGATGTGATTCCGCCAACGCTGACCGAACTTAAGCGCTACCGTGTTGATGTTATGCCACCTATGCTTGCTGAAAGTAAGTCCTACCGAGAACAAACGATTCCTGTGGTGATTGCCGAGTCTGAGATGCTGAGAGCCGAAGTCCCTGCGATTTTGGTGCAAGCTAACCTGTTGGCTGACAAGAGTAAGGAGCTCGCTCAAGGCGCGGCAGAAGGCGCGGTGAAAGGCGTGGTGTTATCGCCATTTAACTTGTTACGAGATGCGGGTGATGGTATCAAAACGCGAGTACAAGGCGAGTCTAAGCCGGTTGAGCAGGGTAACTAAATACGGTTTCGTTGAACTGCCATTGTGATTAAAAAGAGAAGAGGCTAGGTGTGATACCTAGCCTCTTTTCGTTTCAAGCGTTTGCTTACAGATGCTCAGAAGTATTTGATCACTACTTAGTAAAGCGCATCACACCTTCTTGAACGGCTGTCGCGACTAAATCACCTTTCTGGTTGTAAATCTCACCGCGCACTAGGCCGCGAGTGTTGGCCGCTGTTGGGCTTTCAATCGCGTAAAGTAGCCATTCATCCATTTTGAATGGGCGGTGGAACCAGATTGAGTGGTCTATCGTTGCCACTTGAAAGTTTGGCGTCATTAGAGAGACTTCATGTGGGTGAAGCGCAGTAACTAAGAAACCCCAATCAGAAGCGTAAGCAAGCAGGTATTGGTGAATCAAGTGGTTATCTGGCATCGCGCCGTTCGCTCTAACCCAAAGGTACTGCTTCGCTTCCGTCTTTTTAGGTTTGAGTGGGTTAACAACCGTTACAGGGCGCATCTCAATGGGCTTTTCACCACAGAAAGTTTTACGCAACTTCTCCGGTAAGAACTCCGCAATATGGCTAGCAAGCTCAGTTTCAGACGCAAAGTTTTCCGGCCCTGGAATATCAGGCATCGGATTTTGGTGTTCAAAGCCCGGTGCGTCACCGTGGTAAGAAGCCGTCAGGTAGAAAATAGGGCGGCCATTTTGAATCGCTTTAACACGGCGGGTACTGAAGCTGCGTCCATCTCTGAGATTTTCCACATCGTAAATAATCGGCTTTTCAGGGTCGCCAGGGAATAGAAAATAACTGTGAAACGAGTGAACACTACGGTCGTCTTCAACGGTATAACGAGCAGCAGAAAGTGCTTGTCCTAGGACCTGACCGCCATAAACCTGTGGAAGACCGAGGTTTTCACTTTGCCCACGGAATAAACCTTCTTCCAGCTTCTCTAGCTGAAGTAAACTTAGTAATTCTTTTAAAGGTTGACTCATCGCCAGCATTCCTCTTCGTAAAATGAGTGTCAGATTATGGTGTTAATCATTTAGCTTAGTCAGATATCTGTCAATAAATCATAGGGTTTCAAGACAGAATATGAAAGCTCTCTTATAATTAGTCCGTAGATTTGCCGAGTCCGGCAAACATGTTGAGAGAAATTGAATATGAAAAAGGCTCTAATTCTTCTAACGTCTTTAGTATCGTTTGGCCTGTTAGTCGGTTGCCAAACAACATCAGAAACGAACGCTTCTCAGGAAGTGGTTGCAGAGAATACTCAAGTGATTTCAGGAACAGTTAGCTACCGCGAAAGAATTGCATTACCAGAGAATGCACTGGTTACTGTAACGCTAGAAGATATTTCACTAGCAGATGCTCCATCAACGGTTATCGCGACTCAAGAGTTCACAACCGATGGTAAGCAAGTACCGTTTGCGTTCGAGCTAAGCTACGACGACAACAAGATTCAGCCTAACCACCGTTACAACATGCGCGCAACGATCTATGTTGACGGCAAACTACGTTTCACAACAGATACCATCAAGTCTGTGATTACAGATGTAGAAAACACACAACACGCTGACCTACGCTTGGTTGGTGTTCGCTAATTAGAAATGGATGCCAGCGTTAAGGCATCTTGATTGGCTTAATCTAGCCAGTTGAATAGGCGAACGATGGCAGCTCTAGGGCTGCCATTTGTATATTCTGAGTTTAACTTTTCCTGCGTCACTCACTTCAATCCCTTCTTCCACCAAATGCTTCTTTTGGCGTTCAAATGAGTCGCCTTTCAAGGAAATCTCGCCTTTACTGTTGATCACTCGATACCAAGGAAGTTTGCTACCTTCAGGTAAATTACCCAATGCTTTTCCCACATGGCGTGCATAGCCCGGAAAACCCGAGAAACGTGCTATGTCTCCATAAGTTGTTACTTTTCCATATGGAATTTGGTGAATCACAGCAAAGATTTGGGCTAAAAATTGGTCCATACTAAATATTCCTAGTTCATGAATACCACGGATCGGTAGAAGGAGAGAGCTATGGTCTTTTCAACGTTTCAATTTCTAATTACAACATTATTAGCCGTTGTTTGTGCGAGAGCAATCAGTTTAAGTGAGGGAGATATCCCTGTACTGGCGATGGTGATTCCTGCGTTATGGATCTTACCGCAGGGTGGTATCGCAGGTTTAGCTTTACTTGCTGCCATGACGACTTATGGCTTAACCCTTCCTCTACAGCCAATCACGCTCTCTGTTAGCGCGTGGGTGTTGTTCCCACTGTTAATGGTGGTTTTCTCAAGACGCAGTAGTTTGTCGGTAGTGATTATTTCTGGTTTGATCGTGACTACTTTGCAGGTTGGGATTATGGTCACGCAATCAGCAGGCAAGCTTGATGGCACACCATGGGTAACTCTATTACAAGTCTTGTCCATCATGGTTATTTGGTGGGCTGCTAATCATCTTAAACCTGCGAGTCGACACAGTTGGTGGTCATTAGGGTTAATCTTGCCTCTTTGGATAGCCGACTTACCTTATGCAGCGCTTGTGGCCTTGTGTGTGACGGGCATCATGGCGTCAATGGAAGCGATGACGAAGTTGAAAACCTTCCGTTGGAATAAGTTACTGTGTTGGACGCTACCAACTGCTGGCTTTGCAGCACTGGTGATTACACCGAGCATTGAAGTACCAAGCCCTGTATTTGTAGTCTGGCTATGTTTGTTAGGAACGGCATGGATGACGGACTACATCATTCGTACTGAAGATAACGAAGACATCGATATCTAGTGTCTATTCAATCTAGATGATGTTATGTGAGAACTTCAAATCGCAGGTAAATGGTGAATTTACCTGCAATTTACTGGTGGTTTGAATAAAGGATAAGCACTTAGACCACAATTGCTCAAAAAGAAAGGGGAAGAGCTTGCAATGGTTGCCGGGATGCTTAATAATCCACTCACTCTTTGAGGCAAGCCTCTTAGAAAACGAATCTATGGGGGCCTGGTCCTCCCGCAACAATAGCTCGTGAACTCGGTCAGGTCCGGAAGGAAGCAGCCGCAGCGTGTGACTTGTGTGCCGGGATGTGGCTGGGTTCCCACCCTTTAAAAAAGCCGCTCTTAACGAGCGGCTTTTTGCTATCTGAAGCTTTTCAATTTTCTTGTTCAATATGCTTTAATTTCTTAATTCGCAGGCAACACCACTGCTGATGCTTCTTCAGACTCTTCTTTGCCTTCAACTTGCTCAGCAACCCAATCAATTGTCTTGGTTAAATAAAGCTTATTGGTTTCGGTATCACACCAACGCTTTGACAGACCTCTACGGTTGAATTCGCTGCCAATAGCGGCCAGTGTTTGATTACTCGGTCTTCCGTAATACAAAGTGTCGCACAGTTGTAGGTTCGACATCGACTGCGGGTATGAATTTACGGACGAAGAGTTCATGCTTAACGCTTTCGACTGGTTATGAGTGCAGCCTGATAGGCTTAAGAAGAACAGAAGTGCTACGGTTTTTTTCATTATATCTCTCGAAGGGTAGCCTAAGGTTGGTGAGAATTATTGGCATGATTCAGCCATTCATTTGTCAATTTTTCGCCAAGTACCAGCGTAGCACGACCTCGCTCTCAATTAGAAAGCATTATCCCGAGCTTTGATTCTAAAGCTAAAAGCACTATTACCGACCAAAAGCGCAATTTTGTACAAAAGCTAAAAGAGCCTATAGAGTAGACTGATAAGTCGTTCGATAATTAACAGGCTTGGGAATTGTTATGGAGAACAAGAAACGTTCTAAAGAAAAGGCCGAATATAAAGTCGCTGAGGAGCTCGGCGGCATTGAAATCCTTAATGCTGAATACGAAAAGCAGAACTTCTCACGTCATAGCCATGAGGGGTACACGCTTGGGGTTATAGAGCAGGGCGCTCAACGTTTCTATCGCACGGGTGGTCATCACATTGCTCCCCAAGACGCCATTATTCTGGTCAATGCTGATGAGGTACATAGCGGTCATTCGGCAACGGAAGGCGGTTGGGCTTATCGCGCTATGTACCCGCTCCCAGAGCAACTAGCTAAAATTACCCAAGAACTAAACCTTCCTAATTATGGCGCCCCCTATTTCCCTAGGGCAGTCGTTGAAGACCCTGAACTCGCCAATCAACTGAGGTTGGTGTTTAACGCGATAGATGAATCGGATAATCGATTGCTCCGTGAAACCTTGATGTATGGGATGTTGGTTAAGTTGATTAGCCGACATGGTAAGTCGAGTCTTAAGCCTCAGTTGGATAGTAAAACCCAGCGCCAACTTGTTCTGGTTAAAGAGTTTTTAGACGACTTTCCGCAGGCTGATGTCTCTTTGGAAGAGTTATCTAAATTGGCGGCCTTGAGTCCCTTTCATTTAGTTCGTTCATTTCAGAAAGAGTTTGGTCTTCCTCCCCATGCTTATCAGATCCAGTCTCGTTTGAGACTCTCTCGCAAGCTGATGAAGCAAGGGCATACTATTTCAGATACTGCCCAAGAGTGTGGTTTTCACGACCAAAGCCATTTTCACCGACACTTTAAAAAGGCCAATGGCTACACGCCGGGGCAATACATTAAGATGCTTTGAGCGTTGGCGAAAAGTACGGTCGCTTAATCGAGCAAGTTTGTACAATCGAATCCACTCAGGTGTTTTTACATTGAATAGCCAATGTGAAGAGAGAAAAGAATAATATGGATAATCAAAAGATGGATAGGCGAACACAGCTGTGGAAGGGCGTTTTAGCGGGCATGCCTCTGAGTATCGCCGTGATACCGTGGGGAATCTTAGCTGGTTCATACGCGATTGATGCTGGATTGAATCAACTGCAAGCACAAGCAATGTCAGCGATTTTGTTTGCTGGCTCCGCACAACTGGTCGCGGCAGGCATGTTCAAAGCGGGCATTGGCCTTGGCACCATGTTGCTGACCACACTGTTCATCACCTCAAGACACTTTTTATACAGTGTGTCGATGCGCGACAAAATCAGTCACCTTCCTACTCGTTGGCGCTTATTGCTTGGCTTTTGGTTAACGGACGAACTGTTTGCGATTTGTAGTGGTCAGTCTCAGCAAGAGTTTAATCGTTGGTATGCCGCGGGTGTTGGCGGCGGTTTTTATCTGGTTTGGAATATCGCAAGCTTCGTTGGCATTGTCGCTGGAAGTCAAATTCCATCCCTTAATGAAATTGGCCTCGACTTTGCGGTCGCCGCGACTTTCATTGCGTTGGTATTCCCGTTAATCAGAACATTGCCTGTTGTGGTGTGCGTGTTGGTTTCATTGGTGACTTCGGTTGCTATGTCGGTGAATAACGTTGAAGGCGGGCTCATGATTGCAGCAATTGCTGGCATGTTAGCGGGCTTTTTCAGTGAGTCATTTCAAGAGCGCAATAACGGCAAAAAGCCAATCATGGAAGGGAAATAGAGATGATCTGGTTAACGATATTACTGATGACAGCGATTGTATTTTTTAGCCGATACTTATTTCTTGAGCCAGCGATTCCGCTTCGACTCAACCAAACCGCGCGACGTTTATTACGCTATTCAAGCCCTGCGGTACTTACTGCGATCTGGGGACCGATTGTGTTTGCACCAGAACAAACATTTTGGCCAAGTTTTGAAAACCCGTATTTAATCGGGGCGCTTGTGACAGGTTTGCTGATATGGAAAACAGGCAATGTGCTGCTAACGATCGGTGTCAGTATGGCGGTGTTTTTGTTCTACAATCTTGTGGCGATTGATTTCTTATTCTCTTGATGGCTAATCTAAATTTGGTGTGTTATTCGGTATTTGAGGACGATATATGATTACTTGTTATGTTCGATATGTAATTGATCCTAAAAAGATTAAGGAGTTTGAGACCTACGCAAAAATGTGGATTCCTTTAGTGGCTAAATTTGGCGGTCAGCACAATGGTTATTTTTTACCATCTGAAGGTGCCAACAATATTGCGATGGCATTGTTTTCTTTCGATAGTTTAGCGGCTTATGAAGAGTATCGAACCTTATCGTTAAAAGACCCAGAGTGTATTCGAGCCTTTGAATATGCGGATGAAGTTGACTGTATTGTGAGTTATGAGCGCAGCTTCTTTACACCCGTTTTTGAGTGATTGACCTTGCAACCCGTGGCTCGGTGACTTCTAATGTATTGATTCACGGTTTGTGTCGTCAGTTTTTGGTAAGGAGTTAATTTGGCTAAGAAATATTATGTGGTTTGGAAAGGCCGTAAACCGGGTATCTTTACCACTTGGAATGAGTGTAAAGCGCAAGTCGATGGTTTCGCGGGCGCGAGATATAAATCGTTTCCAACACTAGGAGAAGCTGAATCTGCCTTTGGTGGTAGCTCGTCCTTTACTACTAAAGCTGCGTCAGGTTCTAGGTCTGTATTTCCGAAGTCTAGTGGTGCAAACAAGTCAAAGACTCCACCTCTTTCTCAGCAGCAAATTACTGACATGCCATTTGATATTAAAATCTTTACTGATGGTGCTTGTGAACCTAACCCAGGCGAAGCGGGAACGGGTTTAGCGGTTTATTTGAAGAATGATCTCACTGAACTATGGTATGGCTTGTACCAACCGATGGGGACTAACAATACTGCTGAGCTACAAGGTTTAGAACAGGCCTTTATTCTCGCAAAAGAGAAGCTGAAAGCAGGGCTGTCTGTTGCAATTTATAGCGACTCAAAATATTCGATAGACTGCATTACTAAGTGGGCATCAGGTTGGGAGAAAAAGGGTTGGACTAAGTCTGGTGGCGAGATAAAAAACCTCGATATCATTAAAGCCGCTTATGCACTTTATCAAGAGCTTGCATCTCAAATTACTATCTACCACGTAAACGGTCACGTCGGTATTGAGGGCAATGAGCTTGCTGACCGAATGTCTATTGTGGCGATCTCTTCGAAAGAGCAAGGTTTGAGCCGTTATACCGAAACGGACGATCTTGCAGAGATCTTAGCGCTACGTGCAGGTTAACAAGAGCTGCTCGTGAGAGCACAATCAACCTAGAGCGTTACCGCTTTGAGCTATGTAACGCTTTGTTTTATTTTCCATTCTACTCGACAGTTTTAGCTGGCCCTAAGCGGGGTTCTCTATCCAGTTAGACAGCTGCTGTGCTTGCTTGAGAGAGTTAAACTTAGTCTCAACTCGTGCTCTGGCTCTCATCCCCATTTCTGCTCTTTCATCACTGCTTAATTGAGCAAAACGCTCAATAGTTTCTCGTAACTCATCGACACTTTTCTCATTCACTAAAAAGCCAGTCTCTGGAGTGACAATCTCTTTGCAACCCATGATGTTTGTGGTGATAACAGGAACGCCAACAGCCATCGCTTCTTTCAGAACTAAGGGCCCGGTATCGACACAGCCTGTCTCTGAAAAACAGAAAGGCGCTACTAAGCTATCGTAGCTAGGTAAGTTCTTCTTCACCCACTCGTGGGTTTGTGCACCATGGAAAGTCACGTTTCGGGTAAGTTCCTGATGCTCTACTTGCATCTTGAGTTGAGATTCTAAGTCGCCAGTTCCGATGATGTCCAAATGAATGTTGAGCGGTTGTGCGATGGGAGCCAGTGCATCGATCAAGTGATGAACGCCTTTTTGTTCAACCAGTCGACCGAGAAAGATTAGACGTAGGAGTTTAGTGTCGTTTTTCGGCTGTAGCTTAAACTGCTTAGTGTTCACACCACAGTGGAGCAGCTTCACATTCCCTTTAGCCATGTTATTGAAGTCGTTGAGCATGTCTTTACAAACGGCAACCACGAAATCACTCGAAGAGATCTTTTGTTCGATGTCGTAGGCGAATTCATAGACATCGTGTCCGTGGGCGACAAACGAGCAAGTAATGTTGAGCAGTTTGGCAGCGACAATCGCGTGTGCAGCGGTATGCTGACAAAAGTGTGCATGAACGTGGTCTATGTCTCTTTCTGCCAATTGCAGTGCGAGTTTAAACCCGTATGCAAACAGTGACTTCTTCGGCATGCTGTTTTGCTTTGAAACGAATGATAGTGCTTTGATAAATCCAAACCAGTTGATGCTGGCTACTTTACCCAAACGAACATCTTTGCCTATTTTGACAATGTCGTAGTCGAACGACTTTTCACTCTGTTCAACCTTGAACGTCATCACACAGACATCATGCCCGCACGCTTTCAACGAATCGACTTCCGTTTGTATGAAAGTTTCGCTGAGTACAGGATATGTCGGCGCTACAAATGCTACTTTCTTCATGTTTCTCTCCCTTGATGAAGGCCACTACAGTTGAATAAGCAAGATATGAACCAAGATTAAAGCCCTTTTTTGAGGGACTTTTTGATGCTTTTCCTGACCTTATGCGTCGCTTAACGCTGTTTTTCTCAAAATAGAAATCAATTTTGAATTGTGTGCTTGCTGGCGTGTTGTGCTCAGTTGTCATTTTGCGAATAGAGCCGTAAGTGGCTGATATGAATGCACTCTAATCGTTTTCTGAACTCGGCATAGAAGATGCACTGTTAGCTGTACAACAAATAATTGAGAGAGCGTCATTATGGCTAAAGTGAGTATTGTTATCCCAACCTACAACTGCTTGGACTATCTACCAAAGGCAATTGGCAGCGTTTTACAACAGACCCATCAAGATATCGAACTCATCATCATTGATGACAACAGCAATGATGGAACGTCCACCTACCTAGCTTCGATAGACGATGAGCGCATCATCACATTGTCGACCCTAGGAGTTGGCGCACCACAAGCAAGAAACCTGGGTATAGAGAAAGCGTCAGGCGAGTTTATTGCCTTTTTAGACGCGGACGATTTTTGGTTCCCTGAAAAGATTGAGCGCCAACTTGAGTTCCACCAACGATACCCTGAGATGGCGATGAGTTTTACTAACTACGAGCACCTAACAGAAGACTATGAAGTTATTGTTGATTGCTTTAGCTATTGGTCGCAATTTCAAAATCGAGAAGAGCAGTTCATCAACATCGATAACCCATTAGAGTTCATCATTGAAAATAACGTGATTGGTACGTCGACCGTCATGGTGAAAGCCGATGTGTTTTCTCAGACCGATAGCTTTAATGCCGATATCAAGTATGGCGAAGATTGGGAGTTGTGGCTTCGAGTGAGTGAAAACCATCAGATTGGTGTGTTGAACTCTGTGGAGGTGGGCTACTTAATGAGAGCAACATCCGTGACTCAAACTGAAGACCTCAAGCTCAGAAACCTAGCCTCTATAGAGACCATTCTTCAGCGCTATCAAAACAACAGCCAGCGTTGGAATTTACCTCAGTCTAGTTTTAAAGTTGCAAAGGCGAGAATATTAGAGGGCTATGCAGACTATTATCGAGGCTTACAACAGAACAGACAGGCTATTGTCTACAGTTTCCGCTCTTTGGTGATGGCTCCTCAAAAACGTACATTGCGACATTTGATAGGTGACTGTAAGAGTTTCCTAAAGCCTGCATGGTAAGGGTTCGGTGACTCGTATGGGTTCGTTAAAACAGTCAGCCTATTACGCTATTGGCATATTGATGATGAAAGGGATCTCATTAGTGATGATCCCTTATATTACTCACAAAATGACGTTGGCAGAATATGGATCATTAGAAGCGATCGTCTTATTGGCGGACATCGGTACGATCTTGTTTAGTTTCGGTATTGTGGAATCGATGTATCGTTATGTTGGCGTCGCAGAAGGTGATGAAAAGCGCAAGCTGATATCTAACTGCTTCACGCTCAGTTTAGTGGTGTGTGTACTTGGCGGCGTGCTCATTGCGCTCAGTATGCCTCTGTTGCTACTGATGTTGCCTGTTGAATTCAAACCCTATCAGATCGTTCTTCTACTTATTCCTACGATGCTTGATGGGGCAATATCCATCCCGCTTACTTTGATGCGCATGAACGCCATGGCGAAACGTTTTTGCCAACTCAACGTATTGAAAGCCGGTGTTCAGGCTATTATGACGTTTGTCCTGCTCGAAGCGGGTTATGGCATCGATGGCGTGCTGATTTCTGCCGCTGCTTCCAGTCTGCTATTGATGCTTTGCCTGGTGAGTTATCAGTGGCAGCAGATGGGCAGCTTAGGTTGTTTCCAATATTCAGCGAAGATCTTGAAATTTGGGTTACCAACCTTGGTTGGCGGGGCATCCATTTATATGATCACCGGGCTAGATCGTTGGGTGATGGCAAGTTTTGTTGGAGTAGAGGAGCTAGCCGTTTACGCGGTTAGTGGTAAGTTTGCGTTAATTCTAGGCTTGCTACTGCAACCTTACGCGCTTTGGTGGTTTCCAAACCGAGTCGCCATGCTTCAGCAACCCGGCGGCAGCAAAATGTGTGCAGACAGAGCGTTAATCGGGGTCAATCTAGCCATAGTGTTAGGAGGCTTGATGATCTTAACTGTTCCGGGCTTTATCTCTCTTATTTTACCAAGCGGCTATCATCAGGCTGGGGTGATAGTGGTTGCATTGTTGGCTATCGCCGTAATTAAAAGTGCGGGCGATTACCTAAACTTAGGCTGCTTCAGCGGTGACTCTAGTCAATCTCAGATGTGGATCCAAGGCGGTTGTGCGGTATTGGCAGCAATCGGTTATTTTACTATTACCCCAATATACGGAGTGTGGGGCGTGATTGCGGTTCTGTGTGCGATTTATACTTTGAGGTTACTGCTTCTGTATTTTGTTAGCCAATCGATGGAGCGTTTGCCTTATGATCATCGTAGATGGATAACTGCAATCAGCATTGCCATTGTTGCTATTGTTTGTGACCGTGTTCTAGGGATGATGCTGGTCGATGTCCATGATTTTGTTTTAGGAACCGTTGTCGCATTGATTACGCTGGTGGCCTTTGTGAAATATTCGGTGATCGTTATTCCTCAAGCTCTGCTTGATAAGCTCACACTGGGAAAACAGTCACACGCCAACTAAATAAAACACTGTTCATTATCGGCTGAATTAGATAGTATTTATAAATTCAATGAATGCTAACTATGGAAAGATATATGAATAAGTGGATTGTACTTTCAGCATTTTGCTCAACTCTGTCTTATGCTTCTGCTGAGCTTGTCAGCCAAGATTTATTGTCTCACCATTTTGATGCCCCAGAACTCCCATCTTTGGAAACGCAACACAGCGTTTGTAACAGTCTTGTCTGTAATTCGATATCCGAACCACAATTAGTTTCTTCTGCGGGGCACTTTCCTGAACGTGAATCGAATCCAACGATAGATACGATAACCAGCGCAATCTACTTCGTAGGTGAAATGGGCGTTGCTGAAAATCTATCGACTCCAGAATATGAACAATTCTTTGAGAACTAGCTGAAAGCTTATATACCGAGAGGCGCTTCTTTTTCGTCCTATTACAAAGTACATAAAATGCTGTTATAAAAGCTTCTATCGCATAGAGTGATTTGATTACGTAATACATGACGACTAGGACACCCCGATGGAAATATGGAAGTTGCTGCTGTTTATTCCAGCGTGCTTTGCGCTGAACATGACGCCTGGGCCAAATAATCTTTTATCGATGAATAATGCCCGTTGCTATGGTTTTAAAGCTGCATTTATCGCAGGGTTAGGCAGAATCTTTGCTTTCTCTGGAATGATTGCGTTGGCGGCGTCTGGCTTGGCTGTCGTTCTTTATACTTCTGAAACTTTGTTCTTCCTGATCAAACTTTTTGGCGCAATGTATCTATTGTGGATCGCGTTCAACCTATGGCGCTCTCAAGCTAGCCCTGTCGTAGGCATCGAACGCAATAAAAACTGGTTTGGTCTAGTTAAACAAGAGTTCGCACTCGCTGCTGGTAACCCTAAAGCGATACTCATCTTTACCGCATTTCTGCCTCAATTCGTTGATGTTTCAGCCAATGTAAGCACACAGTTCTTCATTCTAGGTAGCACATTCCTAGTGTTAGAGCTGCTCGCGATATCTATCTACGCAGCCTTTGGTTTATACCTCAGAAACTGGTTCTCCAAGCCGCAAATGGCTAAGCGTTTCAACAAAGCGTGCTCGGTTTTTCTTGCTCTATCCGGAGCTAATCTGTTGGTGAGTCGACAGTAGCTCTCGGAATTAGAACAGTTAGTAATAGACAGTGTGAGGACGGTATTCAATGAGCAACAAAGACCTATCTAAAATGGGTTCGGCTAAGGTCACTCTTGTAAATCGAAACGGCGTACCTTGTATTCGAAAGCAAGGGGCGGGTGAGGTTGAGATTTCTTTTTACCAACATGCTGCGCAGCATTTATCTGGCGTGCACAGTCCTAAGTTGTTGGCTGTGGAGGGAGATACTCTGTTCATCGAGCACATTCCTCATTCTTTAACACTAAGTGAGCTTCAAACGACTTCTGAGGTGTATCAGCAACTATCTCGTATTCATAAGTCTCAATACTCGCCGAGTTTTGCAGTGAAAGAGCATAGATGGAGTACCTGTGACACTGAAGCTGCACTCACGTCTCTGAATTTACCTCAAGTGACTCAAGGTAGCTTATTGCGTATTCAGCAGCATAGTGATGCTTTGTTTAACCATAACACCTTGATCTCTGGTGATGCGAACGAAGGTAATTGGGGCAGAAGAGACAATGGTGAGCTCGTATTATTTGATTGGGAGCGTTTTGGTTATGGCAGCCCAGCTATCGATTTGGCACCGCTCGTTTCTCGGATGGGCACTTTGTCTGACTATGAGTTTATTGTTGACCAGTACCTACTTCATAACAATCTGATTTTCCGAGAAGATTTAATAAGGCAATTGATCATCGCGAAAAGCTGGATCGTTGTCGAAGTCACGAATATATTAGTCTCGCGTAACAACCCTGAAGCTTCGAAATACATTCACTGGTTTAGAGAGCAATTACCAACTTGGTTAGCTAGCGTGGAAGGCCAGCTGTAACAAGGTTGGAGTCAAATCTATAAAGGTCTATCTATGAATATTGTCTGTGCGGAAAAACAGGAACTAGCTGAAATTTACCAGCTTGAACATGCATTGTTTGGTGACCATGCCTATCCGCAATTTTTCATTCGTCAGGCATTTGATTGTTGGGGAAAAGGCTTATTAGTTGCTAAGCAAGACTCAAAGATTGCGGGCTATGTCTTAACGACAACCACGGACACGCAGAATGAGTTTTGGGTCCTATCATTAGCGGTAGACCCGAACTATCGTGGTATGGGAATTGGCCGGAAACTGATGCAACGGGCGATTGAGCAGTTGCCGAGAGATGCTAGGCTTTTACTCACTGTAGATCCAAATAACACATCCGCTTGCACGCTCTACGCATCAATGGGATTTTCTACGATCAGACAAGAAGAAAACTACTTTGGTGATGATGAGCCGAGGTTAGTGATGCAGCTCATCATCTAGGTTGTTGCTAACGGTTTTCAATCAAAGGCACTTAACTAAATCAAAGGCTCACGCCTCAAAGACAACCTCGTAGCCCTAAGTCAGCATCACGATACCGTGCATTAGCACGACACTAGAGGTGAGCCGAGTTCTCATATCAAAGTAGCCGTCGGGACCTTGGCTTTGGTTCTCTTCTCTCATCGTCCTTTCAGCTCGCCAAACCGCAATATATCCAAGGATAAGAATAAGAGTTGTCACCAGTTCTTTTTGTTCGCCAAGCAATACGGCCAGCCAAGCGGCGAGCACAATCGCGTTACTTAGCAGTAGCGCTTTGTTGCTTGATTGGCTTTCAAAGTTCTCGATGCCATTTGCCCACAAAATCCCAGAAAGAAAGCTCAAAATTGCCACGCTGTAGGTGATGAAGAGCGTTTCACCGCTTATCCCCATAAATTGGCTGTCGGTGAGCGAAAGGAGGAGGCCGAATAAAAACGGAGTTAACCCCATGTACCCAAGTTTGGCCATGGTGTTACGGGTTTGAGTTGTTGCTATATAATCTGTATTCATAGCTGCTGCTCGATTGCGTTTTTGAGCGTAGCGCTCACTGGTGATGTGGAGCTAGGGAAGGTGGCGACGACTTTGCCTTCTTTACTGATCAGGAATTTGTAAAAGTTCCATTTAGGCGTTACGCCCGCTTGCTGTTGTATCTCCGCAAATACGGGATTGGCGTTGCTACCAGACAGTGAAGCTCGCGCCATCATTGGGAAGGTCACACCGTAGTCGAGGTAACAGACTTTTGCCGTCTTCTCTTCGCTTCCCTTGTCTTGGCGAAAATCATTACTTGGGAAACCGATTACGGTGAAGTCTTGGTCTTTGTAGGTTTGATGAAGTTGTTCGAGCTGCTCAAACTGCGGAGTGAAGCCACATTGGCTAGCGGTGTTTACCACCAATAGAGTTTTGCCTTGAAACTCATCACACAGTGCAATTTCTTCGGTCGAATTTAACAACCTCTGTTTGCCATTGAGGATCTCGGGACAGTTCGCTGCTAAGGCGATGGAACTCGTGAGGCTTGTAATCAGTGCGGTTGAGCAAAGTAGTGAACATTTCATAGGGTTGGCTCATTTTAGTTGGCGTAATGGTTACTACTCTTGAGCATGATGAAATGATCACTTTGTGTATTAATTACTGTCTCTTTAACTTGCGCTTTTAGTTGTACATTTGTGCTCTGAGATAAGATATGGAGTGACCAAGCGGCTGATATTCACTTTCGCTCCAAGGCGAGCCGCGAGTAGATACATGCCACCGATTTTTCGGTGTAGGAACAGCGCATCGGCGGGTGGGGTGTGCCAATATTCTTGTTCCATGCTCAGGATGGTGCCGGCTTCACGAAGACGTTGCGCTAACCCACTTGCTTTGAAGTCGTAGTCTTCGTCTACTAACATCGGCTCACAAGCCATTTTCACTAGGTTTAGAATCGCTTGGCGTTGTTCGGGAAGAATGGTTTCGCTAAAGAATCCAATCTGCTCTAACGCTTGGTTGAGCGCTTGCTCATCGCTGTTAATTACAGAAGAAAAGGCCAAGCGATAACCCTCGCTGAAGCGGTCACTGTACTCACGTGTTGCTCCGAAATCTAATAAGCCAATTTGTCGGGTGTTTTCAATGTAAAGGTAGTTGGCGAAATTGGGGTCGGTTTGTACCATCTTAAAGTCGAACAACTCTCTGAATAGGAGTTCGAGCAAGCTGTGCATCACAAAGTCACGGGTGCTTTGGTCGTAACTTTCTATCTGTTCTATTGAGACGCCCTCAATGAAGTCCATAGCGAGCACAGATTCTGAAGAGACTTGCGGATGAATCTTAGGCACGACGAAGTGTGAGTGCTCTTTTAATGCATTGTGATAACGAGTCGCATAGTTAGCCTCGCGAGCATAGTCTGCTTCATCATGGAGCTGTTTTTTTGCCTCTTCTAGTAAACCCTTATAGTCGACTGATTTGGGAATCAAGCCAACAATGTTGAGCAGTGTGCCAACGTTATCTACATCACTGTCGATACTTTTTCGAATCCCTGGATATTGAACTTTGACGGCGAGCTTGTCCCCAGCATCGCTGTACGCTTGATGCACTTGCCCGATGGACGCACTGGCAATCGGTTTAAAGTTGAAGGAAAGGAATTCGGTTTTCCATTGGTTCCCAAGCGAGCCCTCTAGGACTTGATTAAGCTGCTTTGTTGGCAATGGGTCAGCGTCTGAGCGCAGACGAGAAAGAATGTCGGCTAATTCCGGTTCTAAGACATCCCCCGCATCCATTGAAAGCATCTGTCCTAATTTCATAGCCGCACCGCGCAAGTGTGCGAGTTGATCGGTCAGGCGAGCGATGTTCTGTGGCGTTAACAGCAAATCCTTTGCCTTGGGCCTATTGCCTTGTGCGATTTGCTTGGTGCCTTCTGTGAGCACGTTACCTGCGACTCTTGTCGCCAGTGAAGCGAACTTACTAAACCTAGAAAGTCGATGAGTGGGAAGGTTTCTCTCTTTTGCCGACATAAAAGTTCTCTCTGGGAATTAGGTGTGATACCAATCGTAGTAAATAACGGTTCACCTTAGCTTGTTAAAAAACTCGATAACTTCGTTAGATTTTTTGATTGTAGAATAACTACTTACTGTGATTGGTATGACTACAAAGTTCTATCAATCGTCTCACTACCTTGTGTCTTGTTGTGATAACTTGTCGCCTGAATCAGTAACTCGATTGAAAAGGACAAAGCATGAAGTTTATTTGGTTGAAAGTCGCTCTTACCGTATTAGTATTTGCTGCACTGTTTGGTATCGTTTATTACAAAGTTGCTAGTGGTATGTCTTAACTCAATACTATTTGGTACAGCTGTTTCCATTGCAACGTGATTTTCCGGTTAGCCAGAATGAAATCTTATATCGATTCTTAGCAAACCTTAGGTAGCACCAGTCTGCAAACGGCTTAAATATGGCCCAACGTAATGGCGCATAAAGCCAACCTTTTCCTACTAGGTTCCATGCTTGGTAGGTCACGTCCAACCCCAGTACTAGCTTTCCGTTCTCATCAAGAGCATGCAGCACTGTGTTAGCCGCATCCGCATCAATCTGAGGGTAGCTTGCAAACGCTTCACTATAGATGTCGATGGTCTGAATCTTGTTTTTAGTATCGTACTTAGCGAGCGCAGCCATCTCTTTTGCACACAGTGGACACGTTCCGTCATAAAATATTGTTAATTCAGTCATTGATTTCTTTACTATTTTTGCCATTTTCAAACTATACGCGAATGTTGATTAGGTGGATCATTCTGCCCACATATCCGACACTGTCAGTGTGACGACTGTTTTACGATATCATCTAGAGGTAACATCTGTTCCATGCAATTAGAAATTAAGAGTCGAATTTACATGACAACCAAGCTCATTAACCGCTTCATCATCGCCGGCATCGCGCTCATCTTGAGTGGTTGTGTCAGCTACAGCATTACCGAGCAAGAGATGACAGAATATCTTGCTGATTCAGTCATGCTTGAACAAGAGGTAGGCGTACAAAGCGTGATGTATGCGCAAGTCGCAGTCGATGATCTACAAGTGAAAATTGGTCGAGCAGATGAACAGCGAGTGTCAGTGTTAGCGAACACCAATGCAAAAGTTCAAGTCTTCAATATGCCGAATATGGGGTTGGACCTAGATTTAGAATTCAGCGCGATTCCTGAATATGACAAGGAAAGCGGTGAAGTGTACCTAAAGTCGTTGCGTCTAGAGCGATTTGAAGAGAAGGAGCAACAGCTATCTCCTGAGATTGAAAAGCTGCTTAAGCCTGCGGTATCGATGATCGGTTTTGCTTTGTCTCAATCTCCAGTATACAAACTGGATAGCAACAAGGTTCAAGAGTCGTTGATCAAGTCATCAGAACCGAATTTGGTAATCCGAGATAATAAACTGGTCATTGAGCTGTTTGATTAATCCAACATACATAAGTTTCTACTAAGCTATCGCACATAATGGCTGCCTACTGGGCGGCCATTTTTCTTTCTATTGAGTTGGTTCACTAACTCTACCTATTAGGCCATTTATTGAATTAGCCGCGTATCTCACCTTTACTTTACTCTTGTGAGCAAGTCATCGCTTCAGTCATCAAATCATAAGAAAGAAAAGGTGAGCGAACTATGAAGAGTCCAGTAATTGCGGATAACAAACCCGTCAAAGTAGAGCTGACGAAGGGAGAGGAGTATTACTTCTGTACCTGTGGGAAATCGAAAAGCCAACCGTTTTGTGACGGTTCTCATGCCGGTACGGGCTTCAAACCGAAAAGCTTTATTGCCGAAGAGGACGGTGATGCCTACCTGTGTCGCTGTAAGTATTCTAACAACCTTCCTTTTTGCGATGGCACTCATAAACAGTTCACTGCGGAGCAAGTTGGGCAGGAAGGCCCTGAAGTTCACATTCAAGCGGCAGCCCCTGACTTATCTCCTGCGGCAACCGCAACCAAAGAAGAACCTACCGTGGAGTTTATTCATCAGTTAGCGCGTGATGGTTTATCCAAAGTAGGACATCATGGGCCTATGACTTCTATGGGTGTACCTAGGCACCTCTTGCCTCACTGGGATGACATTCAAGTGATGGTCGCGCAAATGGCCACCAAGCCTTTATTGGAAAACGTGCCAGTAGGAACGGAACTGATTATTGGCCCTAACGCCAGAAAACCATTGAAGCTCAATATTCCTCTATTTGTGTCAGACATGAGCTTCGGGTCGCTATCTGAGGAGGCGAAAGTGTCTTTGGCGACGGGGGCTGAACTTGCAGGAACCGGGATATGCTCAGGGGAAGGCGGCATGTTACCCGAGGAACAGGCAGCCAATTCTCGTTACTTTTATGAGCTAGCCAGTGCTCAGTTTGGTTACGATGAAGCTAAGCTTAAAAACGTTCAAGCCTTCCATTTTAAAGGTGGGCAAGGTGCAAAAACCGGAACGGGCGGGCATCTGCCTGGCGTGAAGAATATCGGTAAGATCGCGGAAGTACGTGGTATTGAAGCGGGCACTGCGGCGATTTCTCCACCTACTTTTAAAGACCTAAAAACCGCAGCGGACTTTAAAAAATTCGCTGATCGCGTGCGTGAAGTGACAGGCGGTATACCAATTGGCTTCAAGCTAAGTGCCAACCATATCGAAGAAGATATTCAGTTTGCATTGGATGCCAGTGCCGATTACATCATTTTAGACGGTCGAGGCGGCGGTACCGGGGCTGCGCCAGAAATGTTCCGAGACCATATCAGTGTGCCTACTATTCCAGCTTTGGCTCGCGCTAGAGCCTACCTTGACAAACAAGGCGTCAGTGATCGAGTTACATTGATCATCACGGGTGGTTTACGTGTGCCGATGGACTTTGTGAAAGCGATGGCGCTTGGCGCAGATGGTGTTGCTATCTCAAACAGTGCCATGCAGTCGATAGGGTGTGTGGCGGCGAGAATGTGTAACACCAATAATTGCCCGGCGGGTATTGCGACTCAAAAGGCCGACTTACGCCAGCGTTTAAATGTCGAGAAAGCGTCGAATCAGCTTAAAAACTTCTTCGAGGCGTCGACAGAATTAATGCAAGTGATGGCGCGAGCTTGTGGACATGATCATCTGAATCAATTCAACCCTCACGATTTGGCTACGTGGAATCGTGAGATGGCAGAACTATCGGGCGTTGCCTATTCTGGTGTTGGTCCACTCAATCCACTTAAGTAAACAGCACGTCGATAAAGCACATTCACTGGGTTTGTGAGTGTGCTTGTCTTCTCCATTCAATCATTTACCCATTTCAATCTATTGCTTTATAAGCACTTTTAAATTATTTCCTGTTTTTTGAAAATATCGCTTTACCTCAAGTTAACTTGAGGTTTTATCATCCTTCCCAATCTAAAAAAACAAACCATCACCTTGTTACTTTCTAAGAGCTGCAAGCTCAGTAGAGGGCAATCATGAGGTGACAAACGAATCAGGGGTTAGGTATGGAACAGAGTCAAATCAGCGAATATCTTTCAAGGATCGGCTTATCTCAACCAAGCGACATCACAATCGAGAGCTTAAAGGCGATTCATCAACATCAACACAGAAGTATCCCTTTTGAAAACTTTGATGTGATTCATGGACTACCGATTCAGCTTACAGCAGACGCACTGTACGAGAAGTTAGTGGTTAATCAGCGGGGCGGTTATTGCCAAGAGCTGAATGGACTTCTGTTGAACGTGCTCACCCATTTGGGCTTTGAAACGAGAAGTTTACTTGGCCGAGTGCACCTAGCTGGAGACCCGACAGGGCGCAGTCATCGAGTCACCATGGTGACAATTGATGATAAGCAATGGCTGGTGGATGCGGGCTTTGGCACCTTCACGCCACGTGCTCCATTGTTGCTAGAAACCGGTGTAGAACAGTCTAATGACTTACAAACCTTCCGTTTTATAGAAGACGAACTTTACGGCTTACTGCTGCAAATCAAGCAGAGCGGGGAGTGGATGAAAGTATACAGCCTAGACATGACTCACGTGTGTGCCAACGATTTAGAGTCGAGCAACTTCTTTACGTCCAACAGCCCGAAATCGATTTTCACATCGAACTGTATTGCAGCGCTACCTATTGAAGAGGGGATTGTCACGCTACTGAATCAAACCATTAAGGTGACCAAAAACGGCATTACCGAAGAGTGGTCATTAGAGGATGAGGCGTCTTACTTTGCTGCTTTGCAAACCTATTTTGGACTCACACTCAACGTACCTTTTTCACTTATAAAGAAATGTTTCTAACCAAATTTGAGGATAAATAATGAAAGTATTAGCGATTGGCGCAACCAACAGTACAACATCAATCAACCAACAGCTTGCAGCATACACCGCAGGTTTAGTCGAAGGCGCGCAAGTTGAGGTGCTCGACCTCAATGATTTTGAGATGCCGATTTATAGCGAGAAAAGAGAGCAAGACTCGGGCATTCATCAACACGCTCAACGCTTCTTTGACAAAATCGGAGAATCAGACGCGGTCGTCATCTCCTTTGCAGAATATAACGGTTCATACACGGCGGCCTTTAAAAACGTGTTCGATTGGGCATCACGCATCGATATGAAAGTGTACCAAGGCAAGCCAGTGGTGATGCTTGCTACCTCTCCGGGTCCAGGTGGCGCGACCTCTGTGCTGTCTTCTGCTGTGAACTCAGCGCCTTACTTTGATGCAGACGTGAAAGGTTCGATGTCAGTGCCAAGTTTCTACGATAACTTCGATATGGAAACGGGCGAGGTGACTAACTTAGAGATGATCGAGAATCTTAAGATGATCATGAAGAAGGTTGGCTAAGTAGCTTTGGTTAACGTTATGAGTGAGTAGCTTTCCAAGGTACAAGGCAGCCATAACGTAATGGCTGCCTTAGGCGCTGTATCAGTTTGATAATTCAGCTGCTGTATCAACGAAAATACCTTGAATGTCTTTCGCTTCGCGCTCAGTTTGACCACCGTGCTTTAGGAATGCCGCAATGATGGCTGCTGTTTTTTGCTCTTTTGCACGCTCTAAGAAGTAACGTAATTCTAGCTCTGCGCCTGCTTGCTCATCTTTGATTGAGGTTGCGATGATATCTTTGTACATCACGATATCACGCACTTCTAATTGGCTGATCACACCTAGCGTTGCCGCTAAGAAATCTTCAAGCTCTGCTTTCGGCACGAACTGAGTAATGATGTTACGGCTTTCAGCTTGTTGCGCTGTAAAATCGTTGCCTAGCAACAGTGCTTGTAGGGCTTTGTTTTTACCCATGCGTCTTGCAAACTGCACGGCACCTTGACCACCTGTTGGGATGTTCACATGAATTTCTGGTTGCGCGAACGCTGAGTTTTCAGTGCCATAAGCAAGGTCACACGCCATCACAAACTCATTGCCGCCCCCACGAGCAACACCATCCACAACAGCGACAGAGACTTGTTTCATCGCTTTGATGTTTTCAATCATGTGGTTGAATTCGATTGAGCCAGCTTGCCCACCTTGGGTGCCATTGATCACGTTAAGATCTAAATGAGCAAGGAAGAACTCAGCATGCAGTGATTTGAATACCACCACTTTAGTATCGCGGTCATCTTTTAGCGAAAGAACAAACTCATTGATTTCATTAATTAAATCGAAAGTTAATACATTCACTGGTGGATTGTTGATTGATACGGTAGCAATGCCATTTTGATTGGTAATAGATAGTAGTGCCATTTTGGTTTCCTCTGATAATGTGGAGCTGGATGTTGTCTCCGTTATGTGCAGCTACTATAGATTTGTAATAAGATGAGAAAAATAGCCATATTGGCACTTAATTGGTGCTTTAAATGCAACAAAGGTCGTTATGGATACATCAAGTCGTTTATTATTGCTGTTGGAAGTGGTTGAACTAGGTTCGTTCGTCAAAGTTGCGGAGCAGAGGAACGTTGACCGTTCTGTCATCTCTAAACAGATCAGTCGTCTTGAAGAAGAGCTTGATGTTCGACTGTTGAACAGAACTACTCGCTCTTTGTCGCTCACAGCAGCAGGTAACGAGATGGTCAACCAAGCCCATCAATTGCGTGCTTTGCTTAATGACACACAACGCTTGGCACAGAACTACCACTCCGAACCTAGAGGTCTATTAAGGATCACGAGCTCTACCATGTTTGGCAGACAGTATGTTCAGCAAGCAATATCAGTGTTTCAGCAACAGTATCCGGATGTCGATTTCGAACTGAGACTCGAAGATCGCATTGTTGATATGGTCAAAGAAGGTTTCGATATTGGCTTTCGTATTGGCAAACCTAAAAACTCTAGCTTAATCAGTCGCAAGATAGCGAGAAGCAGACTCTTGATTGTCGCGTCACCTCAATTCATCGAGAGGCACGGGGCAATTGACACTATCGAAAAACTAGAGTCACTGCCTGCCACCATTTATGCCGCACCGGGATTAGTGATAGACAAATTCTCTTACCGAGATGGAAAGGGCAATACACAGCATTTTCAGCTTAACGCGACCTATAAGGTGAATGATGTGGAGATGATTCCGAAGAGTGCGTTAACAGGCAATACTCTAGCGGTGGTCACGGCACAGATGATCAGTGATGAAATATCAAAGGGTGAGTTAGTGCCAATTATGACGCATTTGGCACTGGATGATTTTGGCACCTTCTATGCGGTTTACCCTCATCGAGACGCACCAATAAAAACTAAGTTGTTCATTGATACGTTGAAATCGATAGTTGGTGAAGAACAGCCTGTTTGGGAGCAAGGTATTGCGGGCTTTGATGAGATGTATGGTAATCAAAGCGCAAAGTCATAATTAGTCACCGCTAATATGAGGCTTCAAAGTCTCGTGAGTTTTTAGCAAAACCCAGACTTATACCTAAAGTTAAAGTGAACTCTATTTTTGTATATACTGGCTAGCACGTATTGGAAATTCGAAAAGGGAAGTAACAACATGAAAAACATCGTGTATTTAACGATTGGTCAACTCTCGGAACGTAGTGGTGTTGCCCCTTCGGCTCTGCGTTTTTATGAAACCAAAGGATTGATTGCCTCTATCCGAACCAATGGCAATCAACGCCGTTATCAATCAGCGATGTTAAGGCGAATTGCCCTTATTCAAGTTGCTCAGTCAATAGGTTTCACGCTAGAAGAGATTACCGAAGAGCTGTCTAGCTTGCCGATGAACCACACCGCAACTAAGCGCGATTGGGAGCGAGTGGCAAAGAAATGGCAAGGGCAACTCGACAGTAAGATGGCACAGATCCGTTCATTACAAGAAAACCTTACAGGCTGTATTGGCTGCGGCTGTCTGAGCATGCAGAAGTGCCATCTATTAAATCCAGAAGATATTCTGCATGACCAAGGGCAGGGTGCTCAGCGTATTGTTGACTAGATTGGTTTGAGGATTTAGCTAAAGCTGATCGAATCCAATGCATTCAATTCCATTGTCAGAGAGCCATTGTTGTAAGGCCGGATTCGTCAATAAGGCGTGTTCTTCCACTCGCTTAGTGAGGTAGCTAGACAATGACCTCAGTTCGTCACTGGCAAAAAGCGCGGGATGGCACATTAATTCGACTGTGCCGTTAGGCATCATGGCTTGGTGGCTTAACAGCAAATCTTGCAAGCCGGTTAGTGAAACCCCGTCATCAAAAAATCGCATATCGAACGCATCTGACGTTGGCACTAAAAGTGAATCTTGCCCGCTCACAATGTTGTCGATTCGTCTCACGGGCAGGCCGATATCATTGGCGGTTCGAGTAAATGCAGCTTTAAGAGGCTGGAAGACGCCGCCGAAGTGATGACTGTCGATATGGTTGATCTTTAAACCAGCATCAAGCGCAGCTTGGTATTGCGCATTGAGCTCAAGTACCACTTCTTCTTCAACAACATCTGCTTTGTTGAGCAGGGTAGTTTTATCTAAAAAATAACCCTGATTATCGACAAGGCTGGGGATGAGCTCTGGTGAACTAATGGGTTTGCCTGCCGTGACCGTAAAATGTAATCCAACTTCAGGAACTAAGTCTTGGTGGTAAAGCTCGATGGCATGTTGTGTACCTGGTTGGTTCATCATAATGGTAGTTGATTTCACCATGCCGGCTTTCAAACAATCAACAATGCCAAGGTTTACGCTTTCTGTGAGACCGAAATCATCGGCGTTCAATATCAATTTCATGGTTGGCCTCATTCTAATGAGAAGGTGTGGACTTTTAGTTTTGAATTAGCTCAGCATTTACTGAGCTAATGTACCGAAAACAGTGAGTTATACTGAGGGAGTTATCACATTATGTGAGTCGATGAGCGAACGCAGGCATGAACTCTAAGTTTTCGCGAATCGTTTCTAGTAGAGCCTCATCAATGTGCGAGCCCGTATCGACGATTGGGTTTAGGATCAGGGCGCGTTTCGCTGTGGCAATATCTCCCGTGATTGCTGCTTTTACGGTGAGGGTTTCAAACTCTTTCATTTGCTGGATCAAGCGCAACGTGTCACTGTCAAAAGGCTCGACGTTGAGTGGGATGATTTCACTGCTGGTGATCACAGAGCTGACTTCCACCGCGCAGTCATCTGGCAAGCCTTGTATTGCGCCGTTATTACGGGTGTTTACATGCATGATAGAGCGCTTGTTGTTATAAATACTGTTCATCAACTCACAAGCCGCTTCAGAGTAATAGGCACCACCACGCTCTTCTAACAGTTGAGGTTTGGTGTCTAACCTTGGGTCTTTGTATATCTCAAGCAGTTGTTTCTCAACTTGAGCCACCAAGTCTGCACGGTTAGCGTTGTTCTTCGACGCCTCAAACTCTTTATCTAAGATATCTCGAGACTGATAGTAGTAACGCAGGTATGCACATGGAATGATGTTGAGTGAGCGAATCAACTCGCCGTCCCATTCAAAGAGAGGGATATTTTTCGGCATCATTTGATCGTTGCCACCAAGAAGTTGATTGATGACCTCACCCAGCTTGTCTTGCCCTTCATGTAGCACCTTGCGAGCCCACACTAAGTGGTTCAAACCCGCAATTTGCATCGTAATGTCTTCACGTTTTGCGCCAAGCATTTTGGCTGCACCAAGCTCCATGTTGACTGGAACGTTACACAGACCAACGGTTTTAATCGACGAGTGTTTAAGCAGAGCTTCGGTAACCATGCCTGATGGATTGGTGAAATTGAGTAGCCATGCGTTCGGGCACAATGCTTCCATCTCTTTCGCGATTTCTAATGCAATCGGGATAGTTCGACAGGCGTTTGAGAAACCACCCAGCCCGTTAGTTTCTTGCCCGATCATTCGATATTTCAAGGCGATACGTTCGTCACGTAATCTTGCTTCTAGTCGACCTGCTCGAAATTGAGAGCATACGAAATCGGCATCTTTCAGAGCCAATTCTCGGTCCGTGGTTAGGTGAACATTAATTTCGCAGTTCACTTTATTAATCATACGCTTGGTTAGATCGGCAATGATCTGAGCTTTTTCTAATCCAGCCTCGATATCCACCAACCAAAGATCAGTAATAGGTAATTCGTGATGACGTTTTAACAAGCCTTCAACTAACTCAGGGGTGTAACTTGAACCACCACCGATCACGACGACTTTTAATTTTTGTTCTTGTTTCATGTTATTCACCATTAGACTTTTAGATTACGTGATTTAATCTATATGATGAGTTGGCACACCGACAAACCAGAAATGGCGAGTTATAAATTAGTGAGATTAATCCATGAGCTTGTTTGAAAATAGGCAACAGACACTATCACTGCTACACACATTCAGTGTTGCGGCTAAACATTTGAGTTTTACTTTGGCTGCTGAAGAGTTGTTTTTGACACAGGGCGGTGTTAGTCATCGTATTAAAAAGTTGGAGCAACAACTGAAGTTCAATCTGTTTGTGCGCAAGACAAGAAAACTTGAATTGACCCCAGAAGGACAGCGAGTTCTTTCGATGTTGAATGTCTCTTTTGAGTCGATATTTTCTGAACTCATGGACATTCAAACCGGCGAATTGAGTGGTGAGCTATATATAGCAACCTCTCCTTACTTCGCTTCTTCTTGGTTGATGCCACGTCTGCCGGAATTTAGAAAACTCTATCCGAACTTGAGCCTCAAACTGCAAACCAAACAGAACCAATCTGACTTCCAATTCGAACCTTATGATGTGGCCATTTTTTATAGCGAAGGGCATTACCCTAACCATCACAGTGAGCGACTTTTTTCAGGGATCAGAACGCCGGTGTGCAGCCCAGAGTACGCCAAGAGGTTTAGTCTGGATAAGGGGGTACATCAATTAGCTGATGTGCAGTTTATTCATAGTGGGAACGTGACGGCTTGGCAGCGGTGGTTATCTGAAGCTCAAAGCGAAGTGGATTGCACGTTGATGTGTGATTACTACAGTGATAACCGTTTAGCCATGGACGCTGCGATACTCTCAATGGGCGTTGCATTAGGGCGCTTAGAGTTTATGAAGCCGCAAATCGAGCAGGGGCTGTTAGTGGCTCCAATGATGAGTATTGAGTCTGGTAAGGGCTATGACTTGGTGTGCCCGAAAGGGATGGATCAACGAACCAAGTTTCAGGTTTTTGCTCAGTGGATAAAGCAACAATTGTAGTTTGGGAACGCCTAGACAAATGAGGTTGAAGGGACTAGTTTAGGAAGTTCTTTCACTAAAAGAAGACGTTAGTTATGTTTAGCCATGTTTTTCTTGGTACCGAAGATGTTGAGCGCGCGAAGTCTTTCTATGATCCAATTATGAAGGTGCTTGGTTACAGCGAAGGCTCTGTGGACCCTAAAGGGCGTTGTATCTATGTTAGCCAAACTGGAGTATTGGGCTTAACGAAACCGATTGATGGTCAGCCAGCGACACACGGCAATGGTATGACGGTTGGCTTTTTGGCCTCTTCACCAGAAGCGGTGGATGAGTGGCATCGTGTTGGTGTAGAAAATGGCGGTACGAGTATTGAAAACGGGCCTGGTGAGAGAGGATCGGATGAACGCCGACTTTACATGGCTTATTTGCGTGATCCTGATGGAAACAAGATCTGTGCAACTCACTTTATGCCTTAGTTCATGATATGCCTCAGTTCGTTTTATGCCACTGTGGCGTATAATTAAGTCATCTTAGTGGTTCAAATCAAACAGATTATTGCAAAGGATTGGCGAGATGACTTCAAACGAACTATTTTATGAGAGCTTTGAGCGTTGCCGGATTGATCAAGCGTTTTTAGAGTCATTCTTGGCCGACTTTTGCCAACATAATCCTAGGTTTTCAGAACGCTTTGAGAAAGTAGGATTGGAGCAACAGACTAAGATGCTCAAGGCTTCCATCATCCTCATCTACAATTCTGCTGGATTACCTAGTGTGCGTAATTCCGTAAAGCGACTCGGAAAGCAGCACAAAGATTTAGGAATGGATATCTCCGAGCAAGAGCTTAATGAGTGGTTTAAATCATTGCTCAATACGGTCAAGAAATACGATCCTCACTACAATGATCAAGTCGAACAAGCATGGACAGAAACCCTCGATGTTGGTCTTAAAATCATGAAGCAAGAGTGCGTGGTTCCGAGTTCTGTGAACAGCTAAATTCTGGATTAGTTATTCTCTGTTTTGCTTGCTCGCTATTTAAAAATGGCAAGATCGCAGAAGGGATGATTTTGTAAGGTAAGCCTAACGCTATTAGGCTTACCTTTTTTATTGTTTGACTAGAAGTGCGCAGCCCAACCGACTAAGAAACCTTGTGATGCCGTGTCATATTCAAAAGTCCCTTTGTTTTCGTAGTCCACCCAAGTCGATTTATAAGCGAGATTTAAGTCAGACCAACTGTTTATCTGGTATCGCACCCCAGTTAATAGCGAACTGGTAAAGTTGGTATCACTACCAAGCCCTGCATCAATAGTTGCGTGAAACTTCCAACTTTGATTGATCTGCGTTATCCATCTCGCACCTATTTGATAGTCAATCCAATCTTCGTTGAGTGATCCGTCGACACTTAGTCTACCGCCTGAACCGTAAAGCTTGGCATCAATGTCGTTATCCCACCAACGAAGTCCAAATAGATAGTCAATCGTGCCAAAGTCGTACTGGTAGCGCTTAAAACCTTTTACATCTAAAACGCCTTGTCGGATATCAAGATTACCTTTCAACTTCTCTAGGTTGGCATCTAGCACTGAGTTTGTTTTCCCACTTAGCTTCATGAAGCTGTAATCAATGTAATAGCCCCATTGATTGTTATAGATCCCTTCTAAACGCACCATTGCGGTCATATCAAGATGATCCATGATAAAGGAAGGATCGACATCGATATCTGCAGACAAGTCACCAATGGTACTGTCTCCCCGAATATTCAGTGCTAGTGCGTAAATTTCAAAGCTGTGTTGCCACCCTCTAGTTTCTGCTGAGGAGCTTGCTTCTTGCGCATTAACGGTGGAACTAGCCATTAATACTGGTGCGATTAGGTAACGCCATTTAGCCATATCGATATCCTTATCTTCTGTGTGAAGTAGCAAGTTTATGAATGCGCCTTTCAGGTGGTCAGTTTTCACATATGCAACTTGTATATCGCTGATTGTAGACTATGTTTTTTGAAATGAGCCAAGTTAAGAGAGTTAGGGTATGAAGCCACAGAGTATTTTCTTGTTCGTCGCGGTTTTAGGTTTAACACCTATTGCACTGTCTTATGGTTATGCCCCCGTTGTCTCTCTTGACTATCTATTTGGTATCGACGCCACACCCATCAATGTTACTCATATCTTCCGTGCCGTGATGGGGCTGTATCTCGCACTTGCTCTGTTTTGGGTGTTTGGCGCACTGTTCAAAAAGTATCGACTGCCAGCGCTCTATAGTTTGGTGGTTTTCATGTTGGGTTTAGCTGCGGGGCGCATCATTAGCTTAGTGCTCGATGGCATGCCTCATTGGCTACTTTTTGTTTATCTAATCTTAGAGCTGGGCTTCGGCTTAGTGGGTTTAAAAATGATTCACAAAGAACAATCTGAAACCGTATAAGGACGTTCTATGAAAAGGATTTTCCAACTTCTTGTATTAAGTGTTCTGAGTAGCTTGTCATTGTCGGCATGGTCAGCTCAGGAACAGCCAAATATCTTTGTTATCTTTACCGATGACATTGGTATTTCAAACCTCAGTGCTTACCACAACGGAGTGATGAGTAGTGAAACACCGAACATCGACAGTATTGCCGAGAAAGGAATGCTACTGACCGATTATTACGCCCAGCCATCGTGTACGGCGGGTCGTTCTGCATTCTTAACCGGGCAGCTACCAGTGCGGACGGGCATGCACACGGTGGGTTTACCGGGTGGGCCAGTGGGGCTGCATGCGGACACACCAACCTTGCCTGAAATTCTCAAAACCATGGGTTATGTGACAGGTCAGTTTGGTAAAAACCACTTAGGTGACCGAGACGAATTTTTACCAACAATGCATGGTTTTGATGAGTATTGGGGGTGGTTGTATCACTTGAACGCGATGGAATACACCGAAGATCCAGATTGGCCAAAAGACGGTTCGTTAGATGCATTTGCTCCGCGCAATGTGATCTATGCAAAATCCGATGGCAAGGGCGGACAAACCATTGAAGACGATGGTGCGCTAACTATCGAGCGTATGCGTACTCTCGATGATGAAGTAAACAAACACGCGATCAACTTCATCGAAAGGGCGGTTGAAGCGGATAAGCCATTCTTCACTTGGTACTGTCCATCACGTGGTCATGTTTGGACGCATCTTTCACCTGAATACGAAGCTATGCTCGGCCAAAATGGTTGGGGGCTTCAAGAAGTGGTGATGAAAGATCTTGATGATCATGTCGGTGAGATGATGGCAAAAATGGAAGAGCTCGGCATAGCCGATAACACCATCATCATTTTCACGGCTGATAATGGCCCTGAAATCATGACATGGCCTGATGGTGGCATGACGCCATACCACGGTGAGAAAGGTACCACGTGGGAAGGTGGTGTTCGTGCGCCGGCTCTCGTAAGTTGGCCGGGTAAAATTCCTGCGGGCAGTGTGGGTAACGGCATCTTCGACGGTATGGACTGGTTACCAACGCTTGTTGCCGCTGCTGGTGGCCCAGCGGATCTGAAAGAGAAAATGCTCAAAGGTTACGATGGCTTTAAAGCACACCTCGATGGTTACAACCAAGTCGATATGTTGACGGAGAAAGGCGAATCGAATCGTAAAGAGATTTACTACTACGAACGTGACAAGCTACAAGCCGTTCGAGTCGGTGATTGGAAGGCTCACTTCGTAGTCCAGAATCATGGTTGGAGCGGTCCGAAAGAAGAACTGAATGCACCACTACTGTTTAACTTGCGACGTGACCCTTATGAGCGAGCAGCAGAAGAGTCAGGCATGTACTTGAAGTGGATGGGGCAGAAGATGTGGGCATTTGGTCCTGCTCAAGCAGCTGTGCAGCAACACCTAGCGACTTTCAAAGAGTGGCCACCTAAAACGCCAGAAACTCAGCCCGACAATACTGGTGGCGTGGGCAACTAGTGGAAATAGCATAATAAAAATCCCGCTCTGTATGAGCGGGATTTTTGTTGGAATACATCTTTGAGTCGGTATTACTTGAGCGTTGTTTTTCTCTCAATAAACTTCACCGGGACCATCAGTTTTACTAGGCTAGTATCTTGGTCTTGAATCTGACTCACAACAATTTTCACTGATTCACGAGCAAGGCGTTTGAAATCTTGTTTGAACGTCGTGAGCTGGTAGTTAAGCCACTGCGTTTGCGGGATATCATCGAAGCCAATGACTTGAAGATCTTCAGGAATACGCAGGTTGAACTCCAATCGAGCTACGTCCATCACTGCCATCGCTAGGTTATCTGTTGCGCAGAATATCGCTTCTGGCTTTGATGACTCTGAGAACATAGCGCGAATGGTATCTAGTGCATCAAGATAGTCGTAATCGGCCTCGATAACACGAGCTTGCTTGCCTGTTAGATCTTCGAACTCTGAGCAGAAACCGGCTTCACGTTCCCCGTTGGTGTAAGTTGGTACATTACCGGTTAGGTAAACTGCTGATTTTACGCCTAAATTATGAAAGTGCTGAGCGGCAACTTGGCCTGCTGCGTAGTTATCGCTGACGACATGGCTACTCTTAGTACCTTCCACCACACGAGCGTACTGAACAATCGGGATGTCGAACTCTTCACACTCTTCATACAGTGACTTGTTGAACGTTGCGGAGGCGGCAATTACACCATCGACACGATATTGGAAGATGTTAGGAATAGAGTGGTTGTCATTTGCATCCACTTGCCACGGAATAAGCACTGCTGAATACCCTTGCTTTTGTAACTCAGTAGAGATGAGCTGTAGGGTTTTCATGTGAATTGGGTAGTCAGCATCTGGGAAGACCAAACCAATTAACTTAGATTCATTAGTAGTCAGGCTTCGCGCAAAAGCATTAGGGCGATAGTTGAGGGCTTTTGCTGCTTCAAATACTTTTAGCTTGGTCTTTTCTGAAACCGAACTGCCCGGAACAAATACACGAGAAACGGTGGATTGAGAAACGCCAGCCAGTTTAGCGACATCTTTTGAAGTGACAGTTGTTTTTGACGCCGAGGCGTTTTTTGGAGAGTTCATAGACCATGCTTTTTAACCAAGTAACAATCTAGAGAATACCATAGATAGGTACGTATTCAAAAAGTCTATGCGTTAGAGTGGTATGAAAAATAAGGGCTAATTGACGTTGTTGGGTATTATACTGGGTATAACCCAAAAGCTCTGCGTATATAGAATAAATATAGGCAGAGCTTGATTAGGCATTGATTGAGTTGCGTTTATTGAACGCTTTAATCAGCGATTAAAAGTAGTAACGAATACCTGCAGCAAACTGGTCATCACTGTTTTCGTAGTGATTGCCAACTGCTTTGTCGTTGCCATTATCGAACTGGTATTCGGTCCACACTAAGAATTTGTTCTTCTTAAAGTGGTACTCAAGACCAGGGATAATCAACTGACGCTCGTAGCCGTTCGCATTGTCGTCTGTATCTGTTAAGTAGTTAACGTTAAAGGTTGGGCGAAGACCGTTTTCAAAGTGGTAGTAAGTGAAGAATTCAGCACCGCGGTGGTCGTAGAATTCTGCCTTGCTGGTGGTTTCCCAGTTCGAACCTTGGCTGTAAGTGAAACCAACAAATAAGCCGTTATTGGTGTAGTTCACACCCAATAGACCAATGCGTTGAGTATCGCCATCTTTGATGTTTTGAACGCCTGCGTCGACATCGTCAAATTCATTCTGGTGGTAAGCTAGACCAATGGTTAGGCCATCCATAACCGTGTAGAGAGTTGATGCACCCATACCGTTTTTCAGTGTTGCTGTTTTACCATCAGCTAGGCCAACATCTTCACGAGTCGTTTGGTAGGTAAAGCCGTATTTCCAGTTGTCGTTGATGTTATTGCGGTAAGTAATTGAGTTTTCTGCTCGTCCTGTACCAGAAGCGATACCCCAGTCAGATAGGTTGTAGTAGCCAGAACCACGTGAACCAAATACACGGCCCATGTCGGTAAACCAAGCGACATCGTAGAAGGTAGACCACTGCTTAGTACCTGCTGCAATCTTGCCGTACTTATCGTGCTCTACGCCAGCGTATAGAAGTCGGTCGTAAATATTGTCGCCGTTAGCACCAGAGTTGTAACCCCATTCGGCATGGCCAAAGCCAGTCCAACCGTTGTCTAAGCCCATTTGACCTTTTAGGCCAAAACGAGAGCTACCGCTGTTCCATTCGCCATTGTGATCGCCGCCCTTATCATGGTAACGAACGTCAAAACGACCATCGATTGTTAGGCTATCGCCCGCGTCATTGGTAAAAGTGTGTGCAGCAAAAGCTGAACCTGAAGTCAGTGCTGTCAGGATCACTGCAGAAAGAATCGACTTTTTCATTGTAATTCTCTTTATTCAGGCCGTAGAAAGCCACCGTGCTTTCAAGCCCGTTATATTAGTAATGGTTTGGCAGGGTGTGCCCATCCGTGAGGCACAAGTTGATAATCTTGGGTGGAGCTCGTTTTCTTAGGTAGATCTCAGTGTTTTTGATAGATCTACTTGTCTTTGTTTGATCTACTTTTCTTCGTGAGATAAGTAGATTTGTAGCAAGTTGCCGAGGGCGAGAAGGAGCCCTCGGCAGTCATGTCTACCTAGCGTAGGTAAGAACTAGGCAGGCAATAGGGCAGGGTTACAGCGTTGGGTTCATGATAGTCGAAGTGCGTTCGAACACGTCTAGGCCTTGCTGCTTCAACCAGTAAGGAAGGTCGATCAGTACCCAGTTCTCAGATAGCTTGTCGCCGTCACGGTAGTAAACGTCAACCACTTGCATGTCTGCGCGAACTTCGCCACCAGTCATACCTAGGAAGCCACCTGTTGGTGTGTTTGATAGGTTTGGCCAACCGAAGAAACATGAGAAGCTACCTTCAGCGAAGCGGCAAACGTGACCATTAAACTTCTTGTCTTTCAGGTTGTTACGGAAAGGAAGTTGGTGCTGCTTCTGGTAACGAGGAATTGTGTAAGATGCACCGATACCACATGGGCCGTACCAGATCATATCTTTAGACCAGCTCTTCTCTAGCACTTCTGGTGGGCAACCCATAGCGCCGCTGTCGTTAAGTGCAGATAGGTCATCAACCATTTTGTTCACTAGAGCAAGCGTGGCTACGCCTTCTTCTGGTGCTGCATCTTCAAACAGTAGACCGTCGTGGTTACGTGGGCCAGGGTATACGAAGTGCTTACCTGTTGATGGTGGTAGTGGGTAGCAACCCGCTTGGTCCATCATACCCAGTAGGTCTAGGAATAGACCTGTTTTAGTGATTTTTCCGTCAACAACACAGTTAAATTCTGCGTAGCGAACGTTCATGATTTTGCCAGTAGGGCGCATGCCTAGGTATTCTGCGTCGAATAGACCCATGAAGTGACCCATGCTCATTACCCAAATCTCATCTGGGTTGATTTCGTTGTTACCACCGATGAAGATGTCTTGACGACGCTGCATACGAGTCATTGATTTCATCATTGGAGCCCAGAATACGTCAGCTGCCGCTTGAGCGCCTTCTTGCTCACGGAATGGGTAAACACCGCGCCACAAGTAATCTTCAGAAGTGTGTGCTTTTAGTACTTCAGCAACGTTCTCATGAGTTGCGTTTTCCATTGCATCAAAGTATTCGCGAACAATGCGTTTAGCTTCTTGATATTTAGACATAATTCATTCTCTTTTTGTTGTCGAGTCAACATTCGGAACAGGACTCGATTTGGATTTTGTTACCGGCTGACTGTTCAGCCGGAATAGTGTTTATTCGTTGTCTTGAAAGACCTTTAGCGAAAGGGGATTAAGCCTTAGCTGCTTCCGCTTTTTTGCTCTTGTCGAAGATGCCGCCTTTCAATGTTTCTGGTAGAGATAGCCACAGTAGACCTGCCACAATCCATACAATCGGTGAGCCCCACATTGCTGTTGCAAGGTCGCTGCGCTCTTGGATGAATACCAACACCATTGGTGCCCACATACCGATGATACGACCACCGTGGAATAGAGCTGCGCCGAAGCTACGTAGGTGAGCTGGGAACAGTTCTGAGAAGTAGCCACCCCATACTGCAGAAGCTGATAGGCCGAAGTTGTAGATAAGACCGAGGATAGCCAGCATGTTTAGGCTGCCGATCATCACGTCGCTTGGAGCTACGAAGAATACTGAAGCCATAACACCTGCAAGGATGAAACCGAATGCGTTTACCTTACGACCGTATTTATCTGCGATCGCACCCCATACCCAAGCACCGAATAGAGAGCCGAATGCCGAAATAGAGAAGATGATGCCGATAGTCGCGCCATCAAACTGACGAACTTCTTTTAGGTACGTTGTCACGAAGCCTGAGAAGAACTGGTAACCGTAGAAGTTAAGACCCGCTAGCAATAGACAAGTGATGGTTAGCTTGCGGTATGGCGCGCTAAGCATCTCGCCCCAAGAACCTTTCTTCGCAGGTGCATTTGATGCTTCAGCTTCTGCTTGATCTTCTTCACCGTAAGCGATCACTTTCTTGTCGCTCGGAAGAATAAAGATCATCAGTGCTGCCGCTGCTAGAGGAGGGATGCCACCAACCCACATTAGGCTCTGCCACGGTGCGTCAATGCTAGAGATAAACGCTGCGTAAGCACCCATCGCCATTAGAGCTACCGAGAACATAGAAGAAGCGAATGCCGTCAACTTACCGCGAACCGTTGGCGTGAATAGGCCGATCATTAGGCTTACTGCTACTGTGAAGTAACCACCTAAAGAAATACCGATGATGAAACGCATGGCTGCCCACATAGCGTAGTCAGTAAACATCATGTTGATGATCGTTGCGCCGCCGTTCAGTGCAGTGATGACAATAAGAGTCGATTTCTTACCAAAGTTTGATGCCACCCATGCACAGCTTAGGGCACCAATAAGCGCACCAACCGACTGCCATGTATAGAACTGAGCGGTATCCGCTAAGTTAATGCCATCATACGCATCAACGATGTATGGGCGTACGTAGTCAATAATTACAAAGTTATAACAATAGAAAAAGTAGCCCACTAGAATTGCAAGATAAGCAGCTACCCTTTGAATCATAGGAACTTCGCTCATGTGTTTTTTCGTAGTCATGACCGATAAACCTTTATTTTATATAGGGTGTTTTTAGTTTTGATTACGGTGTAGTGGTTATTGGCTGTCACTACACTGTCTTCGTTTCGGGAGAGATAATAGAGTTTTTGTGGTTATTAGATCCGTGATCAAAGTCAATTTTAAAATGAGTGCGTACCCATTTTGTGTGTTTTGGTGATCTTGATCCCATTAGATCGCGCTTTTGGCACTTTATGCATGTTTTGAGTGATTATTCATCTATCTTAGTGACAATACTCACACTTACAGGGGGTTTTTGAGGGAAGTTAGCCAATTTTAAGTAATATTGGCTGCGAATAATTTGCGAAATATAATAAACGGAATCTACAAATGGTTACGTACTCAAGTTTTGTGGTGATTGCCCTTTATGTGCTAACTACTTTATTTATCAGCTACTTAGTTAATAAGCGCTATAGCGTTGGTGGCGATTTTTCAACTGGTGGGAAACAATTTGGTTGGTTTACGGCAGGTGTGTCGATTCTTGCAACCTACATCAGTGCGATGACGTTCGTGGGTATGCCTGGCTGGGTTTATAGCTCTGGTATGGAAGCGATGAGCGTTCATTTGAATTACCCAATAGTGATATTTTTTGCTGTGGTTTTCTTTGTTCCTGTCTTTTACAAGCTTGGCCTGACTTCAATTTATGAATACCTAGAGCACCGCTTCGGCGTTGTTGCTCGTACGATTAACTCCATCGTATTTATCGTGGTCCAATGTATTTCTGCAGGTGTCATTTTGTATGCAGTAGCGCTGATTTTAGTACAAGTGCTACCCATCGGGATTTCTGAAGCAATTATTTATATCAGCCTGTTCACTGCTCTTTATACCTATGCTGGTGGTATCTCAACCGTAATATGGACCGACATGTTGCAGTCGGCAGTATTGATTATCGGTAGCATAGCGATCTTCGGCCTATTACTGATGAAGATTGATGCGGGGGAGGTGTTGTCTCCTGAGCATCTGAATATTATTAACCTCGAATTTGACCTAGGTGTCGACACCACATTGTGGGCAGGCGTGGTGGCAGTGAGTTTTTTACACTTGAGTGTGTACGGCACTAACCAATTGATTATTCAAAGAACGCTGGCGACAAAGGATGTGAAAACCGCACAGAAATCTATGTTGTTGTGTGGCTACGGCGCCTTCTTCATCTACCTATTTTTTGCGGTAATGGGCGTGTTGCTAAGCGTCTTCTACCAAGACAATAGTTTTGAAAACAGTAATGAAGTGATTCTCGATTTTGTGTTTAACCACACCAATCCAATCATTGTCGGTTTAGTGATTGCTGCGTTATCGGCTGCCGCTATGTCGACTCTCGACTCGACCTACAACTCTATGGCAACCGTCGCAACGTTCGATTTTTATAAGCGCTTTTTCCGTAAATCCGCCTCCGATGCACACTATGAATCGGTAGCAAGAAAGATGAGCCTTGTTGCCGCAGCGTCAGTAGTTGTTCCTGCTTTGCTGGCTGTTTCTAATGAGTCTGTGCTTAAAACCATTGCTAGCCTGACTTCAATTTTTGTTGGTATTCGTCTTGGCTCTTTCATCCTTGGGCTGTTTTTCAAGAAAGCGAATGAGAAGGGTGTGATTGCCGGCAGCGTAGGCAGTGTGGTTGTGGTGTTTATTGCCAAATACAGTGGTATTTCTTGGCCTTGGTTTGCACTGATTGGTACTGTCGTCTTTCTCGTTCTTGGCGTTATCGTGAGCCGCTTCTTTGGTGAAGTCACTCAACAACAGAATGAATTTATCGCTAAGCAAAAGCATTTGTTCGCTAAGCCTGCCGCGAGTCACTACGGCTTGTTGGTGTTTGCCGTAGTGACGATTGTTGCTTGTACTGTTATCCCTGATTGGCTTTATGCCGCTCTTTCTTAATTGACCGACTATTACTGGTATATCTATGTTATCTATTTTTGATATCTACAAAATTGGTGTTGGACCTTCGAGCTCACACACCAACGGCCCAATGATTGCGGGTTTTCATTTCACTCAATTAATCGCGGATAGAATCACAGAGGTGGTTCGCGTTCAGGTCGATTTGTACGGTTCACTGTCACTTACTGGTATCGGACACCACACCGATAGAGCGACCATTTTGGGCTTGCTGGGTAACAAACCAGATACGATTAAGATCACCAGTGCTAACCAAGCGATGCGTCATGCTATCGACAGTGGTGAGCTGCAGTTAGGTGGTAGCCACAACATCGGCTTTAACTACAAAACCGACATGCTATTTCATGAGGACAATCTACCTTTGCATGAAAATGGCATGATGATCACTGCGTTCAACCAAGCTGGAAATGTGATTGTCGATGAAACCTATTACTCGATCGGTGGCGGTTTTATTGCAACGGCAGATGAATTGCAAAATGGCACCAAAACTCAATCGGTTGAGGTGGCTTATCCTTTTAAAAATGCCGATGAAATGCTGCAACAAGCCGAACAAAACGGCATGAGCCTAGGTGGCATGATTCTGAAAAATGAGTCGGCTTTCCAAGATGCTGATGTGATTGCAGAAAAGGCTGATCAAATCTGGCGAGTGATGGCGCGTTGTATGGAGCGCGGTTTTGAAACAGAAGGCATTCTTGATGGTGGATTGAACGTCACTCGCCGAGCACCAAACCTACTAAAGAAGTTGGAAGCGAATGCTGCGGTTGAGAACGATCCAATGGAAATCATGGATTGGATTAACTTGTTTGCCTTTGCAGTCAGTGAAGAGAATGCTGCTGGTGGTCAGGTTGTCACATCTCCAACCAATGGTGCTGCAGGCGTGATCCCGGCTGTGTTGATGTATTACCATCGCTTCATTAAAGAGTTGGATACCAAGCAGTTAAAAGACTTTTTAGCGGTATCGGGCGCTATCGGAATTTTGTACAAAACCAACGCTTCCATTTCAGGTGCCGAAGTAGGGTGCCAAGGTGAAGTTGGCGTGTCGTCTTCTATGGCGGCTGCGGGTTTAACTGCATTGCGCGGTGGCAGCAACGAGCAGATTTGCATTGCAGCAGAAATCGCGATGGAGCACTCATTGGGTATGACGTGTGACCCAATTGGTGGTTTGGTACAAGTACCGTGTATTGAGCGTAATGCGATGGGTGCAATGAAGGCGATTAATGCATCACGTATGGCTCTGAAGCGTAATAGTAAATCCTTGATCTCACTTGATAAAGTTATCGCGACTATGTACCAAACAGGTAAAGACATGAATAAGAAGTATCGTGAGACCTCATTGGGCGGTTTAGCGCTAATTCATCTCGCACACCCTTGTGAGTAGAGGCCAACTCAGTCTCAAGCTTTTGTGAGACCGATACTTTTGTAAGAACGACAATAAAAAGCCCAGTCGCATTATCGCTGACTGGGCTCCTAAGTTTTCAATCCACTAATCTTGCAGTGGCAGTTGGTAGCTGTTTTTCAGCTCTTTCACTGAGATGTTAGACTGAATTGCGCTGACGCCTTTTACTCGTCGAATAGAGCTGATTCGCTCAAAATACTCTTCCAGATCTCTTGCCAACACCTGAATCATATAATCAGCACCGCCTGCAATGCAGTGGCACATGGTTATCCAGTCTGTGACTGCGACAAACTCTTCAAAAGGCTCGGTGTTTTCAACCTCATGATTGCCGAGTGTCACTAGGGTAAAACCTGCCACATGAAGCCCCAGCTTTTTGCGATTAAGCTGCGCGGTATAGCCATCAATATAGCCCGTCTCTTCCATGCGTTTCCAACGACGCCAGCAAGGTGTCTCACTTAGGTTGACCTTCTCGGCAAGCTTGCTGTTACTCATGCGCCCATCTTTTTGGATATGTCCAAGAATGGCAATATCCGTATCATCTAGCACTTCGTTGGTGGATTCTTTCACTTTCATGGTGTTTTTAGAAAAAGTCTGCTCAAATTTGATTTTATACTAGCGCATATAGCAATTTAATTCCTACTCGAATCGGTAAACTCTTCTCCAAATAACGTTTTATTTACTAGGAGAGAAAGAATGAGCGCTCAATTAATGCTGGCGTTCTTGTTGTTTTCAATATCGATTGGAATTACACCGGGAGCAGGAAACATTGCATTGCTTGGGATATCAAGCCGGTATGGATTTGCGGCAACATTGCCTTTTGTCTCTGGTAACGCTTTTGGCATTATCATCATACTGGCGGGTTCAAGTGCTGGCTTGGTGAGCCTGTTTACCCTTTACCCAGAGATCTACACGGTAATGAAGTACCTTGGGGCGGCTTATTTACTGTTTATGGCGTGGTCGATTGCCAATATGGAGATTGAACAAGAAGAGTCGGTGAATCGCTCAGGGTTTATGTCTGGCGTTTTGATTCAAGTGTTGAACCCGAAAGGATGGATTGCTTCACTGACTGTGTTTTCTCAGTTCATCACCACACAGGCTGATTACCTGATTCAAGTGGTGACGATTACCACCATCATGGTGGGAACCGGTGTGTTGTGTATGTTGGTTTGGGCGTATTGCGGCACTATGTTGCAGCGTCTATTACAATCACCAAAACAGATGGTGATGGTTAACCGCTGTTTGGGTGGAAGCCTAGCGTTAGTGGTTGCTTTTATGCTTTATCAGCCAGCGTAGAGCATCTTTACCAAAGAAAAAAACCACTCCTAAATCCATAGGAGTGGTGTCTAAATATCGACAAAGTCGTTAACGATAAACAGTCAGTTAATCATCACTAATAAGTTGATAATCACTGATACGTTAACAAGGACACTTAAGGAAATTTGCTTACAAGATTAAGCGGTTTCAGCCTCTTTAACTGGAGCTGGGTTGCGAATTAGGTGGTCAAATGCGCCTAGACTTGCTTTCGCACCTTCACCCATCGCAATGATGATCTGCTTGTAAGGTACTGTTGTTACATCACCTGCTGCAAACACACCTTTCATCGATGTTGCACCATGAGCGTTAATCTCAATCTCACCGCGTGGTGAAAGCTCAACCTTCGAACCTTTCAACCATTCGCTGTTCGGCATTAGACCGATTTGAACGAAGATACCCGCAAGCTCAATCTGTTTAAGCTCTTCAGTATTGCGGTCTTTGTATTCCAGACCCGTTACGCGGTTTCCATCACCCAACACTTGTGTCGTTTGAGCCATTTTGATGATTTCGATGTTTGGTGTTGCGTTCGCTTTATCGATAAGTACTTGGTCAGCACGTAGCGTGTCTGCAAATTCAAGCACGGTAACGTGTTCCACAATACCTGCTAGGTCGATAGCTGCTTCGATACCTGAGTTACCGCCACCGATAACCGCTGTTTTCTTACCTTTGAACAGTGGACCGTCACAGTGTGGGCAGTAAGCCACGCCTTTGTTGCGGTATTCTTGCTCACCCGGAACGTTCATTTCACGCCAGCGTGCACCTGTACTCGTGATAACAGAGCGAGCTCGCAGTGTTGCACCACTCTCTAATTCAACGTGGATGTAGCCGTCTTTTGTGTCTTCCGCAGCAATGATGTTGGCAGCACGCTGCTCAGTCATTACTTCTACACCGTACTCTTTTACGTGCTCTTCTAGGCTAGCTACTAGCTTAGGACCCGTTGTCGCTTTCACTGAGATAAAGTTCTCAATCGCCATGGTATCCATTACCTGACCACCAAATCGGTCAGCAACCACACCGGTGCGAATGCCTTTACGTGCTGCGTAGATAGCTGCTGAAGAACCAGCAGGACCACCGCCGACAACAAGTACATCAAATGGTGCTTGTTGATTTAGGTTTGCCGCTTTCTTTTCCGCTGCGCCTGAGTCTACTTTATTTAGGATCTCAGCCAGTGACATACGGCCTTGACCGAATAGTTCACCATTAATGAATACACTTGGTACCGCCATGATATCGCGAGACTTCACTTCCTCTTGGAATGCTGCGCCATCAATCATGGTTGTCTTAATCAGAGGGTTAATCGCAGACATCATATTGAATGCCTGAACCACTTCTGGACAGTTTTGGCACGATAGCGAGATGAAAATCTCTACATTAAGCTCTTGATCTAATTCTTTAATTTGCTCGATTACGTCAGCTTCAAGCTTGATAGGGTGACCACCACTATGAAGCAGTGCCAGTACCAGTGACGTGAACTCGTGACCCATCGGTAAACCGGCGAAACCAATCGCAGTGCCTTTCTCTTGGTTCACTACCTGCATGATAGGACTGCGCGTGCTTGCGCTATCATCACGAGTTACTTCAATTTTGTCGGTTAAAGACGCGATGTCATTTGCTAGGTCTTGGAGTTTGTGTGCGGTATCGCTGTCATCTAGGCTCAGCACTAACTGAACATTGGTTTTTAAGTTTTCTAGGTATGCTTTTAGCTGCTGCTTCATTGCTTGATCTAACATAATCGTGCCTGCTCTTAAATTCTGTGTCTTGGTATTGACCAATACCTTCTTGCTGAAAAAGGAAAATAAAAAGGGGGCGCAAGTCGGCAAATTGAATGTGGTGTTGCTGCTTTGAAAGGGTGGCGCGCAACTGCCCTTTAGGAGGGAGGCCGAAGCGCGCCTGTAGAACCGTTTTATTTGTTCTTTTTAGATAGGCTTAGATTAAATCTTACCTACTAGGTCTAGAGATGGTGCTAGTGTCTCTTCGCCTTCTTTCCATTTAGCTGGGCAAACTTCACCTGGGTTAGCCGCTACGTATTGTGCTGCTTTAACCTTACGTAGTAGGTCTTCAGCGTCACGACCGATACCTTCAGCAGTGATTTCCATTGCTTGGATAACACCTTCTGGGTCGATTAGGAACGTAGCACGGTCTGCTAGGCCTTGACCTTCACGCATTACGTTGAAGTTGTTTGTGATAGTGCCTGTTTGGTCGCCTACCATGAAGTATTCGATAGTGCCGATTTTGTCAGAAGTATCGTGCCATGCTTTGTGAGAGAAGTGAGTGTCAGTTGATACTGAGTAAACTTCTACACCGCGAGATTGAAGCTCTGCGTATTTTTCTTGTAGGTCAACTAGCTCAGTTGGACATACGAAAGTGAAGTCTGCTGGGTAGAAGAAGAACACTGCCCACTTGCCTTTAACGTCTTGCTCAGTGATTTCTACGAACTCGCCGTTTTTGAATGCCGTTGCGTTGAATGGTTTGATTTCTGTGTTGATCATGTTTGGACTCTCTTTCTAATTTGTAGTGTTTAACGCTATCCCGCGTCGATGGAGATATATTGCATCCGCACCGAAAATTAGTGAAATCGGACATTTCTATAGATTCAATAGGTGATTCCTATCTTTGAAAGGAGAAAGTTATCGACAAAAGCTATCAAACGTCGGCAACACCCAATTTGAGTGACTATGCTCTTTAGGTTGTTCTCTATATTAGGCTTATCTCTATTAGCGTGAGCGCCTATGTATAGTGCGAGTATCTATGTGGCGCTTCTGAAGTGGGTTAGGATCTCATTGAGGTTATTGATAACATAAAATTATTATTAATATAAATCATGATAATTTCATTTAATTGATGGCTCTACCTATACTCTCTTCATCGAAACGAAATACAGAAGCTAAGCTTCGAAAGCACAGAATAAAATCGAATTGGAGAAAGTTATGAAAATGAATCACGTAGGCATCATGGTAGGCGACATGGACAAAGCAGTAGAGTTTTACACTAAAGCTTTAGGCCTAAGAGTCGTAATGAATAAGACTAAGGTGATGGAAGAGCGTGAATCAGCAATAGGCCGTATGTGTATCGCTGTATTTGGTGAAGGCTTCAAAGGCTTCAACATTGCTCACCTAGTAACTTCAGACGGTATCGGTGTTGAGATGTTTGAAATGGTTGACCGCCAAGAGCGTCACGAAGTAGATTTCTCTCGCCTAGGCATCTTCCACTTCTGTCTACAGCTTCCAAAAGAGCAATTTGATTCAGCTATCAAGCGCGTTGAAGAGTATGGCGGTAAAGTACGTATGGATATCCACCGTTACCACCCAGAAGACGAACTAAAACAAGCGCAAATGGTTTACCTAGAAGACCCGTTTGGCAACCTATTCGAGTTCTACTCTCACTCATACGAAGATACGTACGCGACAGATTACGAGTAATCGCGTTACTGCCTTCCATAAGGTAGAACGACCGAAACACCCCCAAAGAGGATTGGTAGAGATACCAATCCTTTTTTGTGTTTGGGGTTAGTGGTTATGGATACGCCAGTTAGGCGAACAGCAATCGTTCATATAATCAATGTGCCCCAAGAGCAAAAGTTCTTGGGGCACATGTTTGTTAACTATAGACCTTTAGAAATGGTGGATAACAATAAATTATCATTAATATAATTTATGATAATTTCATTTAATCTTCCTATCTCCATATACTCTCTCCATCGAAACGAAATACAGAAGCTGAGCTTCGAAAGTACAGAATTAAAAAGAATTGGAGAAAGTTATGAAAATGAATCACGTAGGCATCATGGTTGGCGATATGGACCAAGCAGTAGAGTTTTACACTAAAGCTTTAGGTCTAAGAGTCGTAATGAATAAGACTAAGGTGATGGAAGAGCGCGAATCAGCAATCGGTCGTATGTGTATCGCTGTATTTGGTGAAGGCTTCAAAGGCTTCAATATTGCTCACCTAGTAACTTCAGACGGTATCGGTGTTGAGCTATTCGAAATGGTTGACCGTGAAGAGCGTCATAACGTTGATTTCTCTCGTCTAGGTATCTTCCACTTCTGTCTACAGCTTCCAAAAGAGCAATTTGATTCAGCTATCAAACGTGTAGAAGAGTTCGGCGGTAAAGTTCGTATGGACATTCACCGTTACCACCCAGAAGACGAGCTAAAACAAGCACAAATGGTTTACCTAGAAGACCCGTTTGGCAACCTATTCGAATTCTACTCTCACTCATACGAAGATACGTACGCGACTGATTACGAGTAATCGCGTCACTGCCTTCCATAAGGTAGAAAACCGAACACCCCCAAAGAGGATTGGTAGAGATACCAATCCTTTTTTGTGTTTGGGCTGTGTGTGATTGTGGTAGCTCCACTCCTAGATCTTAGAGTTAAGAGCCAAGATCAATAGCTGAGATAGTCCATCACTTGAATTAACTGTATGCGTATCTCATTGGTGGTCTGACTGTGCCAATAACCCAGTGTAAAAGACAACAGAGGAATACCGAACATTATCATTAGCACTAAAACGAGAAGATACTTAGATGATAATTGCCAACCATTGCGTGTTTTTAGTCCAAGCACCTGCTTATTTGGACATGCAGCAACACAGCGCAAACAAGCTTGGCACTCATCCGTTCGAATCTGCTTAGCAGTATGAATAATAATATTAGAAGGACATGCGCGAGTGCATTTGCTGCAATTCAGATTATCTTTTTCATTTAAACAATGCTTAGTGTCTCGACGAATTTTAAATGGGCTAAGCAGGCTTGTTATCCCGAGTAGTGCACCATAAGGACAAAAGTATCGGCAAAAAGCACGTTGTCGCCATGCTGACATCAATAGAATGACGGCTAAAATACCAAGAGTAATCATTCCTGGCTCAACGAATACCCAAGCAGTTTTTACATCAGCGATTTTATGATAATTGCCATTGAGGTAATAAGTCAGGCTCGCGACAGGCATTCCTACTGAAATAAAGGTAAAGAAAGCCAACAATAAGTACTTCATCATACGTAATGGCCAGTCGAGCCAAACCGGTGGTAAATACGCTTTCTTAACGAACTTTAAGCGTAATTTATACAGATATTCCCCAGCGAGACCTAACGGACAAATCCAACCACAAAATGCACGCTTACAAGCAATACCAGTCACTACCACAGTCACGAGCATGACGGCACCTGCCGGGTGAGTTTGATCCCAAAACCCAATAGAGAAGATAGCCTTAAGTTGAATAGCTGCAGCGATAGGTAAGAAAGCATCCGTAACATCAGGTCGCATGAAACTCGGAGATATTTGATGAACAAGTAGCCATGTATGAAGGGTGTACTGGATAGCCACTAAAAATAATGAAAGTGCCATCGCGTGTTGGCTGACTTGACGCAAAACATTTGTTTTAGATGAAGCCGTGATTATGGTCGGTTTAAAGTAAAAAATCGAAGAGATGACAACCACCGCCAATGATAGGGCAATGAGCAGAGGCCAATAGGCTGCACTAAGTACAGCAGTGATGATAATGCAGGAAGTTATTATGCTACCGAGCTTTTTACCGCTAGTGTAGAGAACACAAATGCTATAAATCAATGCAAGCATTAAGGTAAAGGATTCAATAAAAGTCATATAGCCACCGTTTCATTACAGAGTGGTACTATAAATCGCCTATAAGAGTATGTCTGACGATTAATGAGTTAACTTATCTATCTTTGATATGAGTTAATTTTCATCAATATTTCGCCTAACCATTAAGGGTGGTTTTTAATAACGTTCGCTGGGGTTATTAATAAATTGAGCCGAGTTGATTGATAGCCAAACCGCTTTTGGAGAGCGAAGGAAGAGTAGCTTCACATCAGAATAGGGCACAAATCAATCTGCTTTCGAGTGTCTTTGAACCGTGGTTTACCTGCGTGAATGATTAATAAATCAGCAGATTTAACGCTTTGTTAAAGTTGACGTTTTGAAGATAAAACCTTTCATGGATATGACGGAAGAAAGTGTACTTCATGAAAACATTGTGCGTTCATACCGGATGGTAGCCTTTGCTGAGCAGTGACTATACTCAGCATTGTATGGCGAACCAAAACACAACGAAAACAGAGAAAAATGCACAAATTAGCGCACCCAAGTTACATGAAAAAACTACATATCATCTTTACCGCTCTTATTCTCATGATATTAGCCGGATGCACCTCAACGTCGGCGGTCGGTAGCTCTAAAACAAAAGAATATGCCAAGTCACATGCTTTGACTGGTAAAGCTTCTTGGTATGGTGACAAGTTCCATGGCAAGCTCACTGCAAGTGGTGAGACGTATAATATGAATGCTTACACGGCAGCGCATAAAACCTTAGCCTTTGGCACGATCGTGAGAGTGACTAACACTGCCAATAATAAGTCTGTCGAAGTTAAAATTAACGACCGAGGCCCATACGTAAAAGGCCGAGTGATCGACCTTTCACACAAAGCATTTGCAAAAATCGGCAACGTTAAGCAAGGCACAGTTCCTGTCAGAATCGAAATTGTTGATGACAGTAATACCTTTAGGTACAAACATTAATCCCCTCCGAATATCCCTTTAGTCCGCATCTTTGCTTCCTTATCGATCACAGAAAGGAGTGGAGTAAACACTGATGATTAAAGGTTTAGAGGCACATTGCTATTCAATAACTAAAGGCTGCTTTGCAGCCTTTTTGATGTCTGCCATTATCGGTTTTTAATAAGATTATCTAATTATTAGTGTTTGAATTGAGAGCTCAATACCTCATAGAATTAGTAGGTTAAATATTACTTCACTAGTTTTCATTCAAATTCATCATGAAATAATGAAAAGCTAACCTAATCCAAATTGATTTATGATGTGATTAATAGTGAAACTAGCGAGCATTACATTTCGTTACTCCTTGAAGTAAATCTGAAATATAGCTGACACGGTTCTGAAATTTTTGAGGGCTAGCGTATGGGGTTCTAAAACGAACCTAAATAAGGAAATAACCGTGAAGCTAACACCTGTCGTTGCTGCCGTAATCATGTCTTTCAGTTCAGCAAGTTTTGCTTTTAGCCTGCAACAATCTGCCAATGAAAACAGTGAAGATCTCGTATGGACAGGGCACCTTAGTCCAGACAGCGACACCGTGATGTCTGCAATGCTCGCGGCTCATATTTATGGTGGTACGGCGACAGTTCCTGAGCCTATCAACCCTGAATCTACGTTTATCTTGAACTACTGTAATGCGGAGCCACCTCGCGTAGAGACAGATTACTCTTCGTATCGAGTAGGGCTGGTGGACTTCAACCAAGTGACTCAACTAGCGCCAACCATTGATCAAGCATCCATTGTGGCTGTGGTCGATCACCATGCGATTGGTGGTTCTCCAATCAATACCCCGCAAATTGTTGAGATGGATATTCGAGGTTGGGGCTCTGCAGCAACGATACTGGCTGACAACGCTGAAAAGCTTGATGTGAGCTTACCTAAACACCTTGCTTGTGTTGGCTTGGGTGCGATTCTTTCTGACACTGTGGTATTCCAATCTGCAACCACGACGGAACACGATCATGAATATGCAGGCAAGTTGGCGAAAATTGCCGGTATTTCAGATATCGAAAATTTCGGTCAACAGATGCTGATTGCTAAATCTGACCTTAGCCACCTTTCGTCGGAAACCATTCTGACTTTGGATTACAAGAACTTTAACTACGGTGGCAAGCAGGTGGGTATTGGTGTTGCTGAAACGCTAACGGCTCAACAATTGATTGACCGTAAAGACGAGCTTTTGGCAGCGATGAAGTCATACAAAGAAGAGAGCGGTTTAGACCATTTGTTCTTCTCAATCACAGACACGAAGAACAAAGAAGCAAATCTACTGTGGGTAGACGAAAGCGACTATCAAATCATTAAATCGGCTTTCAATGCTGAACCAACTAGCGACATGCTGACTTTGGAAGGTGTTACTTCTCGTAAACGCCAGATTGGTCCTGCAGTGCAAAAGGCCATTGAGAGCTTATAGAGAGTAAGGGGCGTTCTTTTATTAAGTCACAGCTTAGTGGGGTTGGTAGAGATACCAACCCTTCGTTTTATGGCTCCAACTTAGGTGCGATAAGAGCGTATTTTAAATAGATCGATGGAAAGGCACCGAGTGCCCCTGTGAGAACTCAATCTCTACTCCGCTTAGCCTCAGATAGTGATAGAATCCCCGTATCAGAATTACCGAGAAACTCTATGTTTATCCATCAAGTTAATGACATCGACTGGCTGGTTATTACCGCTTTTGAAGAACTGAAAACTATGTTTATCGAAGATGCAGGCAGGATCCCTCGCTGCTTCTCTGTCGCTAGCGAATTGAGCCTGATTGATCAAGCCAAGCGCGCTTATGGATACTTACCTCCACTTCGCGGTGTTATCACCGATACCGGCACTTTTCAAAGCCCGGATAATGAAGAAGATTTGAATCCACAGCTTGCCTGCTTAGTTGAGGGACGTGGTCGAGTGTTTATCTATCACGGAGGTTTTGTTGCTTTTGTGGATGATGAGCAAACCTTCATTACGCGAATGGATTGAAACTATCAAATCGGCTTTCAATGTTGAACCAACTAGCGACATGTCAACTCTGGAAGGCGTCACTTCTCGTAAGCGTCAGATAGGTCCTGCAGTTCAAAAGGCAATTGAGAGTTTGGGGGAGGGATTGGTAGAGATACCAATCCCTTTTGTTTTGGGGAGAGCTGTATAGTCAGTGAATCGTCGATATTATTGATCTTAAGTAATCTAACTCAATATGATTACTTACCACCATGGATAACTTGAGCTTTCCTATATTCAATCTCTGTTTGTTCTGCCTTTCTAATCACTTCATCCAATTCAGCACCTCGGGTTTGGGTTGCGGGTGAATAGACTTCAATATACACAGACTTCATAAACCCATAACTCATCATCGTTACCATAATGGCGAAAGGGCATCCCATAATAACAAGTAGCGATTGAATGGCGGTCATGCCTCCACTCATTAATAACAAGCTAGTGATACCAGAAATTGCAATTACCCAGCCAATACGTTGTGAAATCGGAGCATTATCTTCATCTTTTGACGTCAGAGTATTGATAACAAGCGTGCCCGAATCAGAGGTCGTGATAAAGAATACGAAAATGCTGAATAGTGCTAGGTAACTAGGCAGACTCCAATCAGATACCAACTCAAAAAACTTAAACAGTGCCGATGAAGAGTTTGTCATTACAGCCGCACTTAGCTCCTCGACACCTTGGTTATGGATAAGGTCCAACGCACTATTACCGAATATTGTCAGCCATGCGAAAGAAAAACCTACCGGAATAACAAGCACACCTACCACGAACTCTCGTATTGTTCTACCACGTGAAATTCGAGCAATAAACAATCCAGTTGGTGCAGCGAAAGCAATCCACCACGCCCAGTAAAAGAGTGTCCAACCATAGAACCAATCTGGGTTGGTAAAAGCGTAAGTATCAAAAGACAGTGGTACAAAGCTCGCCAAATAGTTGCCAATATTCTCAACGGTTGAGTTAAGGATGAAGGTAGTATTAGAGGCTAAGAATACATACGTCATTAGTCCAATTGCGACACAAATATTGATGAGTGACAGTGCTTTAATCCCTTTCTTTAGGCCAAGGACTAATGAAATACATGTCATTATCCCAATAATGGTGATCAGGACTATTTGATTGCCTGTGCTAATCTCGAAGCCAAGTACATAATTTAAGCCTGCGTTGATTTGCTGTACCCCAAAACCTAGGGGGGTAACTATGCCAACCACTGTTGCAAGTACCGCAAAGACATCAATGGCTACGCCTAGTGGCCCATTGATTCGCTCGCCAAAAATTGGATAAAACGCACTTCGCATTTCTAGTGGACGACCTTTACGATAGGCTGCGTAAGAAATAACAAGCGCTACAATGGTGTAAATAGCCCATGCATTGATTCCCCAGTGAAAGAACGTGATGTTCATTGCTTCTCTCACTGCAACATCAGTCTGAGCCTCAACGATAGGAGGGTTCATGTAGTGCATAACTGGCTCGGCGACGCCGAAAAATACAAGCCCAATACCCATCCCTGTGCTGAATAGCATCGACCCCCACGCAAACCCAGAAAACTCCGGCCTCTCATTATCTTTGCCAAGCCTTAAGTCTCCGACACGGCTACAAGCACTGAAAATCAAGATAGAGATAAACAACGCGACACTGCCCATGTAAAACCAAGCAAACTTATGTGCGATATAGTTCTTCAGGTTTGCGAACATGTCAGTGCTTGCTTCTGGAGCAAGTAATACATAGACAAAGCACAGCGTTAAAATTATCCCAGCTCCTGCGCTTACTAGTAATTTATGAGTGTTTTTAGGTACGGATGTCATGTGCTGCTCCTACTTTAATAACTCTTTTTCAAATGGGTAGTTCGTTAGGTTTTCAAACCCATCCTCTGTGATAATTACTTGGTCTTCCAATTTGACCCCTTCTTTGCCGCCAACAGCGCCAACATATGCCTCAACACAAAGTGCCATGCCTGGCTCCAATACACCGTCATACCCATGACCTTCTAGATCTTCTGGATATCGTATTGAAGGGTACTCATCGCATAAACCGACACCGTGCATCATTACTCCATAGCGTTGTGGTCGGTATTTTTCAGGAAGTAGAAGGCCAGAGCGTGTAACTTCTTCGAATGTCATACCTGGCTTTAGTATTTCCATATTGTGTTGGATATGTTCATAGGCCACGCGGTATAAATGTCTCTGTTCTTCGGTAGCTTCTACATCACCGATTAGCCACGTGCGCGATAGGTCTGCACAGAATCCATAAGGACCAATGAGATCGGTATCAAAAGCTAACAGCTCTCCTTCTTTAACTACGCGAGGGCCGCACTCTTGGAACCATGGGTTTGTACGAGGTCCTGAAGACAGGATTCGACACTCTATCCATTCACCACCGCGCTTAATGTTTTCAGCATGTAGCACCGACCAAATATCGTTTTCAGTGACGCCAGGAACAGTTGCCTCTTGCATTTTTTTCATTGCAATCTCTGTTGAAGCAATCGAACAGCGCATTGCGTTGATCTCATCTATGTTTTTGACTGCTCTAGCTAGCTCCATCACTTCTTGGCCATCAAAGATATCGAGACCTTGCTTATCGAGCTCACGCAAACCAACAATCTCTATCTTGTCTACAGCGATACGATTGCTCCCACCACCGTGACGCTTAACGATGTCTGCAATCTCTTTTGCAAAATGATGGGCGTGTTCATTGGTTCGATTTCCAGTTTCGAAGTAGAAGAATGACGCTCCATTACGTACTTCTTTCACAAGCGGTAGGTGTGCAGATAAATGTTCACAGTTATGGAAATCCCAAAGGATCATGTAGCCCTCTGCAGATACAAAACAAGCACGAGCATGGTTGTGTGCAATCCAAAGCTGCATGTTGGTGGAATCTGTTGCATATCGAATATTCAAAGGATCAAATAACAACACCCCTGCCAAATCACGGGCTTGCAACTGGTCGACTATGCGTTTTAATCGATACTCTCGCATTTTATGTAGATTTGGGGGAGTGAGACCTAGGTCTGCCCATTCTTGGAATGCGAGAGCAGTAGGCCCAATCTCGACTCGATCATTGTCGTTCACACTTCCATCTGGTTTTAATTGTGCGGCACGTCGACGTGACGGATCTATTTTTCGATTGGAGCCAAGTACAAATTGGTTTGTCATTTTATGTCCCTTAATAAACCACCGTATTAATTGGGTTTAATGTTACAGCAATGTTATTGGTGAATAATGGAAATAAAGTCCCATACCTAAGAACAAAATTCACTGGACAATGAATCCTCCAATTAAACAACCAGTTAGATTGAATTGACCTTGAATGTCTATATTCCAATAGTGATAGTCATCAATAACACGTTGTTAATCGAGTGTTTCATTTTGAGGGGTTTACTTTTAGTTCTGTGAGCTAAGTTTAATTGCCAGACGTGCATAAATGCCTATATCGTCATAGGTATCAGTCAGTTAAGTTGATTTTGTAAAACCAGTGGCTTGTAAAACCCTTGGGTTAGAAACAGAAGTTGATGGAGGTAGTCGAGCCAATTCTTGACTTCATCCAGAAGAGGTTAGGAAGTGTCGAGTATGATTAGCGTCATTCAGGAAGCTGACTGTTATAGTTGGGGTTTCCGTATTGAAAATACAAAAAATGGCACGTTAAGTGCCATTTAAATATAGTTTGAGTTATATGCTATTTATTTAGCGTAAATACCTTTGGGGAGACGAGCCTCTCGAGGGATACGATTTCCTGCTGTGTAATCGTTGATTATATCGCAAGGCGTATAATTGCGTTCTAACTCAAATATATCATCTTGATCTAGATTCATCTCCAAAGCAGCTAGAGCGCTATTGAATTGTTCCGGAGTATCAGCACCAACTAACATCGAGGAAACGTATTGTTTAGATAGTACCCAAGCTTGTGCTACCTGAGCGGGGGCTACGTTGTGCCTCTGGGCTACGCGGGCAACAGAAGTAGAAATATCAAATGAAGCCTTGTCGTTATACATTTCAGCAGTAAAGAAATCGGTTTTGTTTCGGTTAGACTGCATATCATTAGTGAGGATACCCCGAGCAAGAGGACTAAATACCGACACTCCGATGCCTTGGTCTTGGCAATATGGAATCATCTCTCTCTCTTCTTCTCGGTAGGCACAATTATATTGTAATTGCATGTTGATAGGTTTTACCCAACCGTTTTGTTCACATACCTGGATGATCTTAGCGAGCTGCCATGTATACATGGTTGAAACACCAATATAGCGAGCTTTTCCTGATCGAACGATATCATTCAGAGCGCACATTGTTTCTTCGATAGGGGTGTTTACATCAAAGAAATGAAGCATGTAAATATCTACATAGTCCATCTTCATGCGCTTTAGCGATGCATCAATGGAATTCATTATATGCTGGCGAGAGTGGCCTTGTGCGTTGATGTCATCATTCATTTGGTAACCAACTTTAGTTGTGACAATCAGTTTGTCACGTTGTCCAATGCGATTGAGTACATTACAAACGACTTCTTCACCTGCTCCATATGAGTAAAAGTCTGCTAGATCGATAAAGTTAACACCATGGTCGATAGCATGACGAATGATTGGCTCGCTCTCTTTCTCATTAAAGATCCAAGGCTTCCATTCCTTAGAGCCCATGTTCATCGTTCCAAGGCACAAACGAGACACCTTGAGGCCAGAGTTACCTAGTTGTACGTATTCCATATTCACCCCTCGCATTATGTAAACGAAATGTTTAATTTTTGTTTGTTGACCTGAGTATTTAGATTCAAAAGCCAACAAAACACGAGTGAATATAAGTTAGGTATGCATGAGTTTAGTTCATTATTGCATGTGTGGTGAATTTAACTTCATAAAAAACAACCAGTTATATTCTGATTGGTAATCGTGGTTGTTTGAAAAATTGAAGCTAAGACACGCTAAGGCACTCTTCTTTCAACCAGGATACAAATGCTTCAACTTTACTCGTACCGACTTTGGGAGTCGGGACATGAATAAAATACCCATAGCGACTGCGACATTGCAGAGGGTGGAATTGAATTAGCTCCTGTTTTTTAAGTGAGTGATAAACCATATTGAGATCGACTACCGCGAATCCGCCTCCAGCGATAGCTGTATTTATCACCTGTTCTTGAGTACTCATCGAAATCCCTTTTCGATGTCCCTCTGTCAATTGGATATTGGCTGATTCAAGCCAATCTTTCCATGCCGGGAGGTTATGACCATGGTGGCGAATATGGAGCATCTTATGTGTATGAGCCTCAATATTCATGCTCTCGGTAACGAGGTCTTGATTGCAGACTGCTACGTATTTTTCTTTAAACAACAAGTTGTCTTTTGCATAGAACTCACTGACTTCATCAAAGAGGATTTCAATATCGTATAGGGTACTTTGCTCTCGTTTGCTATAGATCTGTAAGTCATACTGAGGAAATGCTTTAGCAAAGTTAACGAGGTGAGCACTCAACCAACGGCTGGTAAATGTTGGAGGAGCAAGGACAACTAATCGCTGTTGAAGATTGGGGTTCCGTATGACCTCTAACCCTTTCTCAACTTCAGAAAGAGAACGAGAAATCGTGTCGAGAACTTGCTCGCCAATCGGAGTTAACTCAAGGAGCCCTCGAGTAGATGTGCGTTTAAAAAGCGGTACACCCAAATACTCCTCGAGTTGTTTTATCTGTTTGCTAACCGCCCCCTGCGTAACATTTAAAATGTTTGCCGCAGCGGTGAAACTTAAGTGCGTACCTGCAACTTCAAATACTCGAACTGCATTAAGCGAGGGTAGTTGTCTCATTATCTTGCTCCTAGTCACAAATACAGCGACTTAGAACTCAAACTCGGTCGCTGCGTTTCACATTAATTTCCGAAATAGCGCGCTTTTATAGGTTTTTTTGAATTCTAACGATTAAATCTCATATGTTAATTACTTTTATTCAGTTGTTGTAAAATTGTGAGATCTGTAAATTTTTAAGGACTGACCACAATGACAAATGCGCAGTTTGGAGAAAATATGGATACTCAATACAACTTAGCGATCGCTACAGCTAAAGAGTGGCTAAGCAAAGATAAAAAACAATTTATTGGTGGCCAATGGGTTCTTGGGAACTTAGAGAATAACTGGATGGTTACCAACCCTAGTAATAGAGATGTGTTATGTAACATCCCTTTAGCTGATGAGCAGCTAGTTGAAGAAGCGACTGTTGTTGCCTCACAAGCTCACCAATCTGGTGTGTGGAGTAAAGTTAGTAGGACTGAACGAGCTAAAGTTCTTCGCGATATTGCTCAAGTTATTCGTGATCATACTGAAGTCTTAGCGGTGCTAGAGACGCTACCAAACGGGAAACTTTTAACAGAGTCGTTGGCAGATGATATTCCAACTTGTGCTGATATCTTTGAGTACTATGCAGGCTGGACTGATAAATTTTATGGCGAAACGTCACCTGTCGATCCTGAATACCTTAACTTCACGAATAAAGAACCGGTTGGTGTGTGTGCTCTTATCGCACCTTGGAATTTTCCTCTTTATCAGGCCGCGTTGAAAATCGCTCCGGCTTTAGCTATGGGGAATACGGTTATTCTAAAACCATCCGAGTTTACACCTTTGACCTCCTTATATTTGATAGAAAAAATTGTTGAAAACGTTGATATTCCAGACGGTGTTTTAAACCTAGTAATCGCTGATGGAGCGGCTTCAAATCAGCTAACAGTCAGCAATAATGTGCAAAAAGTTTCCTTTACGGGCAGTACACCGATTGGACGCAAAATTATTGAGAATAGCGGCCAATCAAACATGAAATCAGTCACGCTTGAGCTTGGCGGTAAGTCTCCTTGTATTTTCTTTGAGGATACTGAAAACCTAGATGCAGCTATTGATCGCGCCTTTACTGTTATGTTCTCTCATAAAGGTGAAAAGTGCTCCGAACCAACACGATTCTTAATTCAAGAAGGAATTTACGATTACGTTCTTGAGAAACTGATTGCTAAAGCAGAGGCTGTTAAGTGTGGTGACCCGTTAGATCCAGAAAGTGAACAAGGGCCTCAATGTAATGAAGCGCAGTTCAATAAAATCATGTCTTACATTGAGATAGGTAAAACCGAAGCAAAACTGGTTGCTGGTGGTACGCGAGATACATCAAATGGGAATAACAACGGCTACTTTGTGCGACCAACAATTTTCTCAGAAGTACCTGAAGATGCACGTATAGCTCGCGAAGAGATCTTTGGCCCGGTGCTTTCCTGTATCAAATTCAGAACTGAAGAAGACGCCGTTAGAATAGCTAACAACACGGAATATGGGCTTGCAGCAGGTATATACACATCTAATGTGACTCGCGCACATCGAATGGTTGAGCAGATTGATGCTGGTATGGTGTTTGTAAACAAATATGGTTGCTATGGACTTGCCAGCCCATTTGGAGGCTTTAAACAAAGTGGTTGGGGTAAAGAAATGGCCATTCATTCGCTATCTTCTTACACAAAGACTAAGAGTATTTGGGTCTACTACGGCGAAAGCTAGTCAAATATGTTGGGCGGTCCTATCCGCCCAATTAAGGAAAAATATGCAATACAGAATCGAAGTCGATAATATTGGTGAAGTGAAAATTCCAGCGTTACTCCCTTATGGGGCTCAAACACAACGAGCTCTAAATCTGTATCCTGTAGATAATCAAAAAACACTTGGTGACTACGCTTCAATTGTCACTGCTGTTTTACGCATCAAACTAGCTTCTGCTCGTGTAAACAGGGAAATCGGAGAAATGGATCCTGTGCTTTCATTGAACGTTGAAAACACCTGTCAGTCCGTACTAGAAAACTACCAAAAGGAGCTATTCCCCGTTCACGCCTTTCATGGTGGCGGTGGCATTTCAGTTAATATGAATGTCAATGAAGTCGTCGCTAACATTGTCAATCATAGCTATTATGCCCAGCCCTACGGTTCTTATTCTCCCGCTCATCCGAATGATGCCATTAACATGAATCATTCAACGAGCGATTGCTTGCAAACCGCAAGCCACTTGGCTGCGATTGAAGCCCTTGATCGCTTAGATATAACCATTGAACGCTTGATATACGCGCTTGAGTATTTAATGGTAAATCACAACGACAGCTCTAAACTCGCCAGGACCTGTATGCAGGATGCAGTCACGATTGAGTTTAAACAATTCTGGAGCGGTTACTTAGCATCACTACGCACCTATCAAATGCACCTTAAAGCGTGTCGCAATGACCTTCAGGCTGTGAATTTAAGCGGTAATATTATTGGTCGAGGTGGTGACTGCTCAACGGCTTATGCCGAGCGTTGTATCTCAGTGCTTTCCGACGTTACCGGTATAGAGCTTCGCAAGAACGATAACTTGTTTCAATCCAGCCAATCATTCGATGCTCAAACTCATTGTGTGAGCCAGGTGGAGAACTTAGCGGGCTTTATTATCAAGATAGCGAAAGACCTGCGTCTGATGTCTTCCGGTCCCGAGGGCGGTTTATCGGAAATTACGCTTCCAGCAGTACAGGCTGGTTCAAGTGCTATGCCCGGGAAAGTAAACCCTACGGTTCCCGAGTTTGCCATTCAGTCTGCTATGCAAGCACAAGGGCATTGTTACTCATCTAAACAAGCACATGTTCATGGAGAGTTAGACTATAACCCGTGGGGAATGCTACTGACTACCAATCTACTTGATGCAATAGATCACTTAGATAAGGGAATTTCAGTACTGACTGAAAAGTGTGTTTTCGGAATAGAAGTTAACTCAGAGACCGAATCTCGTAATGAGTTCGCTTTAGTGCCGCTCGTTGTTCGAGTTAAGTCAAAAGTTGGATACAAAGCTACTTTAGAATGTGTCAAAGAGGCTAAAGACTCAAACGAGTTAAAAGAGATGTTACAAGAGATACTCAAGCGGTGACTTCTACTCATTAATAGCAAATAATACTGTAACCGGAATGCTAGATTATGGCACCTTGTCTACTAAAGCGTGCTCTAATCTTTTGATGTCACTTCACCTGCGAGTGACCTTTCTATAGGCGTTACTCAGATTAGAATAAATAGAACCAATGCCTGCGCGCAAAGTATCGCGTGAAGTTACGTATCTTGCAATGGGGCAAACCTGTGTCAGATCTTATCTAAAAATCCCCTCCTAACCTCCCCTTAAATTGTATCTTCGATCAATTGTGGTTCGTGGAAAGGGGAGAGACAGAATACCGATTGTTACATATACAGGTACACATTCAGCACCAAAGAAGATTCTCCTCCTCGGTCGCAGATCTAAAAGGGTTGATGAACTTAACATGAGGGGGAGAGAGTACGAAATTAGCCCGAGCGTTCCATTTTTCGTATCTGATTTACCTGTACTGCCTAGTGCACCGAATCATAAATCAATGTTCTTCTTCAGCTCTTAACCAAAACTCGGACAGGTCTTCAAACAGGTCATCGTTATCTAAGATGCTCAAATGGTTTTCGTTGTAGCCGAGGATTTGTGACGCGTGGAGTTGGGCCGGGCGGGACAACTGGCTTGAGAGATTAATGACGCCATCGTTACTTTTGGTATTGAACAGCTCCCCCGAGTTATAGCCAAACGCTAAAAAGTGTGGGGTGTGGTTTTTATCGTTATCAGAAAACAGGTCAGCGATAAATTTGCCTTCTGGATTTAAATCGACCCAGGCTGGCATTACTACGGGAGAGTACTCTATACCTTGCTTAGCTGAAGCAACACCACCAAATGGCGACGAGATGGTAGTCATGCTACTGACAAAATCACATAACTGTCCGATACGACACTGACGAATACTATTGGCAACGATAAGCCCGCCCATGCTGTGCGCCACCACGTGTAGTTGCTGAATCTTGTATTGAGTGACGACGGTGTGCATTAGGTTGTTCAGACCTTTAGAGTTCAAAGCCAAAGATAAACCGGAAGGGTAGTTGAAAACCCATATTTGATATTTAGATTGGTCGACTTTTTCAATCAGCGGCTCAAAATCCAATGCAGTTGCGTTAATGCCATGCACAAACAAGATAGGGATTTTGTTTGGATCATACTCTGATAAAAAGTAGAGCCCAGCATTATGCTCGAGCAGGAATGTTAGTGGTTGCCACATCCCAAGTTTGGCGTTTTTTCTGTCAAAAGGGGGATCTTCAAGGCTCACAACTGCACCGATATCAACCAAATCCAATTCGATTTTCAATAGTGAAGAGAGCGAACGATCAACAAAGGCGCTTGGGGCTTCATTCTCATTCACTTCGAGTGAGACTTTGATGCTGGAATTGTCTTGGTAGTCACTAAGATTAATAACGCTGAATGCTTCGTTAGCTTGTAGGGTTAAGTCTTGGTTCTTATCTTCAAAGACAAGTAGGTAATGAATGTTATTCGATAGCTGCAAGTGGATACGGTCACTGTTGATGATTCCATCGTAGCCATCCACTTCGCTTTGATTGATGTCTTTGATTTGTAGAATCACGACGGCTGAATCTGATGCGGGTTGGCTCAAAACCAGTTGGTATTGGTCGGTAATGGAGTCAATTGCATCTATCTCATGGGATAAGTTTCGAAAGTTACTGCATCCGAACAGCACTGAACTGGTTAGCAATACCAAGACGAATCGCAGTGAGGTAATCACCTTTAGCAATGAAAATAGACGTGTATTAAGTACAGTTCTCATTCTAATGCCATCCTTATCCCACCCCGATTTATCCATAAATCAATAACCTGTGTCTAATAGTAGCAATAAAACAGCGCTTAATAAAAAGGCAAGCAAGCGACTATAAAGTTCGCTTGCTTGCCTGAGAGGTTTCATTACTTAGTGAGTATATTGAACACTAAAGCGTGTTTTTATACACCTTGCCGTCTTTCATGATCAGTTTTTGTGTCTCTGTGTTAGCCACACATGCCACGCCTTCTAGTGGGTTACCGTCGATGATCAGTAGGTCAGCGTAAGCGCCTTCAACCACTTGACCAAGTTTGCCTTCTTGGTACGGGTGTTGGTATGTCGACATTTCGAATAGTCGCCCACAGTTTGACGTCGCCATGCGAAGTGCAGTGATGGTATCGAATACTTGCTCAATCGCACCAAGCTCATTCAGTTGGGTTGCATGCACATTGGTTTCACCCACACAGTCAGTACCAAATGCGATGTTTTGGATGTCGTATTTCTTAATCAGTTCTGCCGACTTGAACATGGCTTTACCCACGCGCTCTGTCTTGCGATATGTCTCTTCGTTTGGCAGTGGGATCTTACGCTCTGCAATCAATGAAGAGGTGAAGTAAGACGGGATCACCCAAATACCTTTCTCTTTAATGATCTCTGCGATCTCGTCATCCATGATGGTAGCGTGTTCGAAAGACATGACGCCCGCTTCTGCTGCTCGACGCATCGCGTCTGAAGTATGGATATGTGCGGCAACATAAGTACCGTAATCTGAAGCGGCTTGTACAGCGGCTTCCATCTCGTCGGAAGTAAATTGCAATGTGTCTAGCGGGTCGAAGGTCGATGATGCACCGCCACCTGCCATGATCTTAATTTGTGACGCGCCCATAAACAGTTGTTCACGCACGGCTTTCAATACTTCTGAACGGCCATCGGCTACTCGCATCGCACCTAGCTTCATCATTGGCGAATCTTCGTGTCCATTCGCTAAACGTTCTTGAGCTTGGTTTTGGCGGTAATCTGAGTGACCGCTGGTTTGTGAAATTGCCGCCATTGAAGGAAGAATACGTGGGCCAGTCGCGTAGCCATTATCGATACTTTTCTTAAGGCCAAGCGTGTTACCTGCTACATCGCGAATAGTGGTAAAGCCACGCATCAGCATCTCTTCTGAAATCTTCGCTGAGCGAATTGCGACTTCTTCACGTGTCATAGTATCAATCACATTGAAAGGCGCAGAGAGCGTGATATGAACGTGGGCGTCAATCAAGCCAGGCATTACCGTGCCACCTCGAGCATCAATGATTTCATCGGCTAACGTAGCGTCGACCTCGCCAATTTGAGTGATCAAGTTGTCCTCGATAAGAATAGATACGTTCTCGATTAGGTTGTTATCAACACCGTTAAATACGTTCGCGTTAGTGATTAGCTTTTTCATAGTCTGCACCTTTTTCAAATGAGTGTTTGTCGCTGATGGAGTCATCTTATGAGGTGACGCCTATTAAAAATTGCCATTTGATGACAAGCAGTGACGAGACTTATCTTTTGGTGCTTTTCTATATTTTTCAGTATTGCTGTATAGAGGGAAGAGAATTATTGGTACAGAAAATGATCAATCAATAAAGATTAACAATTTTGAATGGAAAGAGGATGGTGTCATCAAATGGTAAGTTTTGTTCTGATTCGAACGCTAAGATGTATTTCAAATCGAGGCTACTTATCAAATTAAAGAGAGACAACATGACTAATTCAGACAAAGTTTACGGATTCAATACACCACAACGTCTATTTGTTGGTTACACGTTAGCAGTGCTGGTGGACCTAGTGGTTCTTAACTTCTTTGATGAGTACTGGGACTTTGTGAATATCGAATCTTTCACTATCTCTTTGATAGCGGCGTTGTTGCTTCAGCTACTATTGAAACTTTCTATTGGCTTAGAACATAAGATTGCTGAGCACTTTAAAAGCAAGCCGGGCACTGCTCCTAAGATTTACCGAGCGATTACCACTTACATTATCTTGGTGGGCTCGAAGTTTGTCATGCTAGAAGCGATTAACTTATTGTTCGGTGACAAGGTGAGCTTTACTGGCCCTTGGAACGGTGTTGTTGCTTTCTTTGCTGTGGTATTTACGATTCTGATTGCTGAAGTAATTGTGTCGAAAATCTACTTTGCTCTTGATGACAAGCAAGACGCAAACTTGGATGAAAAAACAGCATAATCGAAAGCTGAATACAAATAGAGAGTTCGAAATGAACTCTCAACTGAGAAGGGTTAGCAGTATTGCTAGCCCTTTTTGTTTTGGTTATTGGTTAGCTATCCAGTGCAGGCTTTGCATACTCGTTGCTCACCGATATTTTCAAACTTATGACGGGTGACAATATCAAGCGTGCAGCTCTGCCGAAAATACCTTCAGAATAGCAAACAACGCGATTTCTTCGTGTTTCATTTTTTCTTCAACTAGCACATAAATTTGTACAGTCATATTGGTGAGAATCAATACTGATGACAGCTATCTTATTGAAAATTAGAATTTACTTCGGCTGTTGAGATTTCTTTACTGAAAATCAAATATGCATTTTGTGTTATATTGTTTTTTAGCGCATATGTTTGTGGAGGGAACACTACAAATCGATATAGGAAATCCAATGAAAGTAATCTTATCTAACCTTGGGTTAGCGACAACATGTCTCTTTTCTTCGTTCGTAAATGCGCAGCCACAATCCCTAGTTCAGCCCAATCTTGCTGTTCAGCCACACATACCCGTTATTGCCAATGAAGTTGAGTACCCATTATCGCATCAAGCGTTGATTGAGACATCGGGCAATGTGCACAAAGAGCAAATCGAGCATGTGGGAGCATCATTCATTAAGCTTCACTTCAAGTCGCTAGTTGTGCCAAAAGGCAGTCTATTGCGCTTGAGTTCGGGCACCAGTGATGAGGTTGTTGAGTATCGTGAGAGCCAGACAGATTGGTTTGCTCAGTCTATTTCAAGCGAGCGCATGCTGATTGAGGTTATTCCAAACTCAAAGGGCCAATACGCTGAGTTCGAGATAGATTACTACATGGCGGGCAAGAGTGCAGACGAAGAGGCATTGGCAACGTTATCGACATGTGGCGTTAATGAGCGTAGAGACGTAGCCTGTTGGGAAGAGTCTCATCCAGATAAGGTGGCTTGGACAACTCCGGTTGCAAGGCTACTTATTAATGGGCGTAGTTTATGTACCGCTTGGCGGGTGGGGCCAGATAACCATATGTTCACCAACAACCACTGTGTCGCATCAGAATCAGAGCTGAGAAATACAGAGGTATGGTTTAACTATCAGCGTCGTACTTGTGATGGCTCTATGGCCACCACGGTAAAAGTCATGGGGAGTAAGATACTCAGCACTGATTATGATTTGGATTACACACTTTTCACTGTTGATGACTTTTCAAAAATTAAGTCGTTTGGTTACCTAGGCTTGGATGCTCAAGAGCCAATCTTTGGCGATGGTATTTACATTCCACAACACGGAGCTGGTAAGCCGAAAGAACTGGCAATTGAAAGTGACCAAAATGGCTCCGGAATGTGTCAGATTGATGTAGCTTCAACTGGTGGGCGAGGTGCCAACACCGACACTGGCTATTTCTGTGACACCATTGGCGGCTCGTCTGGTTCACCTGTTTTACGTACTGACAACAACAAAGCGATTGCGCTGCATCATTTTGGAGGTTGTGAAAACCAAGGCGTGAAAATAAGTAAGATTTGGCCACTCGTGTCTTCATACTTTGGTGATACGTTGCCAGATGGCTCAGTCGGTGAGCCGAACAATGATATTCCTGAGGTGACTTTAGGAAGCTTGATTAGCGATCTCGCCGCGACGTCCGGACAACAGAAATTGTTTGTGCTCAAAGCAGAAAATCGCACCACGGACGTGAGTGTCGTGATTAAGTCTGGAGTAGGGGACGCTGATCTCTACATTCGTTCAGGCGCGCAACCAACGAAAAGTACCTACGATTGCCGACCTTATCGCTCAGGTAACTTTGAAACGTGCGAGGTGCCTAGGGCTGATGAAGATCTCTACATCATGATCAATGCATTCCGAAGTTTTTCTGGTGTATCTCTCTTATTGTCAGAGTCTCAATAACAGTTGTGAAATCTGTTTACGATATGAACAATAAAGGCGAGCCTATTAGGTTCGTCTTATATTTTCTTAATTAAACAGAATAGTTAATAAATAGAGCAGGTGTTATTGATAGTTGAATATTTCTTAATTGTTTAAAATCTAATTTATTAATAATAAACGTCATGTCTCTATTAAGTTTCTTTCACTAACTGACTTTATATCCCTATTAAATTTAAGCTATTTAATCTTCCAAATATAAAATATACCCGACACCAAACCTTAATATTCATAAAAGCAATCATTGCTTCAACCAAGATCACAAATATCGATAGGTGTTGTGTTGCATATTGGTTTTCTGAGTTATTTTCCTGCCGCCAATCACAAAGGACAAATAATAATGAAAAAAACAATAGCTTTAGTGTCTGTAATCTCTTCTCTTAGTTCGTTTGCGTATGCTGATAATACTAACGTTATCACTGGCGAATCACCGGAAGGGGTCTACGTTCAATATCAGTCGATTAACCAAGTTACCGAGTCGATGAAGAATGAGGGTTTCACGATGCATCGCTGTGGGATCAAGGCTCTTCGTAATAACATCAAATCGACTCAGAGCTTACAAGTTCCTCATAGTCAGATCCAGTGCGTCTACTCTAAGCCTGGCGCATCAACCAGTGATGAGTCTGAGCTTATCTACTGGCATCTGAATGTGCTTTACAGCATGGCAAATGAACACTTTATTGCGGAGAGTGAGTTTACCGAGCGCTACACTAGCGAGATTTATACACATAGTCCTGAGTATCTTCTTGATATCGGCCCACATTACTACCGTCAGCGTTCTGAAGTTGAAGCGTTGGGAATGAAGGTTGGTGAATGTAATCTACAAAAGATTTATTACTTCAGCGCTCCAACAGAAGAGTCATACTTATCCGATATTGCATCATGTCCAGTGTATAAAACAGATGGAGAACTGTCTGGTAGTATTACAGTAGAAGTTAATCACACACCGGCTAACTTTGGTTATAGTGAGCGACTTGTTAAATTTAACGCTATTTAATCGTGTAAAGGTTTGAGTAGATTTTTATATTAACAATCTGACTCCATATTTATTTGAATACTCTAAATTAGTATTAAATAAAAAAGGGTTGGTACTAAATACCAACCCTTTAATTATTAATAAACTACAGTAAGTTTTAGAACTTAACTTGATAGTTCAGAGTATAAGTACGTCCGCGGCCTTTGTAGTCGTATGCAGCTGGAGCGTAGTGTGCTGAATACACAATTTGAGCACGCTGTCCCCAAATAGTTGTGTAGTCTTCGTTCAATAAGTTTTGAATACCGAAGCCAAGACTACCAACAGGAAGCTGATAGGTACCGACTAAATCAAACACGGTGTAACCATCTAGCTTGTTTTGATCCGCATCTTCGTAATCGAACATAGTTTGGCTTTGTAGTTTTACAGATAGATCTGTGTCGTACCAACCAGCCCAAGCGTTCGCTTTCGATGTGCTTGCTTCACCCGCGGTATAGTCTTCCCAACCGTCGTCACCCTTTACTTCAGAAATCACATAGTGGCCAGATGCGCCAAGCTGAATGTTATCGTGTACCCAGTAAGAGGCCATTGCTTCTAGGCCGTAAACACGCTTCTTATCATCAATTTCTTCGATAAGTAATGTGTTCTTGTTGTAACTCACAGACTTGTCAGATTGCGAGTAGTACGCCGCCGTTTGTAGGTTTAGCTCGCCGGTTTCTAAGCGATAACCTAGCTCGAAGCTGTTGGTTTTAATACCAGACATCTTTGAATCATTCACATTGATGCTGTCGTTCAGTTGCCAGTGATCGCCAACCAGTGTGTAGTCACCTTGTCCGTAGTATTTTGCAGGGTCTGCAAGGTCAAAGCCTTGTGAGAAGTTTGCCCATACTTGAGACTCGTTGTTTAGGTGGTAAATCGTACCCAAGTTAAATAGACCAACGGTGTAGCTTGTTTCACCGCCTGGTACCGCATCGGCAGACGTGCCAGTGCCAGAGGCAATTTTCTTTTGTTGGGTGTAGCCGACAAAATCATCAATCTCGTTAGACATATATTGGTAGCGGAAGCCACCTTCGACAGTCCAATCATTGGTTATTGCATAATCCGTTTGGATAAAGCCAGCAATTGAGCTCACTTTTACACCAGGGTAGCGACCTGTTTTAGCATACGTTTTGTTGATCAAATTGCCAGAATCATTGGCAATCGTTGGATCATACAGAGCTTGGTTACTATCCAGTTTGTCTTGATAAGCATCAATACCGTAAACAAGATTGAACTTGTTAAAGCTTTTCGCTAATGCTGTTTTAAGTGAGATAACGTCGGTAATTTGTTGACCAGAAGATTGGTAATAAGGTGTATAAGTTTGATCTTCTTTTCGATAAGACGCTTCTGCGATCAACTGATGACCAAGGAACTGCTCATCAATATAGGAAGCACTCAACATGATACGCTCTGTGCCATGTTCGCGGTCTGAATCAAACCCTTTTCTTACATCAACAAAGTCACTGCCGACAATGTAAAGGCCGTAAGGTGAATCTTGTTGGCTATCGTAGTATTGAGCAAGGAAGTTAAGCTTCTGAGTCTCAGTGATGTTGACACCCACTGTAGTTAAGAAGTCGACCGTCTTATTAAATTGCAGCGAACCTTGTGAAATATCAGGGGTAACAATGTCACCATTTGCATCGAAGAAGCCTTGTGTCTCTGTGTAAACCACAGAAGAGCGAGCTTGAACCGTCTCGTTGCCACCAGAGATAGATTGACCGATTTTGTAATCGAAATCTTCATTCGAGTTGAAGCCAGATGAACCGCCAACAAAGGATTCGAATTCTAGCTCTTCACCTTGCGCTTTTTTGGTAATGATATTGATAACACCACCTGAAGCGCCTGCACCATAAATCGAGGTTGCGCCCGACAACACTTCAATACGATCGATGTTGAACGGGTCGATGGAATCTAGGTGGCGGCTGATTGGACGAGACGACTGCAATGATACGCCGTCAATCATCACTAGCATCTTACGGCCACGTAAGTTTTGACCGTAGTTAGTGCGGGCACCACTGCTAACATCTAAAGATGGGATGGTTGCCGATAGAATTTCACCTAGTGATTTACCACCTCGATACTCTTGTTCAATTTGTTCAGCATCGATATACCAAACGGTACCAGGGATATCACTGATGGCTTTAGGTGTGCGGCTAGAAACCACCACCATTTTTTCTTCAGTTGTTAGATCTTGAGCTTGGGCTGTGAATACTGTCGTTACTGCCGCAACTGCTAATGCGACGGTGGAAAGCTTGAAACTTCCTTTTTCGGTCTTCATTTTTTTCTCTGCATTTATCAATGAAAGGCTGCACACATTTCTTTTGGCGCGGTGGCTCTATTTTTTATTGTGTTTATCCAGACTCATCAGAGTGGTGAGTAATGACGAATCGGATAGGTGAGTCGTTATTACTGCTGTTTCAGCTCTTAGTCTAAATAAGAATCATTATTATTGTATTTTTGATGCGAAAAAACAATATGAGAATGCAATTTATTTTCAAATGCAACAATAGTGTCTGTTTTATAGGATCGTTAAAGTCCAGCTCTTATGTCTGGTTCTATCTTAAGTAACTGATTGGATTTGTATTTTCTGTTGCGTGGGGCGAGAGGCGACGGAAAGTAAATGAAGAGAGAGCGAGCAGCATGAAAGTATGCTGCTCTTAGGTTAGTTGTTTTTTCCTGAAATACTGCTGAGTAATTGTTCTCGTTGTTCGCGCGATACGTTCATGACATTGTTGTAGGTGCGATTCATTACTCGTATATCGTTTTCGAGCAGTTGGGCTAGCTTTGCTGAGGCACTTTGATTGTCGCCTTCTAGAACCAGATCCATGATGTCTAAGCGGCGTTGGCATGACTTAACCACGGAAGATTGAATATGCATAGAGACCAAATCCGTAGCCTTACGCAGACGATTTTGTTGTTGCATCATCCCTAACAAAAAGCGGTTTCCGGAGCTGGCTGCGATCAGTTCATGGAAGTCGACACTCAGTGCGAAGAGTTGACTAGCGGAAGTCGATTTTGGATTGTTGATGGCGTAGACATGGCGATCTCGGCATGCTTCGAGTTCGCTACGCTTTAAGTTCCATGTCGGCTCAAGTAGCCCTGCAGGTTCAAAGATCAAGCGACATCGATAGCTCTCGGTATGCCTTTCAAGTGTGTTTAGAACACCATCAAGTTGCCATTTATAGCCGGGGCTGCGGCGGAAAATACCATCGCTTTCTAGTAGGCGAGTGACATTTTGTATTTCACCACGGTTAGCCTCATATCGTTCTTGCAGATCTTTTTCCGAGAAGGAACTGCTTAATTCCCCAAAGAACAGGTCCATTAAAATATTCAGGTACAGTTGTTCTTGGCGGGGCTGTTCGTCGTCTGTCGGTACGTCTAGCTTAATATCAGCCGCATCCATTTGAAGTACAGAACCTTTATAGGGAACAACCTTAGTAATGCCCTGACTCGACAAGTGTTTTAAAACGGCGCGTATTGGGCTTCTTGAAACTTCGAATTGTTGTGCCAAAGAAGATTCATTGAGGCTGCTACCGGCTTTAGCGTCTTCGGCTTTTAAGCTAGCAATGACTTTAAACAGCAAGTCTTGTTGGAGCTTTGTAATTGTCGTTATGTCCATAGGGCTTACAAATCAGTTTGTTATTGGAACCATGGTAAACATAAAAGTGCTCGAATACCATTTATTGTGTTTCTGCAACCAAAAAACAATTACTAGTATTCCGGATTAGCGATGTCGGTTGAGAGAATAAACGAGGGTTGAGAGGATAAACGAGGATTGAACGGACAAAGACAGAGTTGAAATAAGCCTCCACTTCGGAGTTCAGCGAAGTGGAGGAGAAATTAATAGGCTTGTTGAAAGGTTACTTTCTCATTAGGTAAAGGAAGTAGCCGCCTCCAAGTAGAGAAGCAAGCAGCCCAGCAGGGAACTGCCAAGGGAACCACAACGTACGACCAATCCAGTCCGCAGCGACCATGATGATCGCGCCCAACAATGCCGCTGTCAGCATTTGTGGAATCGCTCTATATTGGTGCAGCGAGCGGGCCATATGAGGCGCTAACAGTCCGATGAAGCTCAGCGGACCAATAACGATGGTGCACAGCGTAGTCAGTGCTGCGACCAATAACAGCAAGGCTAAGCGAACTGTGGTTGTGTTCATCCCCAAACTGCTGGTGGTCACTTCACCTAGGTTTATAAGTTCAATCCAGCGATGCAGTGAAAGGGAAATAGCACCAACAATTGTCACACCAACAGCAAGTAAAACGACATCTTGTGTGGCAACCAGATACGTTGAACCCGATAACCAAGTCAGCAGCGCCGTGGCATTTTCGTTACCTGAACTCATCGTAATACGCAGCAAAGCATCAAGCCCTGCACTTAACGCGATACCGGTTAATAGAGTTTGCGTTGGCGCGAAGTTGTGCTTTCTGCCCATCAACCAAACTACAGCCGTAACAGACGTTGCTCCAAGTGTACCAAGCAGCATTTGTTCTTCGCGTCCAATCGAGTTGCCCCAGAGTGTGCCAAGAACCAGCGCTAGGGCAGCACCTGAACTTATGCCCAACACTTCTGGGCTCGCCATCGGGTTATTTGAAATACGCTGAATAATGGTACCCGCGAAAGCAAGTCCAATACCGGCTAACAGTGCAACCAGTACTCGTGGCGTGCGTAATTCAAACAAGGATTCATGAATCTCAATACTCCAGCCGAATTGATTTTTACCGACAGTGAGCGCAACCAAACATGTAACCGCCAATACCAAAGACATAGCAATCAAGGTTTTGTCTGTGCTAACTCGCTTGTACTGTTCAATATGCTCGTTACGGCTCTTGAGATCCGATTGAAGTTTAGTACGTTGCAATAGCCATAATAAAAATGGAGCGCCAAGCAATGCTGTCATTGCGCCCGTTGGCAGTAACTCTCCACCAAAACCTGAGAATGGCTGAATCACCAAATCGACAATCAACAGGATTAAACTACCGATCAAGCCACTGGTTAGAATTTGTTTAGCTAATGATCTAACGCCTAGTAGCCTTGCAATCGCTGGGGCAACAATACCCACAAAGCCAATCAAGCCCACCTCACTGACTACTGCAGCGGTGATAAAGATTGCGAGCGATAAACACAACAGTTTGATTTGCTTAATATTCACGCCTAGCGAAGTGGCAACATTATCACCAAACTGCAATGCAGATAGTGGTCTTTGCAGGACGAGCAGTAGTAGAGTTGGAATGGCAATCAGGGGTAATAAAACTTGGACACTAGACCAATCATTTTGGTTAAGTACACCCGCGCCCCATACGAATACACTGGTAAGCTGTTGCTCATGCAGCATGAGTAGCATGGTGTTGAGTGATCCTAAAAATAGGCTCACGACCATACCCGCCAGAACCATGTGTAGTGGCGAAAACCCACGTGTAGAGCTGAGTGCAAAGACTAAACCTGTAGCAAGGCAGCCACCAATGAAAGCAGGGATAAAAAGTGGAACAGCGACACTTGCCGGGATTAAAAGCAAACCCAATACCATACCTAGCTCTGCGCCCGCAGCGACACCCAGTGTCGTCGGTGAAGCAATAGGATTGCGTAACACAAACTGCATCACACAGCCGGCGACCGCTAATGCAAAACCACAAAGGAGTGCAACTGCAAGTCTCGGTAAATAAGTGAGATGAGTGATCAGGTGTTGGTAGTTCGCTGAATCAAAATGAAAGAGCGTATCCCAAATCAACCCAACACCTTTCGAGTAGGGGGCAGTTATCTGCAGTAGCGAGCCGATAAGGAGAACAGCCGTAACCGATAGGACGACTGTTTTAATGTGAGTTCTTGCCACTGCTGAACCTTCAATCTTGGTGGTTGCTATCATTTTTGGGTCAGTAGTTCTGTTATGTGGTCACTAAATCTTTGCGCAGCGATAAGACCTCCAAAGGTCCAAATGCTCGGAAGCTCATACACGGAATCTGTTCTTGTGAATTCCATTGCCTGCCAAAGTGCAGATTGAGTAAGTTGATTTTTTTCGTTTTCAGTCAAAGGACCAAAAAGCATCACGTTTGTTTGTTGATGTTCCGCGAGCCTCACGACACCTGTGGTGCTAAAGCCCCAAAGGTTAGTCGGTTCCTGCCAATCGTTTTTTAGCCCCATCGCTTGAATGGTTGCTTGCGCCAGTGAACCTTGGTTGTGAATTCGCAAAGTTTTATCGTTGATGAAACGTGCAAAGATCAATGGCTTATCTGAATTGCCTGCTGCTTGTATTTTCTCACCGTTGTCGTGAAGTCGCTGCTTTGTGTCTGCAATAATTTGTTGAGCTCTTTGTTCTTGGTCGAACAATTTACCAAGCGACAACGTAATCGCTGTTGCAGATTCAATCGGCTGCTTCTTTTGGCTGTAAACGCTATAAACTAACACCGGAGCAATTTTATTGAGTTGGTGATAAGCCGCAGCCATGTGTTCGCTAATTAGGATGACATCAGGCTTCAACTTAGTTAATAGTTCCAAGTTAGGCTCGCGTCGAGAGCCAACATCGGTGACATCTTGGTTCAGTTCTGGCTTCACAACCCACTGTTGATAGCCTTTGGCATCGGCAATGCCTTCTAGCTCAACGCCAAGGCTGAGCACCGTTTCTGACAGAACCCAATCTAACGCCACAACTTTTTTAGGGGTTGTTTCGAAAGAAGCGGTTCCCATTTCGTGTGTGATTTCTAATGCATGAGGGCTCTCTAGCGCATAAGTATTAAATACGAATAAGACAGACAATAACGCCATGAACTTTTTCATAACAGACTCCTCATCATTTAAGGGATATAACTGATTGGTTGCCCTGTTTCAGGGTGGTCGAATAGCGCAAGCTCCATGCCGTAGATTTTCATCAGCGTTTCCGGTGTCATCAACTCTTTCGGAGAGCCAGAAGCGATCACTTCACCGGAGTGAAGAGCAATAAGATGGTCACTGAATTTTGCCGCCATATTGACGTCATGAAGTACCATAATCACGGTTAAACCCAATGATTGGTTAAGCTCTCGAATTAAAGCCAGTAGCTCATGTTGGTGGGCAACATCTAGTGCCGATGTTGGTTCGTCTAATAAAATACACTTGCTTTGTTGGGCAAGTAGCATGGCGACCCAAGCTCTTTGTCGCTCACCACCCGATAGGGTTGCAACGAATCTATCTGCGAAAGCGTTCAAGCCTACCTTCTCAATCGCTTCATCAACAATTTGATAGTCTTCTTTGCTGTACCTTCCAAATGCGCCTTTCCAAGGGTAGCGACCAAAGCAAACTAACTCACGAACGGTAACACCATCCGTAATAGGTGGATGCTGCGGTAGGTAAGCGACTTGATGTGCAAACTCTAGGTTACTGTATGAAGACAGTGGTTGTTCGTTGAAGAAGACTTCTCCCTGGGTTGGGGCATTTTGTCGACTCAGTAGTTTCATGAGAGTCGATTTACCGCATCCATTATGACCAAGTAATGTGGTGACCTTTTTAGGCTCAAAGGTTAATTGGGTAGGGGAGAGGATCTTCTTACCGTCGATTTCGAACGAGGCATTGGTAAGTTTGTACATAGTGAAATATGAAGTTGAGTTATAGGCTACTAGCCGTTAATGTAACATAATGAAAAACAAATGATAATCATTCTCCAAATCAATTAGTTTACTGCTATTCATGTTGTTACCCACTCACTTGCTTTCAAAAATAGCTTAATCAACCTCGATATTATGTCCGTTATACAAAATAAAAAATTTCATTTAGTGGCTATTAGCCTGATTTCGGCGTTGATGGGCATAGGACAAAACGGCTTACTTGTCTCGTTACCGTTTCTGGTTGAACACTCTGCGTTCAGCTTACCTACGTGGTCTATATTTATCGCGATTGGAAGTTTGCTGTTTTTGCCTTCCGCCCCTTTTTGGGGAAGGTACAGTGATAAACATGGTCCCAAAAAAGTGGTGTTACAGGCGTTATCTGGAATGGCGGTTAGCTTTGCGTTATTGACACTGTTTGCAATGAATAGCGGCTATTTTCAATCGGATAGCCATAGTGATCGCGTGTACATTGCCTGTTTTATCGGGCTGGTCATCGCACGAATTTTATATGGCTGCACGGTCGCAGGTTTGGTGCCAGCAAGTCAGCACTGGGCAATATTGTTGTGTGGTGAGAAGAACCGCTTGCAGGCGATAACATCGGTGAGTATCGGTTTGAGTGCTGGCCGATTGATTGGCCCACTCATCTCTATTGTGGCACTCAAATTTTCTTATTTCGCACCGCTCATGTTGATGATTCTACTGCCGTGTGTTGCGCTAGTCTTAGCTATTTTCTTGCCAGAACCTGCAATGCTAAGTACCAAGCAGGCCCAGCGAGAGAGCACATCGTGGCTGCCCCAAAAAGGGCTATGGGTGTTTTTGTCGAGCGGGTTGTTGCTTTGTGCGACAGTGGCATTAACGCAATATAGCTTCTCGCCACTCATTTATGCTGTTACTAGTTGGTCAACCGACAAGGTGAGTGATGCGATTGGCGCATTATTAACCATTAGTGCAACGTGTACTTTTGTGACTCAAGTTTTGGTGGTTAAGAAAAGCAAATTGACGTCCACAACTATGTATCGCTTTGGCGCATTATGTTTAGTGCTTGGGTTTATCGTGTTGCTGATACCTAATATTTGGGTGTTTGGTGGTGCAATGATGTTGACAGCCATTGGTGCTGCGCTGCTTGTTCCTGCATACACGGTATTTGCGACTGAAAAACAAAGTGAAGCCCCGGGTGCTGCCGCAGGCTTCATTTCGATGTCTCACACACTTGGCTATGGAGTCGCGTCGTTGCTGGCGTTCACCGCAACTCTCCACCCGCTATATCCAATCTACTTGTGTCTAGTTTTTGCGATACTCATTCTTGTCACATCGTTTTCAGTATCTAATAAAAACAGTTCCTTAGGGATAGAACGAGGTTAGTTCTAATCGTTCTGTGTATAAACGACATCGCCACGCAGTACTGTCATCAGCACTTGAGTCTTGGCGATACCTCTTGCTGACAAGGTGGTGATATCTTTATTTAGAATGGCGAAATCTGCAGACTTTCCAACTTCAATTGTCCCCGTAATATCATCAATTCCTAGGCTTTTAGCTGCGTTGAGGGTGTAAGCGTCGATGGCTGTGTAGATATCGGTTAGACCGGTTTTTCCCATGATCAAGCTATTCGCAATGCCAACCAGTGGGTTGATGTCGTGTACATTCCAGTCACTGCTTAACGTGATATTGGCGTCGGTTTTGAGGATTGCGTCGAGGTTCATCATGGCTTTCGCGCGTCTTGCACCTAAGAAGGCATTAGCCCATTCGTGGTCATGTTGCGTGACGTAGTCTGATCCAACTTGGAAATCCGCGGTTACGCCGAGTTGTTTAAATCGTGGAACATCTTCATCATTGATCAATTCAACGTGGGTTAGCGTGTATGGCTTTTGCGAACCTTGCTTACGCACGCTCTCGATGGCATCTAAAGACTCTCGAACTGCACCGTCACCAATCGCATGTATGTGCGCACTAAAGCCGATTTTTTCTAGGGCCGTTAACCACTGTTTCATCTGTGCTGGTGGAATGTAGTTCAAGCCATTAGGAGAGTTTGGTAAGTAAGTATCTAAATAAGGGGCGAGCGTTTTTGCCGTGCCATTGATAAAAATACCATCGCTGTACATTTTCACCTGATCGACCAGCAATAGACGACTTTTGTCATCGGAATACATCTTCTCAAACACTTCCAATTGAGAAGGCATTGCCATGGAAGGGTAAACCCAAGGGCGCAATGAGACGCGCGCGGTGAGGTCTTGGTTTTGCTCAGCTTCTAGCCAAACATCATACCAACCGCGTTTCCAATACATTCTACCGTCACCTATGGTGGTGATACCGTGCGCGGCCGCTTCTTCAAGGCCGTACATTAAGCCTTGGTAACTTTGTTCGAAGAGTTCGCTCTGACTGTTCCACGCCATTTCCATGACTTGGTCACCGGCATTGTCCAGTAAGATGCCGTTGAGCTTGCCACTTGTAGGATCTTTTAAATATGCTCCGCCTTGTGGGTCTGGTGATTGGGGACTAATTCGGGCGATTTTTAGCGCTTTGGAGTTAACCCACATTGAATGTGAAGTCTGCTCCATGATCACGACTGGTCGATCGGGGAAGACACTGTCGATGATCTCAAGTGGCGTGTACTCTGAGTCACTGTTGATTGTGGATTCCAAAGAAAATCCATACCCCATTAACCATCCTCTGCCGTTTGAATCTGCATTGATTTTGCAGGCTTCTAAGTAGGGGATTTGTTCTTCAAGTGTTGCTTCTGAATCCAGCTCGCAAGTGCCACCCAGCTCCGAGGCGGCTTCAAAAACATGGTTGTGGTTGTCAATGAAACCCGGCAGAACAAAAGCATTCCCTAAGTCGATAACGTCGGTATTCTGCCCTTGAAACGTTTTTGCTTGTTGGAGGTCGCCAATAAAAATGATCTTGCCGTCATGGGTAACGATAGAATCTGACTCTCGATGCCCGTATATATCGGCATTAGTGAAAATTTGGTCAGCCGCTTGGCTTTGCACTGCTGATTCAGCTTGTGCGAGAGCTGGTGATACAGCACCTAACATTATGATTAAAGCGGCTAATGCAGTGTGTGGCAGAGTAAGCTTGTTGTTCATTATTGTGTCTTCCATGTTCCACTGTTTAATAAGTATAGAAAGCGAGTGGTCAGTGTGAAACTTTACATAAATGACGAACAAAAGCCGGGATTACCCCGCGTATTGTGGCTTCGATATGCCTTTCATGATGGTTATTGTTTCAAACTTTTAAGCAAATCATTTTTGTACTCGGTGTACGAATGGTAGCCATAAAGTTTCCACGTGTGGTCTCCTTTAATATTGTGGCTGTAGGTGATTTCTCCGATCCACTGCTGACGTGTGGCATGAATCATATCGCGTATTTTTAATAATAAAGTGTCCATAGTTGCTCTCCTGATTAAGTTCACCTGCAGTATATTTAGTGGAGAAAGTTGGATGAGTACCGTTAGTGCAATATCCAATACTTTTCAGTCAAAGTGCTCACTTAAATGGTTTGACGGGTATACTTTCAGTATCAGAGGGTCACAGAGTGTCGTAATGAAAGGTTACTTAGAAAAGGTGCCGCAAAGGATTGGTGCGTCATGGCGCTACAAGAAAATCGTTGAGGACAGCAAGAGTTACGGTTGGCATCGACATGAAGAATATGAGATAGCGATTCATCGTCACTTTTCGGGGCATAGCTTTGTCGGCCATCACCAAAGTGATGTGTTCCACAACCATATGATTTTGGTTGGCCCAGACTTGCCTCATGCCATTTATTCGGAAGAGAGCAGTGATGACCCACGTGTTTGCGAAACCCATGTGATTTGGTTTCGTAAAGATTGGATTGAGCCGTTGATGGCGTGCTGTCGTGAACTTGAACCGTTACGTGTGCTGTTAGAAGACTCAAAGAAAGGGTTGCAGTTTTCTCCTAGTACCGCTGAGAGGGCAACACAATTGCTAGATAAGGTGATGGATCAGCCTCCTCATCAACAGCTACTGACTCTATTCTCTCTGTTTGCTCTGCTGATTGATGACCAAGAAGTCGTGCAGTTAGTTAATCCCACCTTTAGTTCGATTGAAGAAGATGAGGTCAGCGACAAACTAGATAAGATCGAAGCCTTTCTGATGAATCATTTTATCCACGATATTTCAGTAAATGACTTAGCTAGTCATTTGTATATTAGTGAGAGCAGCGTCAGGCGTCTGTTTCAAAAGCACTACAACGAGAGCTTCAGTCAGCGGTTGAAGAAAATTAGATTAAATGTGGCGTGTGATTTACTGCTCAATACATCTCTACCTGTGAATTTGATTATGGAAAAAGTCGGTTATGACAACCAAGCTAACTTCAATCGCCAGTTCAAATCTTATAAGCAGGTGACCCCTACTCAATATCGAGAGTCAATGAAGCGGCTTTAATTCATTCACCAACGAAACGATTTCCATAAACGTCTGAATAATTTAATGTTATATGAACCATGCTAATGGGGTTCACGTATTAACAAGGACGTAAGTTAAGACTCAAATGACTTACTCGTATTACGATTAAAACAAGTCGAGGTTAGGATGAAGAAAATACTTTTGCTTCTGAGTGTTATTTTATTGGTTGGATGCGTAGGCATGCCAGAAACCGTTAAGCCAGTTCAGCAGTTTGAATTGGATAGATACTTAGGGAAATGGTACGAAGTGGCTCGCTTAGACCATTCGTTTGAGCGCGGCTTAAGTAATGTGAGCGCTGAATACAGCCTACGCGACGATGGCGGCGTGAAAGTGATTAATCGCGGCTATTCGGCTGAAGAGGGCGAATGGAATGAGGCAGAAGGCAAAGCATACTTTGTTGAAGGTAGCGACCAAGGTTACTTAAAGGTGTCGTTCTTCGGTCCGTTTTATGGCGCCTATGTGGTGTTTGAATTGGAAGAGGAAGGCTACCAATACGCGTTCGTTTCTGGACCCGACACTGATTACTTATGGCTACTAGCAAGAACGCCTGAAGTCGCACCAGAAGTGATGGAGAAGTTTAAAGTGATGTCGAAAGAGCGTGGTTTTAATACCGATGAGCTGATCATTGTGGAACATACCCAATAAACCGGTCGCTATTTTGGTGAGAGTGACTGACGATTGATAAGGCACAGAGGATGAATTTCTCTGTGCCTTTTTCATTTTTTTCAAAGATAGAGCGACAGCTAGCGAGGCTGGTTTCCATTCAAGAAAAGTGCAACGCATTCGCGCGTGTAGTTGAGTCTTTCTTCATCGGACTCACCGCTATCATGACCGAAGAAAGACCAATAGGCAGATTTGCCATGAAACATCAGCAGCAGTTGACGAGCTGCAATGATCGGTGAGCTAGACGTCGACAGAGTCAGGTCACCAGAATCTAATTTCGATTGCAGGTAATCGGCGAGTAATTTTGTTGTTTTTTGAGGGCCACTTTCTAAATAGATAGAGGCGATCTCTGGGTGCGTGTTGGATTGGCTGACCGCGTTCTGAAAGGTTTGTCGTGACTGTTCATCTAGCAATAAGTCCTGAAATTTCACACCAAACTTCACCAATTCTTCTTCCAAAGTGGCGTCCATATCAAAGGCTGAATGGCTCAGCTCACGCTCGGCACATTTGGTTTGCATGCAGGTTTCAAAAAGAACGTCTTTGCTTTTAAAGTGAGAGTAGACCGTTTGCTTGGAAACGTTCGCTGCTTTGGCTATCTGATCCATATTGATCTTGAAGCCATGTTCAGAGAAAAGCTTACTTGCTGCGGTTAAGATCTGCGATCTCTTCTGTTCACTCTTGATGATTTTCGTCACGTGCTTATTTCTCGCTACCTAGTGCTAACTCGTTGTGCGCTAGCATTATGCTTTTTGTGATGGTTTTATCAATCACTAACGATGAAACTTATTTTTAACATAATCAAACTAGACAGTCTAGTTTGGTTTGGTTAGTCTAAAAAAAGAACATTATTGAGTACCGCATAGGAACAGTGAGTATGTATAAATTGATGAAGGGAAGCGCAGTAGCCGTGGCGTTGTCGACTCTTCTTGTTGGATGTGGTGAAAGCACACAAGCCGAGACAACTACCGATGCAGCGAGCACTGCTGAATCGAACGGTACCGAATCGACAGTGTTAACGGTAGAAACTGTCGTCCTAGAGCGTTCTCCATCATACGAAGTACAACGTGAATATGTCGGTGTGGTAAAAGCGGGCCAACAGGCGAATCTCGGCTTTGAATTGGCGGGGAAAGTTAACGAAATTCTGGTGGATGTCGGTGACACAGTCACAGAAGGTCAGCCGTTAATCAAGTTAGATACTCAGCTGTTGAAGACTGAATCGAGCCAATTGAAAGCGCAAGCTGAAGAAGTGAAAGCGCAACTGAGCCTGGTTGCTGCGAACTTAAAGCGTCAACGTTCACTAAAAGCAAAAGGCTTCAGTGCTGAAGCAGAAATCGATTCGTTAACCAGTGAGCAGCGTGTATTGCAAGCTAACTTGTTGCGCATTGACGCCTCGGTCAAAGGTAACGATCTCAAGCTAGTGAAGTCGACGATTCTTGCTCCTTATTCAGGCACTATCGCCACTCGATTTGTCTCGCTCGGCGATGTGGTCAATGTCGGTAATCCAACGCTCACTCTATTGGCATCGGAAGGCAAAGAAGCCTTTATTGGTATTCCTGCCCACCAAATGCAAAAGGTCACCTCACTCTCAGCTCCTAGTATCCGAGTTGGACGTAACGATTATGCAGTAGAGCTATTGAATCCGGGCGCGATGGTCGACACTCAGTCTCGCAGTGTTGGATTACGCTACCTATTTCCCGAGCAATCTTCGGTATTGGAAGGGCAACTGGCCTACCTTCAATTTGACGAACAGGTTGAGGAGCAAGGCTATTGGGTCCCTTTAACTGGCTTGATTGATGGCTTGCGCGGTGTGTGGAATATCTTTGTGATTGGCGATGGCAACAAAGTTGAACGTAGAAGTGTTCAAGTGATGTTTGCTAACAATCAACAAGCGTATGTGAGTGGTGCGATTGAGGATGGTGAACAGGTTATTGCAAGTGGTTTGCATCGCTTGGTTCCGGGCCAAGCCGTGAAGCCAGTAAGCACTGCTGCTGAATAGGGAATAGTATGAAAATCATAGAGACTATTTCCAATACCCGACTGCTGATCTTAATGACAGCGCTGCTGATGGTGAGTGGCATTTCAGCCTTCATGACGCTGCCGCGCGCAGAAGATCCAGTCATCATCAACCGGTATGCGAACATCACCACTAGCTTTCCTGGCGCCAGCGCCGAACGAGTGGAAACCTTGGTTACGGAAGTTATCGAGAATAAGCTTCGTGAACTGAGCGAAGTTAAACTGGTGAGCTCAACCTCAAGGCCGAGCGTGTCTATTGTCACGCTTGAGCTTGATGACACTATCACCGAGCCTGAACCCGTTTGGTCGCAAGCACGTGACAAGCTGTCTGATATCGAATCCATTTTACCTGCGGGTGCCCATTCTCCCGATCTCGACAGTGACCATACCTATGCTTTCACCACCATTGCTTCTCTGACTTGGTCTGGTGCGGGCGAACCTGATCGTTTAACGCTTGGACGTTACGCCAAAGAACTGGCTAAGCGGTTGAGAACCCTTTCAGGCACTGAGTTCGTTGATGAATACGGGATGCCTCAAGAAGAAATCCAGATCAGTCTACGAACTGCTGATGCCGCTGCGCTTGGTCGCTCTAGTTCAAATATCGCAGAGTCGCTAGAAGGGGCAGATGCTAAGAATTCAGCAGGCGAACTGGTTAGTGCCTATTCTCGATTTGGTTTAGAGATTGAATCGGAACTTGACTCCATTGAACGTATTAAGCAAGTCCCTATCGCGACGGATAGCAATGGTCACATTATCCGCATGGAAGACATTGCTTCGGTAAAGCGTGGTGAGAAAACCCCACAAGATCAGATTGCCATTATTGATGGTGATCCGGGTGTGATCGTCGCGGCGCGAATGCACCCTGATCTTCGGGTTGATAACTGGACTTCACGTGCGAATGCTTTGATCGATAAGTTTCAACAAGAGCTGCCAAGTAATATCGATGTCACCGTGCTGTTCAATCAGCAGGGTTATACCGAAACTCGCCTAGATGATTTAGGCAAAAGCTTGATGATTGGCTTCGGTTTGATCTTGATTGTATTGTTCGTGACCTTAGGTGTCCGCGCGGCAATATTAGTGGCTATTTCGCTGCCACTCACTTCACTACTTACGCTATCGATCATGAAAATGACCGGTGTGCCAATCAACCAGATGTCGGTAACGGGCTTGATTGTTGCGCTCGGGATCATGGTCGATAACGCGGTGGTGATGGTCGATACCATTCAGGCCTATCGATTGAAAGGGCAGCACAGAGCAGAAGCGACCATGAATGCGCTGAAGCACTTGTGGGTGCCGTTGTTGGGCTCAACCTTGACCACGGTTCTGGCGTTTGCACCGATTATCTTGATGCCGGGTGCATCCGGTGAGTTTGTCGGTGGTATTGCGATTACCGTTTCGTTCTCTTTGATCGGTTCTTACATTATCTCGCACACCTTAATTGCTGGCTTAGCGACAAGGTTACTGCCGAAACAATTGAGTGATGTCGACAAGAAAGGACAGCACCATTGGTACATGACGGGCTTAAGAATTCCTGCTCTAACACGTTGGTTCTCATCTTCAGTCCGTTTTGGTGTCACACATCCAATCATCACTATTGCTTTGGTGTTGTTGGTGCCGTTTACTGGCTACTGGAGTATGTCTCAGCTGACTGAGCAGTTCTTCCCGCCATCAGACAGAGACATGTTTGAGATTCAGGTGTACATGCCACCTCAAGCGAGCATTTATGCGACCAAGAATACCTCGGAAAAAATAGACGACATCATCCATCGTTACCCAGAAGTGGAGCGTATTGATTGGCTGGTGGGTGCAAACTTCCCGTCTTTCTATTACAACTTACAAGCAAGGCAAAACAACGCGCCGTACTTCTCGCAAGCTATGGTCAAAACTGAAAACTTTACTCAGGCGAATGCGCTGATTCCTGAGTTGCAAAAGGTGTTGGATGAAGAGGTACCGGAAGCACAAATCTTGGTACGTAAGCTTAACCAAGGCCCTCCATTTACTGCGCCTGTTGAGCTGCGTGTTTATGGTGAAAATCTCGATACCTTAAAAGCGATCGGTGAAGATGTACGCTTGATTCTAGCGGGTGTTCCTCATGTAACTCATACGCGAGAAACCTTGCAGCCGGGTACGCCTAAGGTGTGGCTGAAGGTCGATGAAGACACGGCAAAACTCAACGGTATTTCACTGAATCAGTTTGCTGGCATGTTGCAAACCACATTGACTGGTCGTGAAAGTGGTTCTGTGATTGAAGGCAGTGAGTCAGTGCCTATCCGTGTTCGTGTTGCTGATGAAGCGCGTGAAAACCTTGCGCATTTAAGCAATATCCGTTTGCCAATCAGCTCTGAGGTCTACTCGACCGGCATTAATGTTTCGACTTTGGCTGAGCTTGAATTGACCACCAGTCGCGGTGCGATAACTCGTCGTAACGGGCAGCGTGTCAACACCATAGAGGGCTACATTGAAGCGGGCGTCTTGCCGCAAACCGTGCTCAATGAGTTCCAACACCGATTGGAAAGTTACGAAATTCCATCGGGCTACAGCATCGAATTTGGCGGTGAGTCGGCAGAGCGCGATCACTCGGTAAATAGTCTTGTCTCTAATGTTGCCGTTGTGGTTGTGTTGATGGTGTTAGTCGTCGTGATGTCGTTTAACTCGTTTAGACTAAGTAGCATCATCTTTATGGTAGCGGCATTGGCTGGTGGGCTAGGGTTACTATCGGTGTGGATCTTCGGCTATCCATTTGGCTTTACGGTGATCATCGCGATGCTTGGGATTGCGGGGCTAGCGATTAATGCAGCGATCGTTATTTTGACCGAGTTGAAGCTCGACGAACAAGCCTCATCTGGCAATGTTGATGCGGTCGTAGAGGCGGTGATGTCGTGTACTCGTCATATCAGCTCAACGACGATCACTACTGTTGGTGGATTTATGCCGTTGATTATTGCTGGTGGTGGCTTTTGGCCTCCGTTCGCAGTCGCGATTGTTGGCGGTACGGTATTAACCACACTTATCTCATTCTATTTTGTGCCTGTGGTTTATCATCTGATGACTAAAAAACAGCGCAAAACTGTGGCACCACAAGCGGCATAATTGGCAAACCAGCGCTCTTATTTTCCTCGAAGTGGGAGAGTAAGGGCGTACTTGTCTCTAGGTTTTGGTGGCAAAACGACTCCTTTTACTCTGCTTTAGCTTGGTTGACCTTCTATTTAGATACCCATCACCGTCATGAAATGAAGCTTATTATTCATATTGGCAATGAATACTTCGTGCTAACAATTTTATTTATGAATACCACTAAACTTGTATGTGAATTCATAAACTTGAACTTGATCACGCTTTGTTTAATTCGCGATTTCTAATGTAGTTCATCGCTGTGGTGGTCGTTGGCTACCTGTTTCTCCATCAATTGTTTCTTTGCGATTCCTTTCCACAATTAGCTTTGTTGCTGTAGCACGTATATCTCGTGCGCCTTTTTCTCGACTCATTTCAGTCACTCTACTTTCATAACTGGAAGGTTAGTTTTCAAGTTTGCTGGGTGAGCTTTCAATTCCAACTCCCCATAATGCGCCAAATGTAACAATGTATTTCAAAGTGTAACAATTAAGTCATAATTTTTGTGTGGTTTTAACCGTGCGGTAATGTTTTTACCAAGCAAAATCAGACTCAATTCGGCTTCCCTTTGAGATGCAGCGTTTCACATGCTCAACACATAAATATTCTAATGACCATGATAACCAGTACTCGGACGTTCGATTTGAGACTGGATAACCATCGAGAAAGTTAATGGAAGCTTCAAGATATAAACGCATTTTATCGAGAGCAAACCTGTCGAGGATTGGTTTGGTGGCAACTGCCCTGATGCTCGAAGGATGCAACTCCGCATTGCTCGACCCTAAAGGTAGCGTTGGCGTTCAGGAAAAAGAGCTGATTATTACTGCTTTACTCCTGATGCTGATTGTCGTTATCCCTGTGATCCTAATGACGGTCTACTTTGCTTATAGATACCGCGAAACCAATACCACGGAAGAGTATGCACCTGACTGGGCACACTCGACCAAGATTGAAATCGTAGTATGGACGATTCCAATCATCATTATTGCGATTCTTGCGACTATCACTTGGCGTTCAACACACGAACTGGAGCCATCTAAGCCTCTAGAAAGTGATGTACAGCCAATGGTGATTGAAGTGGTATCGCTGGACTGGAAATGGCTGTTCATCTACCCGGAACAACACATTGCAACGGTTAACTACGTGGCATTCCCGAAAGATGTTCCTGTTACGTTTAGGCTGACTTCAGACAACATCATGAACGCGTTCTTTATCCCGCGTCTTGGTTCGCAGATCTACGCGATGCCGGGAATGGTGACCAAGCTGAACTTGATTGCAAACCACGAAGGTGACTTCAAAGGCTTTGCATCGAACTACAGTGGCGAAGGTTTCTCTCAGATGAAATTCACAGCATCAGCACTGCCTGATCAAGTGGCATTTTTAAACTGGGTGGAGAAGGTGAAGGCAAGCCCTGATCGCATTGAAGATTGGGAACAGTTCCGTTCACTGGCAGCGCCAAGTGTCGCTGAACCTGTGACGCTGTTTTCTAGTGTCCCACCATTTTTGTTCACTGATGTTGTGACCCAGCACCCTGGTTCAATGAACTGTTTGCCGGAAAACCAAGGATAATCGTAATGTTTGGAAGATTAACTCTAGAGTCCATTCCCTACCATGAACCTATTATCGTCGTGACACTTGCGGTGATTGCGCTGGTTGGTTTGGCTGTTGTTGCTGCGGTAACGAAAGCTGGGAAATGGCAATACTTATGGAATGAATGGTTTACTTCAGTAGACCACAAAAAACTGGGCTTCATGTACATTGCCGTTGCAATGATCATGTTGATTCGTGGTTTTGCCGATGCGGTAATGATGCGTAGTCAGCAGTTGTTATCAGCGGCAGGCGAGAGCGGTTACTTACCACCGCATCACTATGATCAGATCTTCACCGCTCATGGTGTGATCATGATTTTCTTTGTGGCGATGCCGTTGGTGATTGGTTTGATGAACATCATCGTGCCGCTGCAAATCGGTGCTCGTGATGTTGCGTTCCCTTACCTAAACAACCTGAGTTTCTGGCTGTTTGTAGTGGGCGTGATCCTAACCAATATGTCACTAGGCCTTGGTGAATTCGGCCGTACGGGTTGGCTAGCTTACCCACCGCTGTCTGGCATTGAGGCAAGCCCTGGAGTCGGGGTGGACTATTGGATATGGGCGCTGCAAATATCTGGTGTCGGTACTACGCTAACGGGTGTGAACTTCTTCGCGACCATTCTGCGCATGCGTACTCCGTCTATGCCAATGATGAAGATGCCAGTTTTCACATGGGCGTCTCTGTGTGCCAACATTCTGATCATCATCTCTTTCCCGATCCTAACGGTTACTATCGCGCTACTGACGCTGGATAGATACATCGGCACGCACTTTTTCACCAATGATCTTGGTGGCAACGTGATGATGTATGTGAACCTGATTTGGGCATGGGGACACCCTGAGGTATACATCCTTATCTTGCCTATCTTTGGTGTGTTCTCTGAAGTGACAGCAACGTTTGCACGTAAAAAGCTATTTGGTTACACCTCACTGGTTTGGGCAACGGTTGCAATCACTATCCTTGCGTTTGTCGTTTGGCTGCACCACTTCTTCACTATGGGCTCTGGCGCGAATGTGAATGCCTTCTTTGGTATCGCAACCATGATTATCTCTATCCCGACCGGGGTTAAGATCTTCAACTGGCTGTTCACCATGTACAAAGGCCGCATCCGTTTCACAACACCTATGCTGTGGACTGTTGGTTTCCTTATCACTTTCACCGTTGGTGGTATGACGGGCGTACTAATGGCAGTACCGGGTGCAGACTTCATTCTGCATAACTCAGTATTCCTAATTGCTCACTTTCATAACGTGATCATCGGTGGCGTAGTATTCGGTTGTTTTGCGGCAATTGGCTACTGGTTCCCGAAAGCGACAGGTTTCACTCTGAACGAAGTTTGGGGTAAACGTGCGTTCTACTGCTGGATCATCGGTTTCTTGATGGCGTTCTTGCCGCTTTACGCTCTTGGTTTTATGGGTATGACGCGTCGTTTGAGCCAAGATATTAACCCTGAATTCTTCCCTCTACTGGCGGTTGCGGCTGCAGGTACTGGTGTGATTGCGATGGGTGTTGTGTGTCAGTTTGTTCAGTTCTTCGTGAGTGTTCGTGACCGTGACCAAAACCGCGACCTTACTGGTGACCCATGGGGTGGACGTACTTTTGAATGGGCAACGTCTTCACCACCGCCGTTTTACAACTTTGCAAAACTGCCTAAGGGCGATGAGCTAGATGCGTTCTGGTATCAAAAGCAAAGTGGTGAGTTCGATCCAACTCAGGAAGAAGAATACGAACGTATCCACATGCCGAAGAACACACCGACAGGTATTTATGTATCTGCATGGTCGTTGGTATTTGGTTTCGCAATGATCTGGTACATCTGGTGGCTAGCGGCGGCAAGTCTGGTTGGTATTGTCGTGACGTGTATTCAACACAGCTACAACGACGATGTTGACTACTACGTGGAAGTGGAAGAGATCAAAGCGATTGAAGCGGCTCGACGTGCACAGTTAGCAGAAGCGAAAAAACAGTCGGTGGGTGAGAACAGCGCTGACGGTGATAACAACACAAATAAAGATGATTTGGAGACGACGTATGCAAGCTAATACTCCGTCGCACACTTACGATCTTGCACACTCGCATGATCATCACCATGACTCAGCGGGCAACAAGCTGTTTGGCTTCTGGGTTTACTTGATGAGTGACTGTGTGCTGTTTGCCACGCTTTTCGCGACTTATGCCGTGTTAGAAAGTGGCTCTATTGCAGGACCAACGGGCAAAGACATCTTCGAACTTCCGTTCGTGTTTGTGGAAACCATGATGCTGCTGTTCAGTAGTATCACTTTCGGTTTTGGCATGATCGCAATGAAACGCCAAGATGTTTCTGGTCTGAAAAAGTGGCTAAAAGTAACGTTTCTGCTGGGTTTAGCCTTTATCTGTATGGAAGTGTATGAATTCCATCACTTGATTGCTGAAGGTTATGGCCCTCAAGAGAGTGCGTTCCTATCTGCGTTCTTTACCTTAGTTGGCACACACGGCTTGCACGTGACGTTTGGTCTTATTTGGATGGCAGTGGCGTATCACCAGCTTTCAACCAAAGGCTTAAACGACAACATGTCGATGCGCTTTCAGTGCTTGAGCTTGTTCTGGCACTTCCTAGATATCGTTTGGATTTGTGTATTTACCATCGTGTACTTAATGGGGGTGATGTAATGGAACAGCATCTAGACAGTGGCGCAAAAGATTACGTGATTGGCTTTGTTGCATCACTGATTCTGACCATTATTCCGTTCTATGTTGTATGGGCGCATGCGCTTCCAAGTACTGAGACTTACGTCGTTCTGTTTGGCTGTGCGCTAGTGCAGATTTTCGTACACTTTAAGTACTTCCTACATATGGAAGTGAAAACAACCGATGGTCAGTGGAACTTAGTATCACTGATGTTTACAGCCATTGTTGTATTGATCCTGATCGCTGGCTCGGTGTGGATCATCTACAACATGAACGTCAACATGAAGTTGTAGGCTAGGGTATGCTGAAAAGTTATTTGTCTATTACCAAACCGGGCATCATTTTCGGCAACCTGATTTCTGTTGCGGCGGGGTTCTTCCTTGCCGCAAAGACAGAACCAGCCAGTGCGATGTTGTTACTGACAACATTGGCGGGTGTGGGGCTTGTGATTGCATCAGGTTGTGTGGTGAATAACATTTTTGATCGCGATATTGATCAAAAAATGAAACGCACTCAGAACCGAGAGTTGGTTCAGGGCAACATCAATACTGACGTCGCATTCATCTATGCGTTGGTCATGTTGCTAGCTGGTACGGCTTTATTGTTCCAATACGTTAATCCGATGTCTGCGGTAGTGGTGTTGCTAGGCTACGTGTTTTACGTCTTTTTCTACACCATGTGGTACAAGCGTAATTCGGTGTATGGCACGCTCGTAGGCAGTATCTCTGGTGCGGTACCACCATTAGTTGGTTACCTTGGCGTGACAAACTACTTGAGTATCGAAGCGGTACTGCTGTTTATCATGTTCTGCTTATGGCAGATGCCGCACTCGTATGCGATTGCGATGTTCCGCATTCAAGACTACCGAGATGCAGGTATTCCTGTACTACCGGTAAAAGAGGGTGTCGATAAGGCCCACAAACACATGAAAGCGTACGTGGTTGCTTTTGGCGCGGTTGCTCTTGGGCTGTTCTTGCTCGGAGAAGCGGGTTACGAATACCTAGCGGTGTCGGCGGCAGTATGCTTTATGTGGACCAAGGTGACATTCCGTAAGGTGGATTGCGCCAACTACATCCAATGGTCAAAGACGGTCTTTAAAGTCTCTTTGCTGGTGGTGATGAGCATCAGCGGTGTTCTAGGACTCGAACTGATCCCGCTGCCATTTTTATAGCGCTGCACTAATAAAATACCCCGCATAAGCGGGGTATTTTTTGTTCTTAGTAGGTTATTGGTTTACCAAGCACCTAGGTAAGACTTGTAAGATTGTAGGCGAACTGTTGCTGCACCAATCACGTCAATGAAGCCCCAGAAAGGATGCGGCTTCTCCGCTGAAATCCAAGCTGCGCCAGCGGCACCGATAGGAATGTTGTAGCCTTCTGGTTCAAAGATTTCTAGCACTACCGTACGACCTAAACCATTGCCGTTTTGAGCGACGTGCTGACCAACGCTTTGCGGACCTTGCAGTGGTGAAATGCTTGATTCACCAGTACCTGCCGTAAAACTGTGTACTTTGGCACGGAACACGTGACCCGGATACGCATCGACAAAGAACTCCGCGAAATCGCCCACTTGCACGTAACCGTAAGTCTGGTCTGAGATACGCATCTCTAAGAACTTTTTACTGGTGTTGTACAGGTGCATGTTGCCCATCACAGAGCCTTCAGCAATGTTGACAATCGATACTTGCCCATCAAATTCTGCTCGCACTGTTTTCTTCTCTTGAGCCCAATTCACTTTCTGTAAATCGGCTTTCAGTGAAGCCAGTTCTGCGTGCATCACACGAAGATCTGAGTGGTACTTTTCAACATCACGAGCATTGAAGATCTCCGGTGACGTTTCAGCACGCTCTAAATCGCGCGTCATCTGTTTGATCTGCTCTTCCTTCTGAACAATAGAAGATTCGATCTTTGCCTTGTCTGCTGCTGAGTCGATATCGACAAGCGTGTAAATTACGTCGCCTTTCTTTACCAATTGGTTGTGGTCAACGAACACTTCATCAATTTGCTGGCCGAAGATCGGTGACATCACAGCATGCGGCGCTTTTACCGTCGATGAGTTGGTCATATCTACCGGAGCCCACAGGCGAGAAACAATTGCCAATAGGCCTAGAATCACAACGCCACCAATCGCAGCCCAAGTGTAGTTCTTAATTGTCTTCTTTAGTGCGCCAGTCGCAAACAGGGACCATACAATCAGAATGTATGGGATCATCATCTCTTTCATTATGCGGCCTCTTTTCCAGTTGCTGTTTGCTCAGACTTAGTTTCTTTTGCTTGTTCACTATCTGTCTTGTGGTCTTCAGCGATCGTTTGGTCACTATCGGACTTTTGAAGCTTCGGTTGAATACCACGGCGGATCACATCACTGATCGATTGACCGATGTGTTTCCAGTTCGCGAGAGCAATGACTAGAGCGATAACCCAGAAGGTTTTGTTGATGAATAAACCACAAAGCGAGAGTGCAAATACAATCTGAACGTGGGCACTTTTGTGTTCTTTAGCCTTGTGCACACCGAGCTCATGGATTTGCCACATACCGTAGATAGCAGCGAACACAACCGCAAGAGTCACCGAGAACAAGTAACCGGAGAAATACTCGCTTTGGAAGAAGTTCATCATCATTTCGTTCGGATGGTTATTGAACTGAGAAAGGTCGATGTCTTTGGAGTGGATTTTACCCATAGGAGCAAGTGCCCAAGCACCAGCAAACATCAGGGCCATAAATAGGCAGAATTTGACGAGAACCATCACGACGGCCCAAACTTTCTGCAGAACAATTTTAAGAATTTTCATATCTCAACCTAAATAATAAGGAGAGAGAAAGTGCAGTCTTGGTACAAGACTTTTAGATGACATCTGCAAGAGGTGTTGAATACCAGTGAGCGTTACCACTGACTGGAGTCAAAAGTATTAGATGACAATTAAAAATCGCTTTGCCCAAAGAGACAACGCATTCTCGCGAACACAGTGTTAAAAACACCGAGCGAAATCATTCTTAAACTAGAGCCAACCATTGCGAAGTTCGGTTGTTGCAGTAGCTTTTTGGGCCGTCGTCCATGATGTGCACAACACAGTCATCTAAACATTTTTAGGTTTTCTATATCGCTTAAGAATTGATTTGTTGGCGAAATAATAGGAAGTGTGAAGGGTGCTATCTACCCAGTATAACGATATTGAACTATCGTAATTACGATAGGTTGATAGGTCATTAAAACGGCAAATGGAATTATTTGAACGGGCTCAAAGTCGAGTTACAAATTATGTAGGCTAAACTAGCCTGGATCAAAGAAGTGGTTAAAAAGCTCGCTAGAAGGCAGGTCAGAAAATTTTGAATTAACTAACCCGCCTCAGGGGTGTTATTTGAAAGGGTTGAGTGTGACTGGAGCAACGAAGAACTTTAAGTTCCAATCTGGCGAATACGGAATGTATTCAGATGGGTTAGCTGTTCCCACGTTAGCATCGGGTTTCATCACGAAATATTGAAGTTCTATACCCCAGCGAACTGGCATCGGTCCGACTTTAAACATGTCAATGTAACCTAAGCCTACAGGTACCGTGAAACGGTCTGAACCATCTTTTTCCCAATCGATTTGAATGTTTGGTGTCATACCGATTAATGCCGTATTACTGACTCGGTAGTTTAAGAAGTACTGGATATCGGCTTGGTTTGTTGATTCAGTGACGCTATCACTGCCGCCTACATCCCACCATTGTTGCGCGAGGATACCTACGTTCCAGCTGTCGATATTCATTGGTTGGCCAGTTTCTTTACCTAACCTTGCGACCAAAGCAGCAGGGCCGACTTGCCATTTATCTTGGGTCAAACCATCCGTACCAGTTGGGGCAATAACGGTAGGACCAACACCCCAAATGAAGCCATCGTCACGGTTTGGTGCTGCTAGAGAGAGGAAGACGGTGTCGCCCATGCCGTTGGTGCGACCTTCGAAGAAGTCACCTTCATCACGATCACCTGGTGCACTGTAATGGTTCGCCACCAAACGGTTCACCAAGTTCCACTCGCCATCCATGATAGGTACAGGCATCACGGGTTGGAAGCTCAAACGGTTCTGCATCTCATGATGACCATCTTCTTTTTCCAAGAAGGTGTAATCATTTTGAGTGATAAGCATCCACACATCCGATACCGGGTTTGCCGATTTTTTTGCCGCTTCCTGAACGGATAATTGCTCGCTCTCTGCCAAGCCCGCGCCTGAATAAGCCACCGCTGCGCCACTGAGAAGTAGTGAAAGTATTTTATTATTGTTCATTTTTATACCGAAGGTCGTTTTGATTTAGTGCCATTGTAGTGTTCAGCACAGGAAGATAAACAAACCCCTCGCAAACACAGTGTCATGTTAACTGAGACAATTTGAAGGCTTTTACTCTGAATTGGCCACTAAATGTCGCGAAGTCGCTGTTCGTGATTAAGCTGGCTTAGAGTGGGAATATCGATCTGAATGAAGACGTTGAGACAAAAGTGAACTTTAATCATGGAGAACTGAAGTAGGCTTACCGCATGTTGCTCCATTCTCAGTTTGGACTAACGAGCGATAATTGACCGTTCCATTCTATCGGTTTTACGATAAGATAATTCAATCTATCGCCTATTGAGTAAAGAATCATGAGTAATGACATTCCGAACTTTAACTTGTTAGCTGTATTTTCTGCGGTGATGGAGCAGGGCAGTTTGAGCAAAGCAGCCGATCACTTGAATACCAACCAATCGACAATAAGTACCTCCTTGGCGCGGTTGAAGAAGGAAGTTGATCAAGAGTTGTTTGTGCGCAAGGGACGGGGAGTGGTCCCAACTGCTTATTCGCAAAGCCTGTACGAGAAGATCAAAGCACCGATTCAAGAACTCAACGGCGTTTTTCAAGGCATGGCATCGTTTGATGAAATGACGGCGGAGCGCAAGTTCGCGGTGTCGATTCCAGAGCACTTACAATGGTTACTGTTGAATCGGTTCTTGGAATTACCAAACCAAGGGCTCTCGTTAGAGGTGTATGATCAAGCGGACTCTGATGATCAAGTACATGAAGATCTGCTGACGCAAAAGTTTGATGCGATGATCGATATCGTATTGCCAGAACACCCGAGCACGGTGAGTGAGAAGCTATACGAGAGTGAGGTGGTAATTATTTGCCGAAACGGCCACCCTAGAATCAAAGGTGAGCTTACCCTTGATCAATACTTGAGTGAGAAGCATGCCGTGCTTGATCGAACGCGCCGACAAGTGAGAAGCCTCAACCATTACACATCACTGGATTTGTCTCAGAGAAAGATCATGATCCATGGCAGTTCTCTGTTCAGCAATTTACTACTGTGCAGTCAATCCGATTGTATTACAGTAGCCCCCCTTTCTATGGCGATTCAGTTCAAAGAGCGCCTCGATTTACAAATTTTCAAGCCTCCGTTTGATTGCCAGCCTATCCCTCATCACCTGATCTGGCTAAAAAAACAGAATAATGATCCCGCGCATAAGTGGCTCCGAGAGCAGGTTATTAATACGGTAGAAGAGATGTCAAAGGTGTTAAACAGCTGGAAGGCTTCATACTAGCGTTACCTGGTACTTTTATATTTTCTTCAAGCTTAACCCTTCATAACAAAAAATTATCACATTGAGAATTTATGATAATTTCCTTTATTTGTAGCCAACTCGTATATTGACCCTATCAGGTAAGTGGATGGTCTCCACTTCAATTATATCGGCCTGCGTCACTGGGCTAAAAAGGGTGAAATATGAAATTCCTACACACAATGATCCGAGTTGCTGATTTAGAAAAGTCTATTGAGTTTTACACCAAAGTTTTGGGTATGAAAGAACTCGAGCGCCACGTAAATAACGATTACCGCTACACCTTGGTTTTTGTTGGTTACGAGCAAGGTGGAACGACTATTGAGTTAACGCATAACTGGGATACCAATGAGTATGAAATGGGCAACGCATTTGGCCATTTAGCATTAGGTGTGGAAGATATTTACGCAGCATGTGACCAGATTAAGTCGCTAGGTGGCAACGTAACTCGCGAAGCGGGCCCAGTAAAAGGTGGTTCTACGCACATCGCATTTATTACTGACCCAGATGGTTACCAAATCGAACTGATTCAACTAGGTTAATCGAGGAAATGACAATGACAAATGCACTATTTCAACCAATTCAACTTGGTAATATCGAGCTTAAAAACCGTATTGTTATGCCTCCGATGACACGTTCTCGCGCAACGCAACCTGGTAACTCAGCAAACGATATGATGGCGACTTACTACGCTCAACGCGCTACGGCAGGTCTGATTATTGCTGAAGGTACACAAATCTCACCAATGGGTCAGGGTTATGCTTGGACACCTGGTATCTATTCTGACGAGCAGATCGCTGGCTGGAAAAAGGTAACGGAAGCAGTACATGAAAAAGATGGCGTAATCTTCGCTCAGCTTTGGCACGTAGGTCGTGTTACGCATCCAGATAACATTGGCGGTGAGCAACCTATTTCATCTTCTGCACTGAAAGCAGAAAATGTAAAAGTATTCATCGATAACGGTACTGATGAACCGGGTTTTGTAGACGTTGTTGAACCTCGTGAGATGACTAAAGAAGACATCAAAGAAGTGGTTGAACAGTATCGCCAAGCTGCACTTAATGCGATCGAAGCTGGCTTTGATGGTATTGAACTTCACGCGGCAAATGGCTACCTGATTAACCAGTTCATCGACTCAGAAGCAAACAACCGTACTGACGAATACGGTGGCTCTATCGAGAACCGCCTACGCTTCCTAGGTGAAGTGGTTGAAGCTATGGTTGAAGCGATTGGTGCTGACCGTGTTGGTGTTCGTCTTGCGCCGTTTACTTCATTGAACGGTACGGTTGATGCAACGCCTGTTGAAACGTACACAGCGGCGGCAGCGCTACTTAACCTATACAAGATTGTTTACCTACACATTGCAGAAGTTGACTGGGACGATGCACCTGAAACGCCAAAAGCGTTTAAAGCAGCTGTTCGTGAAGCTTATGATGGTGTACTGATTTACGCAGGTAAATACGACAGCGAGCGTGGTGAAAAAGCGGTGGCTGAAGGTGTAACGGACATGGTTGGTTTTGGTCGTCCATTCGTTGCTAACCCTGATTTACCAGCTCGTCTTCAAAATGGTTACCCGCTAGCAGCGCACGATCCAAATACACTGTTTGGTGGTGCTGAAAAAGGTTTAACAGACTACCCAGCATACGCAGGCTAAAAACAGCTGCTTGAAGCAGAGTATTGAGATAGTATCTTGATCCTGTTGAATGTTTATAAAAAGCAACCTGGCAGAGTCGGGTTGCTTTTTTCGTTATTGGACCGAATAAAATGATGAACGTGAAAGCGATGCGTGGGGAGTTGTATCTCCTATTTGCCACCCTGTTAGCTGGGGTCGGATGGATTGCATCTAAGCTGGTGGTATTAGAAATGCCAGGGCCAGTGTTCATTGGTGTGCGGTTTGTTGTGGCAAGCCTGATTCTACTTCCGTTTTGTATTCACCATATTCGCAAGCTCTCTTTTAAGCAGATTCTATCTCTTTGCGGAGTGGGTTTATTGTTGTCGGCTTCATTACAGGTATGGGTATTTGCGGTTTCGGTGACAGAGACCTTATCTGAAGGGGCATTTATCATGAGCCTCGCGATGATCATTGCGCCATTTGTCTCTTGGGTGCTGTTTCGAGTCAAACCTAATCGCGCCTTTTGGATGTCATTTCCGATTGCGATAATTGGTATGTTATTGCTTACCTTGACCAACGGTTGGCACGTCGAACAAAGTCAGCTCTACTTTTTATTGGCTTCTATGTTGCTATCCATTCACTTTGTAATGAATAAGCGTGTGATCACCAACATTAAGCCCATCGCGTCAATCTGTGTGCAGCTATTTATTGTAGGTGTGAGCGGTTTAGCGTTCGCTTCAATGACGGTTCAACCTGAGTTCGAGATTACTAAAACCTTGGTTTTCTGGTTTATAGTTTCAGCGGTTGTGGCGACTTCTATTCGTTATTTATTGCAAACGGTGGGGCAGCATTCAGTGAACATGGAAGTGGCGGCGCTGATTATGATTCTAGAGCCGGTTTGGACACTATTACTCAGCGTGAGTATGTTGGGTGAAACCGTTGAGATGCAAAAGCTATTGGGTGGAGCGGTGATCATTGCGTCCCTGTTTTGCTACATTAAGTGGTCACGAAAATAAGAAAACCCTCGTTTAGGGCGAGGGTCTATTGAACTAGGGTACTGAGTGGTCGTTGCTGAATTAGCTCCAAGCTAAATAGCTGCGACCATTTTCTTAAGCAAACCGATCATCTGCTGCTGCTCGTCAGCATCTAATGCGCTCATCAACTCTTTGTTTACGCGAGCGGGTACTGGAATGATATCTTTTTCGAGCTCTTTGCCCTTTTCTGTAAGATAAATTCTAAAAGAGCGTCGGCTGTTTGGATCCGCTCTTCGTTCGACAAGATCAAGCTTTTCCAATTTATCTAATGTGCGTGTCGTTGTTGAATTTTCTACTTTTGACTTCGCGGCGATATCACGTTGTGTCAGCCCTTCTTCTTCCCAAAGGCACATCAAGGTCGGCCATAATGCGATGGTCAGTCCATACTTTTTCAATTCTACATCGAAATCTTTGCTCGCTTTATTAGCGACTACATTTACTAACCAACCAAAGCTATTTGGTCTGTCAAATTCTTCCGGCATTGCTTGTTACCTAACTCTTTATGACATAACAACTATTGTCATCGTAACTAATACCGATGCAATTAGCACCAACAATGCTTTGCTATTTGATGAAAAAGCTAATTGAGTGCCACTTTCGAAACTTTCCACTGATGGTGTGTGATTTTGTTTGCCTGTGATCATGGCTAACACCAGTGGTTTTGAACGTAGCTTGTAAGTCATGATTGCCAATAGGTGCAGAACGACGCAGACCACTAACATACGTGCTGCAATGCCGTGCACCACACCAGAAACTTCAAATACGCCATCGGTAAGAAGGGCTTCCGAGCCTGGGATCGCATCAAAGAAACCTGCAATAACAAGGCCCGTAATACATTGGATGAACAAGGTGGTGATCATACCGATGACCATCCAAGCCCCTAATGGGTTATGCCCTGGCTTTGGCTGGATTTTACCTCGTAAGTACTGGAATGCAGCGCGAGGAGAGCTAACAAATTGTGAGAAGCGGCTCGTGTCACTGCCAATGAATCCCCAAATCAATCGCCATAAAATTAGGCTAAACAGTGCGAGCCCAAGATAAACATGTGGGCCATTGCCACTAAAACCTGATGCCGCTAGGCCAATGAATAGTAGTGCTTGTAACCAGTGATACAGTCGTGTTGGTAGATCCCAAATTTTCATAGTTCATTTCCCAGTTGTCGTTTACGAAGTGATATTAATTTACACAACAATAGTTGCGTACGCAACTATTGTTGTGTAAATTAAATGCCTCTCATCGATTGGAATTGAAAGATCAGCAAATAAATCAACCAATAAACAGGAGTGACACTATGAAAAAACTGACTATCGCTTTACTTATCGCAGTACCAATGAGCACTATTGCCGCAACTGAAGCGGTCGACAATCGCCAACAAGCTTTTAGCTCAATAGAAAAACTCAACAAGCAAGTATCTTCAGAATTAGGGAATCGAAATACAGATTGGCAAAAGGTTGAGGGATTAAGTGATAACTTGGTAGAGCACGGACTCATTCTCACCAACAGTTTTACTGTGAGTGATAAGGGCGGTAAGGCGAAAGGCGCGGTATGGAGTAAGCCTGAGAAATTCAATCAACTGATGTTACAGATGAATCAAGGTTTTATTGAGTTACAGCAAGCCAGTCTTGAACAGAACAAAAGTAAAGCTGAGCGTGGTTTAGACTCGGCCAATAACACATGCCGGGCTTGTCATCGTACTTATCGCTCTCGTTGGTAGGTTTTACTTGAGGCTCTACAAACAGAAAGCCTGTACGAATCGAGTCGTGACAGGCTTGGGGGAATCATCGGTTAGATATAATGGCTTTAAAAATGCTACAGCTTGGGCTAGATATTTTCACCTAAGCTAAAGTAGGCCAGCACTTCATCTTCGTTGTTGTAGGTGAAATCCATTCTCACATTGATGCGTTCTTGGCGCATTAAGCGATAACGTAGCCCGAGACCAACCATCGTCAGAAGGTCACCATCGTCAAAGCTATGATAAGGGTCGGTTGGATTCAGCCTTTCACCAAACACCTTGCCCACACCCGTTAAACCGACCACCGCGACGTTGTTCAAGAAGTTGATGGACGAGCCTGAAATCGAATAGCGATATTCCATTTCAAGATTGGTCATATGCGAAGCGATGTGATCACCCGCGACGAAACCACGTTGAACATTTCGCCCTTGTCGACCATAGGTGCTGTATGCACTACTTGGGGCATTTTCAGCATCCAGTAGATAACGAGTCACCCAGCGGCTTGCGATGATGTGATTGTCATTGTGCGTTAAGCTGTAGAACAGTCGGTAATCTGAAAAGAGCGAAGAGTAGGTCGCATCTTTGTCATTACCAAGCCATTCTCCATGGTTTTCATAGGTCAGCTCGAACAAAAAGCCATGATAAGGGTAGTAGTAGTGCTCTCGTTCATCCCACAAGAAAGAGAACTTTGCTCCTGTGTCGGCTTCGTATTCTTCACTAAACCCGGTGAGTTTGAGTAAAAGTTTGTCTCGCGGTGTATCGGCAAGATAACGAGCGGTGGAGTAGTCTAAACCCATCCCGAGATAGATGTTGTCGTAGACTTTGAAATAGAAATCACCATCGAACGTGTACTCTTGGTGGTTAGTATCAACCAGATCGACCAAGGTAATGTTGGTACTAGAGAAGCCCATTTCACCGCTAAACCGAATTGAATCGCCTTTCAATAAGAGCTCAGCATTCCCTTTGATGTAATAGCTATCATTTTGCGTATAAGTCAGCGTTGCAGATAACGTTGATGCGTTCTTTGACTCGCCGTCAGCATAGAAGTTATAGATAGGAACGACAGAAATGCCTGTATCTACACTTGGATCGTAAAAGGGAATGGCAATGACACGAAATTGGTCATCCAGTTCAGGTTCTTGTGATTCTCGCGTATCAACTTCGAAAGCTGAACTTGAGAAACTGGCAACAGAAGATAAGAGCGCTGTTGTCCACAAAGAGAGTCGAGTCATGGTTAGAGTTACGTCCAATGTAAGTTGATCGCAATGCTGGAGAAGCTTGCAGATCAGGAGCATAACACGTCATTGAGACTGATGAATAGCGAGGATAGGGTTGATTATATAAATATACCGTACACTAATAAGTACAGTTGATAATATTGATAGTTATAAATGGCGAGACTGAGCCTCACCATTTGTTGCAATTTTCGGTGCGATTTATTCGTTGATCGTGACTTTTGTAATCACAATATCTTCACAAGGCACATCTTCGTGACCCCAGCGAATTGTCGTTGGTTCAGCTGCAATCTTATTTACTACATCCATACCTGCCGATACTTTACCGAATACCGCGTAACCCCAGCCTGCGTTCGTAGTCGAGGTGTGATCAAGGAAGTCGTTGTCATCAAGGTTGATAAAGAATTGTGCTGTTGCAGAATGTGGTGCATCAGTACGTGCCATTGCTACAGAGCCAATTACGTTCTTTAGACCGCGGTTTGCTTCATTCACGATAGGCGCACGTGTTGGTTTTTCTGTCATGTCGATAGTGTGACCACCACCTTGAATCATGAAACCTTCAATAACACGGTGAAATGTCGTGCCTTCATAGAAACCGTCTTGGCAGTATTTAAGGAAGTTTTTCGACGTTACTGGTGCTTTTTCAAGGTTCAGTTCAATTTCAATGTCGCCAAAGTTGGTAGTCAGAGTGATCATAAAGGTCCCAATATTTGAGTGCTAAGCGTTTTGAGTACGAGTATTTTCAGTACAACAACATAGTCGATGACTTAATAAGGTGCAGTATATGAAAATTTACTGCGGATGCCAGTGAACAATAGCGCTAGCCTCAATTTACATGCGCTCTGAGGCCGATAGAGATAAAAAAGCCAGTGATGAGTTCACTGGCTTGGCGATGAAAAACGACTTAGAGCGTTAGTAAGTAGTTAACTAGCTGGTTGTACTCTTCGTAGCTTTTGATTTGGTCCGGCTTAACGATGTACTTGTTATTGACCAGCACACCAGGAACGCCGGTTAGCGTGCTTGCATCAAATTGTTGATCAAAGCGTTTCTGCATTGAGTTAACCGCAAAGCTGTTGTATGCCGCGTCAAACTTCTTCGCATCGACACCATTATCAATGAATACTTGGCGCAGTTCAGCTTCGTCGCGTGGTGTCTTTTGCTTCTCATGGATCTGAGCAAACATAGCAGGAACCATGCTCTCTTCAGCATCCAACGCAATCATTGTTGCGTAAGCTTTGGCCATCGGCACGGCCATATTGTTACCCATAAAAGCGACGTGAACTTTTTGGAAGCTTGCTGTTTCCGGTAAGTCTTCTTTCAGGTACTTAATTACCCCTTCGAATTTGTAACAGTGTGGGCAGTAGAAAGAGAAAAATTCAGTCACAACTGGCTTTTCTGCTTTTGCTACATCAAGGATCTTGTAGTGAGTACCTTCTTCAAACTGAGCGGCGTTGACTGAAGCGCTCATAATTAGAGCAGCAAAAAGGCTAAATAGTTTTTTCATGTGTTTATTTCCTAAATTTGGATGTCGTTAAGCACAGCAAAACTGCTGTTTTGGGTGGCATGGATTGCCAATTTGGGACAAACGATTAAGAAATAGGGGGGCGATAAGGTGCTTGAGGCGCAATAATCGCTTTGTGTGAAGGCTCTTTTTCAATAAGAGCCAAAGAGGCAATTTGAGTATCGAAGGACTCAGACACAATCAATGGTGGCATTTTTAACAAGCAGACTGAGCCACAGCAATGATGTTCAATGTTAGCTTGGACGATTGGCTGTGAAGGCGAGATACTGTTTGACGGCGTTGATAGATGTTGAGATGCCACGATATTGTTACTCGCAATGCTATCCACACTGATGGTGGCCATTAACATCGCAAGCAGCATAAAAACGTGTACCCAAATTTTGCTTATCAACTTTGGCATGAAATAGTGGTCTTTGTATCTGAACAACGGCTGAAATAAATCAGATTCTGCAACTGGCAAACTGCTCAGCCACAAAACGAGCAAATCATACCTCACTCGTTTATCTATCTCTAATTAAAACCCGGCAAAACTTAGCAGGGCTCAACTTTTATTTGGCCTGGTACTGTTTGAGAAACATCTCAACCGTTGAGTTCACGATGATGTGCTTGTGCTGTGTGTCGGGAGAAGGGGCATGACCAATGATCTGCGGCCAAAAAGCGAACGACTTAATGAGTGCAATGAATTGAGTTGAAGCAAACAGAGGGTCGAGCTCGACTAAGCGACCATCGGCGTGCGCAGCTTTTATCCAAGTCATCAGCCCACTCTCTGCTTGAGAGTATTTCTCCATTGCTTGGCTAGCGAGTTCCGCATTATGGAAGTACTCAGAGAAAAGCACGCGTGATAAATCGATAAAACCTTCAGACTCTAAAAGCTCTAGTTCTTGATTCGCGATTGATGCGAGCTGTTGTTCAAGGGGCAGTTCAGCTTGATAAGGGAAGTGCGTGGCGGCGAGCGTTTTACTCCAAATACTGTCTAGTATCTCCTCGAGAAGCAGCTCTTTACTGGCAAAGTGGTTATAGACGGTGCGTTTAGACACTTCTGCTCGGCTCGATATTTTATCCATACTGGTGGCCTTATAACCGTGCTCAGTAAATTCTGCGATAGCAGCGGCAACGATCGATTCACGTTTTCTTTGGCTCAGTGTTTTCTTTACAGTCATTTGGATACTACTCAATATGTCGCGGTTAGCATTGCATACGTTAATTTTACACCACGAAGTTTACTTTTAGAACTCCTACGACGGTTTTGGTAATTAGAGTGTTAGCACCTGAATCGCTTTGCAATGCACTGTGGGTATCATAGAATCGAAAGCGTATTCGAATTTTATTGATATCAACGGAAGAGAATAAACAATCAATGAGTAGTATTTTAGAGTGTATTCGTACAGTTGGACGAGGGGAAAGAGGGCGCAAGCCTTTGTCGTTCGAACAAGCCTACCGCATCATGGATGAGTATTTAAGCGGACAGGTCGGTGACGACCAGATGGCTATGCTACTGATGTTAATTCGTGTGCAGAACGAGACCAATGAAGAGATTGCTGGCTTTGTTAAAGCGTTTCAATCTCGCGTACCCGATTTAGGGGCTGATATTGATTGGCCGTGTTATGCCGGTAAGCGCAATGAAAGTGCAAGTGGTAAGCCATGGAACTTGCTGGCGGCTAAGATCTTGGCGGATAACGGCTACAAGGTATTAATGCACGGTTACATGGACAAGCCGAGCGGTAGAACGCACGTTGAAAGCCATTTGCAAGATGTCGGTGTGCAACGTGCTGATAACCCTGAACATGCTAAGTCGATCCTTGAGCAAGATGGCATTGCGTATTTACCATTGGCTAATTTTGCTCCTGAAGCGCAAACCATGATTGGTTGGAAGCATCGTTATGGGTTGAGAACGCCGATCAATACGGTAGTTCGAGCATTGAACCCTGGTGGTGGCCGTTTAGGTTTACGTGGCAGCTTTCACCCTGGCTTCCCACAGCTTCATGCTGAAGTTGAACATGTGATTGGCAACAAATCCCATTCGGTTATCTCTTTCAAAGGAATGAATGGTGAGTCGGAATACAACCCGAAAGTGAGTCAAACGGTATGGATGAGCTCTCCTGATAAAGTTGAGTCTTTCTATTGGGAAGAGATGATGAACTCAGATCTACCATTGCCGAGTGAATGTATACTCGGGACACCCGCTGAAGAGATGACTTTGATGGCGAACACAGTGGTCGATAGTATGACAGCTATTTTGTTTGCGGAGACGCATGACAAAACTGAGGCCTACCAAAAAGCGGTACGTCTATGGCATGAGTACTGTGCACGTTAGTTGAAATACGACAGAGCTTGTAAGAGAAGGTCAGCGATTGCTGGCCTTTTTTGTATCGGGTGTTTCGGTTAAATGGTCAGGAATGAACCACTATTTTACTCGCATCAGCCTATGCATTTTGTCTTCGAATTGAATCTCGATAACCTGTGATATCTTCATTTTATCGACACGATCGAGCATTTTTGATTGGTAATCCCGCTTTCTCATCCACTCTAGCGGTTCTTTAAAGGCATCCTCATTAATGACAAATGATTGGTCAGTAATCGAATCTTCAAAGATATGAACCACCCAAATACGGGACTGAAAATCCAGCAATGTGCTGAAATAAGTTTTGATCTTAGAGATGGCGGTGGATAAAGACATACGAGACCGAATAAAGAGGAGAACTTGGTGTTTATCAAGTATACCGTTTGTTGCTCAAGCTTGTTAGTCTGAATTCGGCAACCACTCGAACATGGCTGCCGTATAGCGAAGAGTTTGTATGTGAGATGTTATTTGAAGAACATGCCGAAATCGATCTCTTGCTCTTTTTGATATTTGACGAGCTTGACCCTTAGATTGTGTTGAGCGGCTAAATCAATGGCTAGATTCGACATGTTTTTTATTTCATCGAGACAATTCGAAACCAGAGGCTTTTCTTGGTTATCGATAGTGGCAATGAGTGTGTTGTCAGTGCCGTTCTGGCCCTTATAAACATACGCATACATAGGATTTTCGTTGTGTTGCATAAACTTTCTCAAATGGTGTTTTTATTATTGATGTGGTGAAGATTACAGGGTTTATGTATACAGGCCAGTGCGGCTAAGTAAGGTCGAGAAAGAGAAAGTAAGACTTTGTAAGGGCTCTTTTTTTTACTTTTTTTGGATGTTTGAAAATGCGCTCAACCCTTTATCTACCTCGCTTTTTTGTCTTGTTAGGTTTTGCCTATCAATAAAATTGTTGAAATCCATTTAGTAAAATCAAGATTTTAGACAACAATTAAATGAAAGAAGCAGATAAAAACATGACGCAAAGTATTTAGGGAGAACGCTATGCATTCAATTAAAGTGAAAGATTACATGACGCAGCAGGTTGTGACATTCACTCCTGATATGCCGTTAAGTCTAGCGTTAGACAAAGTGATGAGCAGTCATCACATGGGTGGACCAGTTATTGATGACAATGAACAAGTGATTGGTTTCCTTTCTGAACAAGATTTATTAGAGAAGCTAGTTAAAGTTAGTTACTTCTGCCAAGACACACACGTTGTTGGTGATTGTATGTACCAAGAGGTGCTATCAGTCGCACCAGACTTATCCATTATCGAATTGGCAGATATGATGCAGGTAGGTAAACCAAAAGCTTACCCTGTCATCGACAATCAGAAATTGGTTGGCATTATCACTCGAACCGATGTGTTAAGAGCAATCGGCAAGAACTTAGATGAATGTTTCCAACATCCTGTATAGTAGCGTGTTAAGAACGATTATTTTTCTCAACACCCTTAAATAAAAAAGGCGCACTAGCGCCTTTTTCTTCGTGGAGCTTTTCTATTTAGACCTGTTTGTCGGTCGATAGATTTGGTCTGTGGTGTTTCTGCTTTTGGAGGTTTCATGTCAAACCAAACTGCAAAGTTTGTAGAAGGTTCAACGATGCGCCACATCTTGGTGATGTCGGGAGCAGGCTCAGTCGGCTTGATGGCACTGTTTGTGGTCGATCTGCTCGATATGTTATTTATCAGTATGCTAGGTCAGGTTGAATTGGCTGCTGCGGTTGGTTTTGCTGGCACACTCACTTTCTTTTCTACTTCTGTGTCGATTGGTACTTCCATTGCGATGGGCGCCTTGGTATCAAAAGCTATTGGCTCAAAAAATAGAGACCAAGCTAGAAACCTCAGCACCAGTATTATGCTGACCGCATTTGTCATTAGCTCGACGGTTACTGCTGTGATGTACGCTTATATCCCTGAGCTATTGGCAGCCATTGGTGCGAAAGGCTTAGCCGCAGAGCGTGCACAAGCTTATTTACAGATTTTATTACCGAGTGGTCCATTTTTGGCGCTTGCGATGGCTGCAGGTGCTGGCCTAAGAGCCGCGGGTGATGCTAAGCGTTCAATGTGGGCGACATTATCGGGAGGGATCGTAAATGCGATCTTAGACCCTCTGTTTATTTTTGGCTTTGGCTGGAACATTGAGGGAGCGGCTATCGCTTCTGTGGTGGCACGTTTTTCGGTTCTTTTCTTCTCACTTTATCCTTTGATTCGCAGTCATGAGCTGGTGGCTCCGCCATCATTCGTGCAGTGGCGCATCAATATCCGCCCAATCTTGGCAATCGCGATTCCTGCAATCATTACTAACACCGCGACACCTATCGGCAATGCCATTGTCACGACAGGTATTGCACAATATGGTGAAGACTTCGTTGCGGGCTTTGCGGTGATAGGTCGCTTAACGCCAGTGTGTTTTGCTGTGATTTTTGCTTTGTCTGGCGCGGTAGGACCAATCATTGGTCAGAACTTTGGTGCCGAGAGAATGGACAGAGTAAAAGATACGCTCAATAACTCTCTATTTGTGACTACTGTGTACACCATTGTGGTTTGTGTGCTGTTGTACTTCCTACAAGATCTCGTGATTCATGGCTTTAGTCTGCAAGGAGATGCGGCGATCATTGTTGCTGCCTTCTGCACCTATGTGGCCATTACTTTCATCTTTAATGGTGCACTGTTTGTCGCGAACACCTCGTTTAATAACCTAGGTAAGCCGCTGTATTCAACCGCTCTGAATTTAGGTAAAGCGACACTTGGTACCTTGCCTTTCGTATATTTAGGTTCGCAATGGTATGGCGCGTTAGGCGTTCTTTACGGACAAGCGCTGGGTAATATTCTGTTTGGATTGTTGGGTGTCTTAGTCCTTCGTTACCACATCTCTGAATTGATGCAGGGCTCTAACGTAGATCCTGATGAAGATGATGTGTCTATCGTAAGTTTGAATACACAGCCTTTCTGTTCTCATGATGCCGTCCTGATTGATGATGTTTCAGCGAATAGAGAAGAGTGTGCCGAACTTAAGCCTCAATAATAGCGACCTACTTGGTTGAGACTGTTAAATAAATTGCCTTAACCGAAAACTTCTTCTTGACCTTGGAGCTACCTCCAAGGTTTATACTTTCGATGAACTTGGGGTTGGTTGCTCTAATGACTGAGTAACCACTCCAAGGGTATTGAAGTATTAAGGAGATACATTATGTGCGCAAAACACGCAGCGTGCCGCTCAGTAAAAGTGGACGTTCAACCACAAGCAGCCGCAACAAGCTGCTCTAGCCCTAAAATTTCAAGCATTACTGCAGCTGGCACATCATCAGCATGTTGCAGCTCTTCTTCAGCGGCAGTCGCGTCATCGGGTGATGGCTGTTGTAGTTCAGACAGTGGAGAAGAAGACAGTCAGTCCTCAACGATAACGAACGATGCCCAATTTTCTAAAAGTTGGTTGGTTTCCGGAATGGACTGTCCAGCTTGTGCCAGAAAAATAGAAAAAGCGATCAGTAATATCGACGGTGTAATTCAAGCGAAGGTGCTCTTTGCTACCGAAAAACTGGTTGTGAAATTTAACAATGAAAGTCTTGCTGACACTATCGAACAAGTCTCTATCAACACTGGCTTCCCGTTAACGGAAGTGGGTTCTAAGAAAGAAAAACAACAACCAGAGACGTTTTGGCAAACGCATATCCAACCTAATTTACAGATCATCGCGATAGCTGCTGCGATGCTGTTCGCGGCGTTACTGAAAAGCTCAGCGCCAGAATTAAGTGAAGGCTTATTCATCGCGACATGTCTACTTGGATTGTATCCGGTCGCTAAGAAAGCCGTTCAACTAGCCCGCTCGGGAACTCCTTTCGCGATAGAAACCTTAATGAGTGTGGCTGCACTGGGTGCACTATACCTAGGCGAGACTGCAGAAGCGGCAATGGTATTGCTTCTATTCTTGATTGGTGAACGTTTAGAGGCTTTTGCTTCTTCTAGAGCAAGAAGTGGCGTTCAAGCGCTAATGGCTTTAGTGCCTGAGAATGCGACCAAGATTATCAATGGTGAACGTGTTGAAGTTGCGGTAAGCGAGTTGGTACCTGGTGATGTGATTGAAGTGGCTGCGGGTTCTCGTTTGCCAGCAGACGGCCAGTTGATTACCGATGCTGCGAGTTTTGACGAGAGTGCGTTGACTGGCGAGTCTGTGCCTGTGGAGCATATCCAAGGTAATAGCATCATGGCCGGTGCTGTAGTGGTCGATAAAGTGGTACGCATTACGATTACCTCTAAACAAGGTGAGAATGCCATTGACCGTATTCTTCACCTGATTGAAGAAGCGGAATCACGTAAAGCACCGCTAGAACGTTTCCTTGATAAGTTCAGTCGTTGGTACACACCATTGATGATGGTAGTGGCTTTGCTCGTCATTATCACACCACCATTATTGTTTGCTCAACCTTGGGAAACATGGGTGTACCGTGGTCTAGCACTACTGCTAATCGCATGTCCTTGTGCACTTGTTATCTCAACACCTGCAGCGATCACCTCTGGTTTGGCTGCGGCAGCAAAACGTGGCGCGCTAATCAAAGGCGGTGCAGCACTTGAGCAGCTTGGCAAGATCGAAACCATTGCTTTCGATAAAACAGGCACACTGACCGAAGGTAAGCCTCAGGTGACTGATATTGAGCCACTGTCAGGTTGGCAGAAAGATGCGATGCTTCGTGTGGTTGGTGCTATTGAAGTTGGCTCTACTCACCCGCTAGCAAAATCGCTGGTGGCAAAAGTTGAAGAGCTAGGTATTGATATTCCTGAGTCACACAACAAAAAAGCGCTGATTGGTAGTGGCGTGGAAGGTGACGTCGATGGTGTGAAATATCGAGTGCTTGCGCCATCTAAGCTTGATTTTGCTTTGGATGCACAGGTATCTAAGCAAATCGAATCGCTAGAAGATGAGGGTAAAACCGTTGTTGTTGCATTAGAGGTTAAAGACTCCGAACAGGCAGCCAATACGATTGGTCTGATAGCGTGGCAAGACACATTACGTAGTGATGCGAAGTTAGCGATCGAGCGCCTTAATGGTCTTGGTATTCAATCCATTATGCTAACAGGGGATAACCCGCGCAGTGCTGCTGCGATCAGTGGCAAGGTTGGTATGCAGTACAAAGCGAGCCTGCTTCCAAGTGATAAGGTGTCTTACGTACAAGAGTTGTCTCAACAGTCGCATGTAGCGATGGTTGGAGATGGCATTAACGATGCACCAGCGATGAAAACCGCTCATGTCGGCATCGCAATGGGTGGGGGCACAGATGTTGCTCTGGAAACTGCTGATTCAGCACTGACTCATAACCGTCTAACTGAATTACCAGCAATGATTGAGCTGTCGCAAGCTACTATCAATAATATCCGTCAAAACGTCGCTCTGGCTCTTGGCTTGAAAGGTGTGTTCTTAGTGACGAGCTTATTTGGTATTACGGGCTTGTGGGTAGCGGTTCTAGCGGACAGTGGTGCAACAGCACTGGTGACATTGAACGCATTGCGCCTGCTACGATTCAAGTCTAAAGCAGACTAAATCCAGCGCTCTTATACAAAATTGCCTTCTATATAAACGCCTTTAGCGGTAATACGTTAAAGGCGTTTTTTGTCTCATTAGTATGCAACGAAGGTGCTGAGATTGCTTATTTTTGTGATGCCAATCGGTTTTTTGTGAAACTTGAAATCTTGTTGCTACCATTGGTGTGAGCTATGTCACTTCATTTTATAATGAGCTTGGTTAGAGTGTGTTCGTACCCCACGAATTTACTATGAGCTTAAATAAGGGTAAAAAGCCCAATAAGCCAAAAGGAGCGAACTATGTCTCAAGCTGTTTTCCATTTAGGTGTTACTGAAGCAGATCTTAACGGTGCTACTCTTGCGATCATTCCAGGTGATCCTGCTCGTGTACAAAAAATTGCAGAAGAGATGGAGAACCCAGTATTTCTTGCTAGCCATCGTGAATACACACTTTACCGCGCAGAATTAGACGGTAAGCCAGTGGTTGTATGTTCAACAGGTATCGGTGGTCCATCTACCTCTATCGCTGTAGAAGAGCTAGCTCAACTGGGTGTTCGCACTTTCCTACGTGTTGGTACTACTGGTGCTATCCAACCTCACGTAAACGTGGGTGACATGATTGTTTCTACTGGTTCTGTTCGTCTAGACGGTGCTAGCTTACACTTTGCTCCAATGGAGTTCCCAGCGGTTGCTGACTTCGAAGTAGCGACAGCAATGAAAGCAGCAGTTGAAGAGGCTGGAGCAACAGTTCACATGGGTGTAACGGCTTCAAGTGATACTTTCTACCCAGGTCAAGAGCGTTACGACACGTTCTCTGGTCGTGTAGTTAAGCGTTTCCAAGGTTCTATGCAAGAGTGGCAAGACATGGGCGTTCTAAACTTCGAAATGGAATCTGCAACGCTGCTAACTATGTGTGCAAGTTCTGGTCTGAAAGCGGGTTGTGTTGCTGGTGTAATCATCAACCGTACTCAAAAAGAGACGCCTGATCACGACACACTAAAAGTAACAGAAGCACGCTCAATCAAAGTAGTTGTAGAAGCTGCTCGTAAAATGCTTTAAGTCTTAATCTGACAGCAAATTTTGAAATGGCCCCATCGATTGATGCGGCCATTTTTTATTTACTGGTTAAGTGACAGAGAGAAAACAGATAAGAAAAAGGCGAGTCACTAAATAGTGACTCGCCTTTGTTATATTGGTTTAAGAGATTTTGCTCTTAGCACTCTTGATCTTCGTTACCGCCAGCAGCGGTAAACCAAGCTGTTAGGTGCGTTTTTAGATCTTTTAACTCGTCAGGGCCGATCAAAGCAAGGCCAAGATCTTCTGCACGTGTGATGTCGTTATGGCGAAGTGGGCGGAAGCTCACTAGCATTGCGCGGGCTTGTAGACCACCTAATAGGTCTCTTAGTGATTCCAGTTTGTATAAGGTGTCATCACCATCATCACGCATGCCTTTCGTCTTACACTCGATGATGTGCAGTTTATTGTTCACCACTGATGCCACATCTAGCTCATTTCGAACTTCACGCTCGCCAAGCTGGCGGTATACCTGAACATTCAAAGAGCGATCTTGAATGGTCGGCATGTCATCTTGGATCTGTTTTACTGTGCTGTGAACGAGAGTTTCTAGCCACTCGCCATTCGAGAAGCGTCGAGCATCTTCATTGGCAAAGGTTAGGGTGCCATTCTCATAAGTCGCAATTTTAGCTTCTACTAAATCGCTTAAAAGCATATTCAGTTCACGATAGCCTTGTTGCTTCTCTGATAACTCAACATCC